>JAUQPQ010000115.1 GCA_030550295.1 Chloroflexota bacterium
TGGACGGGATGCCCTGGTCATAGCTTTGGAGTGTGCCCAGGAGGCAGGCAAGATATTGCTCCGTAGCCTCCGAGGGCGCAGTCAGGTATGGGCCAAGGGACGCCGTAACTTCGTCACCGCTGCTGATTTGGAGGCGCAAGAGGCCGTTTTGGCCTTGATTCGCCAGGAGTTCCCCACTCATGCCATCTTGGCTGAGGAGGGGGAAGGGGTGAAAAGCCCTGAAGGGGCCGAATGGGTGTGGGTGATAGATCCCCTGGATGGCACCCACAACTTTTCCCGCGCAATACCTCATTTCTGCTTCAACATCGCCCTTTGTCATCGGGGGGCGCCTCTCCTTGCTGTTACGTACGATCCTCTTAGAGGAGAACGGTTTGTAGCCCTAGCAGGGGAGGGCGGCGAACTGAACGGCGCCAAGTTACGGGTTGGCACCCCTCTTTCTCTCAGCGAGTCCCTTATAGGATTTGACCTGGGCTACGACGATGAAAAAGCTTTTCGCCTCCTGCAGGAGGTCATAGGTCTATGGCCCAATGTGCTGGGGCTCAGGCTCATGGGCTCGGCGGCCTTGGGGCTGGCTTATGCAGCGTGCGGTCGTTTAGATGTGTACGTGCACTGTAACGTATTGCCTTGGGATGTGTGCGCGGGCATATTGCTGGTGCAGGAAGCTGGGGGCCTGGCGCTAGACTGGGAGGGCCGCCCTGCCCATCTTCATAGCTCCAAGATCGTGGCGGGAGCACCAAGGGCAGTAAGGGAGCTAGTGGCCAGGCTACAGGCGGCTCAGGAACCTATGTAGCCTTCCTAAGGCCTCCTCGATATGTTCCCTGGGAGCGGCGTAGCAAATTCGGACGTGTCCCCTTCCGCCCTCCCCAAAGGCAGATCCTGGTACCACTGCCACTTGCTCCTCCCTGAGGAGGCGCTCAGCGAATTCTAGGTCATCTAGGCCAGTATGGCGCACGCTAGGGAAGATGTAGAAAGCACCCCTTGGGGGTGAGAAGGGAAGGCCTAGTTCCCGCAGCCCTTGCATTACTAACTTGCGCCGCTGGTCAAAATCGGCCACCATACGCTGGCACTCCTCTTCCCCCATCTCAAGGGCAGCAAGGGCAGCGTACTGGCTGGGTGTAGGGGCGGACATGATGATGTACTGGTGCACCCTCATCATGGCATCCAAGATGGGGGCAGGAGCACAAGCCCATCCCACCCGCCAGCCGGTAAGGGCGTACGCCTTGGAAAAGCCGCCCAAAAGGATCGTCCGCTCCCGCATTCCTGGCAGGGAGGCGAAACAGGTGTGGGGAATATCATAACTTAGACGGTCATAGATCTCGTCGGAGATGACCAGAAGGTCGTGGCGCAAAACCACCTGGGCGATGGCCTCTAGGTCTTCCCTAGTCATTTGGGCACCAGTAGGGTTAGCTGGGTAACCCAAAAGGAGGACCTTGCTCCTGGGGGTGATATGCTGCTCCAGCTGGCTGGCCTGAAGCCTGAACTCGAACTCAGGGCTGGTAGGTATAGGTACAAAGGTGGCGCCCGTCAGTAGGCAGATGGGAAGATAGGCTACGTAGTAGGGGTCAGGGCATAGCATCTCATCCCCAGGGTCTAAAACGGCATGGGCGGCAAGGAGGAGCCCCTCGCTTACCCCTACTGTGATGAGGATCTCTCGCTCAGGATCGTAGGATACGCCGTAAAGGCGTTCTAGGTGGCGTGCCACTGCCTCCCTTAGGGCCAAAAGCCCATAGTTAGAGGTGTAATGGGTGGCCCCTTCTTTGACCGCCTGGAAGGCCGCCCTCACAAAGGGCTCAGGCGTAACAAAGTCAGGCTCCCCCACCCCCAGCGATATGACCTGGTCCATGGAAGCCAGCAGATCGAAGAAACGCCTAATGCCGGAAGATGGTATAGCCTGCACCCTCTTGGAAATGATGTTACGGCTAGACATTACTGGGCCGTCGCTCAATGGGCTCCTCCCAACCTCTTATGAATTGCCAGGTATCGATTCCCTGATAGTAGCAGATAAGGACCTTAATGTCACCCTCTAAGGCGACGATAAAATAGCGCCCTTCAGGTTGTTGCCATTGCTTTAACACCTGAATCACTTCCCACCATCTGTCCCGCCAAAAGATACGCCGGGGATGCTCCGGGTAGTAGGCACCTGCATAGGCCTCCACCTTTATAATCCTCGAACCGTCCACGTCCTCCACCGTCACCGTATCACCTGGCTCTATAAGGCCTGTGTTCTTGACCAAAGCGACTACGCCCCGCCGTCCGTATATTAGCTTGGGCAGAAGGGGATGGTACACGCATAGGTTGCGGCACGGCCTATTTTGGGCGGTCACCTCTAGCACCACACCCGAAGAGAAGATGAGCTGCTGGCCGGGCAGGAGATCAGACAAGTCGCCCAGACCTTTCACCAAGATGTTTTCAGCAAATCCTCCCGGAGGCACCTTGATCCCCCAATGCTTGGCCAAATCGTCATACACTTCCTGGGCGCATATGCTCACTTGTCGCAGGTTAGGTCTTCCTTGGTCTACTTGGGGATGGAGGTGGTGGGGCTGGGCATGATAGTCGCCCAGGATGCCCCAAGGGCCGACAGTGATCCTTTCTTGAGGAAATTTAGGAATACCCTTGCGGGGGCTGAGGCAGACAGCTACCACCTTTCCTGCCTTGATTGTCGTCACAGGGGGGGCCTCCTTTGATGCCAAGGGGTGGCCTGCTCGTAGGCGTACCCTACCCTTAGCACCACTTCTTCCTCAAAGGGTCGGCCGATGACCTGTAGGCCTACAGGTAGGCCATTGCTCAGTCCGCAAGGAACAGAGATTGCCGGAAGCCCGGCGATATTAACAGGGATGGTGAATATGTCGCTCAAATACATCTGGAGGGGGTCTTCCACCTTCTCCCCTAGCAGGAAGGCAGGGGTCGGCGATACTGGTGTGACCAGGACGTCGTGGTCTTCCAGCGCCTTCCGGAACTCTTGGCAGACCAAGGTACGCACCTTGAGGGCCTTGAGGTAGTAGGCATCGTAGTAGCCGGCGGAAAGGGAGTAGGTGCCCAGCATAATACGGCGCTTCACCTCAGGCCCGAACCCAAACTGACGCGTCTTTTCCATGTTCTCCCACATGGAGGCCCCTT
>JAUQPQ010000033.1 GCA_030550295.1 Chloroflexota bacterium
GAGGGTCGCCCTGGCGGGCCCGGTGATGATGTCGGTGTTGGCGATCTTGTCGCCATCCTTCTTGGTCCAGATGGTGAAGTCATGGGGCACAGCTGTGTCTTCATTGATGAAGATGATGGTTACGTTAGTGTTGGCGGGGACCCTTAGCTCCTTAACGTTGAACTTAAGGGTGGGGATGGCCTTGATCTCCACCGTTCCCGGCGGCAGGGTAGCTCTGGGGATGGTGGGTGGCGGCTTTGCCCCCCCTTCTTGCTGCTGACAGGCCACAAGGGCCATAGCTACAATAAGCGGTACTGCAATCCAAAGAGTTCTCCGCGCCATCCTTATCCTCCCCTCGTAGACGATTCCCAGTGTATACCCTTTATCATTCTACGGTAACGATTCCCCACATGGTAGTGGGATGGACATCACAACGGAAGACGTAGACCCCTGGCTGGTCAGGCATGAAGACGGCCACCGCCTCCTGCCCCCCTTGCACGAAGGAGCCATCGGCGGGGACGGCAAAGTCATCGCCGGTGTTCCAGGCGCCATCTGGGCCAGCCAGGCGCAGGTTATGGGGGTTCTGGCCCTCATTGATGATCTTGACATTCACCGACTGGTTCAACCTCACCTTTAGGTTGTTGACGACGAATAGGTTGTCCCGCATGGGGACCTCAATGAGGCCATCACGGGGCTCCACCACCTGGGCCTGAATGGGCTGAGCGGTACGGGGGATCTGGGGCTGCCCAGGGCTCAAGGTGGGAGTGATACCAGGCGCCGCCGCAGGTGGAAGCTGACCACAAGGAGGCGTACCCCCTTCACCCGTGAGAGGCCCCTCGGGGGGCGGGATGGGGCCATTCAACACCTGGGTACCCACGGGATGGGGGGCAGGTTCAGTAGAGAAGACCCCCCTCTCCACTACTATCTCGTTGCTGGGGTCATGCACAGGGGCCCCATCGCTGTGACGGGTGGGCACCGTGCCCTGAACCCCTCTTTCCACCTGTAGGGCATTGGCTGCAGCATCTATGGCCAACACCCGCATAAGCTCCTGGTCTACTTGAACCACATCCCCCTCGCGGAAGCTAGCCACCGACTCTAGGGGTAAGACGGTGTCTGCGGGCGATATCGCCCGCCGCAGGGAGCTGGCAGCAGGGGCCCGTACCACCCTCACCACCTCGTCCTCGATGCGCAGGAGTTGGTCGGCACTCAAGCCCACGTAGGCATCGTTTACCACGAGGACGGTATCGGTAGCCGATATGTCGGCTGCCAGGCGAAGGACATCTCCCTCACGGGTGCGAATAGTATCGAAGTCGTGGGCCGCCTCAATGGCTGCCTCCCACCCCATCTGGGAGACTTCCTCAGGATTGTAACTCACCTCGTCGCCCCAACTGCCCGTAATAAGGGCCAAGATCTGCTTTATTTGGGTATCGTTCAGGGTTCCTCCCTGTTCTATGCTCCATGGGGGCATAAGGGTGCCCACCCGACCGCAACGGATAGTGTCATAGAGGCGTTGGTGCACAGCCCGTAGCTGAGAAGGGTCGGTCACCCGGTAGGCCCCCACGTTAAGGGGAACACCAGGCAAGTTAGGGTTCTCTAAGCTGCCACGGCCTTGGTTGCCATGGCAGACGCGGCAATTGAGGGCATAGATCTTCCCCCCGCGGATGGCGTTCTCCTCGACCTGGCGTCGGCGGGCGTCCTCAGCACGGACGTTCTGGTCCCAAACGAAGTAGATGCCGAAGGAGAGGACAAGGAGGAACATTAGCCCCACCATAATGTTGACTTGCTTGCTAGTGTTCATAGCCCTTGCCAGCCCTTACCCGTACTGGACTCCTGGCAACCTCACCGCCCGGCTCGGGTTGTCCTTGCCGCCCAATTTGGCCTTATCAGGCCCAGTAAGGACGACGATGCTCCCATCCTCCCGCACCTCGATGGGGAAGGTGTCCAAGGAGCGTGGGGCAGGGCCAAATACTAGGACTCCGCCCTCCCTGGTATAGGTGGAGCCATGACAGGGACAGCGGAACCACCCCTTGCGCCCTAAGAAGCTGAAGTCAGGCCGCCAGGGAACGGTGCACCCAAGATGGGGGCATTTCCACCAGAGGGCCAAGACGCCCCCTTGTGTCTCCTCCCCATTGGGGGTGATACCAGGCTGGAGGTGGACTAGCCAAAAGCGCCCCTCAAATATGCGTACGGGCTCCCCCCCAGGCTCGGGGATGTTCTCTTTGGAGACGGGCACCGGCCCCCCAAAGCCCCGCACCTTCCTGGGATAGAGGAAGTCCAGCTGGGGGCCAAAGATGCCAAGAAGGGCCAGCCCTAAGGCCGACCAGAAGCCCCCAAGGACGAATACCCTCCTGGAAACCAAAGGCTTACGGGGCGCAGCCGGAGTCGCTACCGGCGTGGTCACCTCTTGCGGCCTTGGCCCCAAGCCCCGCCGCTGGGCCACTGTACCCGTGGCCTCAGGTGCCACCCCCAGCTCAGGTGTCTTCTCCTCCTCCTCCATCGGTACCACCTCTTAGTTCATATGGCCATTCTTGGGCCCGCCCCCAATATATCCGCCCACACCTACTTTTGGCGCGGGCAGTGGCCTTCTTACGGACATCCTGGCGGGGCCGGAACAGTCCCACAGTCTACACGCAGGTCGGTAGGCGGTATGAGGGCCTGCCCCGCCCCCCGGAAGAAGCTCCCAACGATGGTCAGGGCAAGATAGGACGACATCGCCCCCGTAAACAGGACGATCATCACGTCCCTTGTAGTACGCACCCAACCGATGCGAAAGAGCCCATACACCAATAAAGCAGCCAATCCAAACACGATAACTAAGGGGATGACCTGCTCCACCATTACCGCCGCCACATTGATGTTCATATCTCCCCATAGGTGGAGGTTCTTGAAGTGCAGCTCCGAGAAGCCGCCCAGCTTAGGCAACGGGAAGCGCCAGTCTTGTGGCCAGTCAAAGTCGCCAATGCTAAAGCGCAACCGCGTATAGAGCTCCCGTGCTCCACCTAGCCCATTAGCCCCCCCAGTGAGGCACGGCGGCCAGTGGTGCTGGGCATCCTCAGAACAGGTGGGGAAGAAACGAGTGAGGCGCTCAAACTTGCCAGCATCAAAGAGGACCAGCAGCCAAGTGATGGCCATAGAGTAGAAAGCCGTCACCAACGTTATGCGCACCGAGTACTGAGTGCCAAACCATACCCCCTGCCCCTCGTTGCTCCGGTCAATGTACGGGATCACAGCCAAAAACAGGAGGAAAAGGCCCGGCAAAAGCACCCCTGCCCACGCCTTGTCCATGTGCAACAAGAGCTCCTGTAGGTTCAAGAAGTACCAGGGGGCCTTAGAAGGGTTAGGGGTGATGTTGGGATTGGCCTGGTTCAGGAGAGGGGCGTTTATGAACACAGAGAGGAGTATAAAGGTGAACAGGAACAGGACGGCCGATATGAACTCAGGGAAGAGGAGGTCAGGCCACACCAACACCTCCTCCTCCCGCTCCCGCCGCGGCCTTAGAGCCGGGCGTGGGACAGCTCTCCTCACTTCTACCGCCACAGCTTCACCTCACAAGGGACGTGCCAGACCACCATCGCGGCGCACCCGCCAGAAGTGCACCGCCATAAGTATGGCCGAAAGAAGCGGCAACCCTAGAACATGCAAAGTGTAGAAGCGGATAAGGGCGTTCTGGCCTATCTCAAAGCCACCAAAGAGCACCTGCTGCACTTCATCCCCAAGGTAAGGCGTAGAGCCACCTATCCCGTGGCCAACGGTAATGGCCCAAATGGCCAGCTGATCCCAGGGGAGAAGGTAACCGGTGAAGCTCATGAGCAACGTCAGGAAGAGGAGCATCACCCCCACTACCCAGTTGAACTCCCGCGGTGGCTTATAGGCCCCTGTGTAGAAGACCCGCATCATGTGCAAGAAGACCAAGATGACCATCCCATGGGCCGTCCACCGGTGCAAGTTGCGCATCAGTAGGCCGAAGCGGACGTTGGTCTCCAAGGCGGCGATGTCCTGCCACGCCCTGTTAACATCGGGCACATAGTAGAACATGAGGAGGACGCCCGTCACCGTAAGGATGATGAACATAAAAAAGGTTAGCCCACCAAGGCAATAGGTGTGGGTCACCTTGGCGTGGGTGCGGTGGATACGAGTGGGGTGGAGATGCAGGAAGATGTTGGTGGCCACCACCAACATCTGGTTGCGAGGGGTATTGGGATAACCCGAGCGAAATATCGAGCGCCATATATAGTTATGGAACAAACGGTCATACAACCTGTCCCGCCAGATGGCCAATCGCTCTTGCCAGTTGCGTGGCCGGCCAGGCTCCTCATATATCGCCATCGCCTACCCCCTATCTCTCCCACCACTTTCCTAATAGCACCATAATGCTCATGGACCCAACGATAGTAGCTAAAACCGCCAAGAACTCAAAACCCTCGGGCACGTGGCGCATGATGATGAGGGGCAATTCTAAAGAGACCATTCCAAGTCCTGATTGTGAACCGTCTTGCAAACCCCAACCTATCAAGGGGGGGTCTTAATGTCAAGGGCTAATAGGGCTTTTTAGGGGCAAGTTGGCGCCAAGGCCGCTGCCACGTAAGCCTCCAGACACCCTGAAGGTCCCGGACGATGGTGGGGAGGAGGCGCACCCGCGTATCTGGGTCTTCTTCCCAGCGCACAGGGATCTGGGCGATGCGATATCCGGCCCTCTCCGCCAGCACCAGTAACTCAGTGTCGAAGAACCAGCCACGGTCAAGGGTTAGGGGGAGGAGGGTCTGGGCTACCTCTCGGCGCAGGGCCTTAAAGCCGCACTGGGCATCGCTGAAGCGGACGTGCAAGGCCACTTTCAGCAAAACCATGTAACCCCTGGACAAAAAGGTACGTCGCCACGAACGGCGTACCTGGGCTCCTTTGGCCAGGCGCGTGCCTATGGCAACGTCGTAGCCTTCTTCAACTACGGCCCTTACCAGGGCGGGGAAGGCTGACAACTCTGTGGAGAGGTCGACGTCCATGTAGCTCACCACATCGGCCTGGGAGTTGCTCCAAACGGTCCGCAGGGCGATCCCCCTTCCCTTCTCTTCTATGCGCATGTATTCGACATGGGAAAAGCTGCGGGCCAACTCCTTCCCAACCTCGGGAGTAGCATCGGTGGAGGCGTTGTCAGCTATGATGATGCGCCAAGAGTAGGGGAAGAGGGGGGAAGAGAGGAAAGCGTGAAGTATGGGGATGTTACGGGGCAGGTCTTTCTCCTCGTTATAGACGGGGATGGTGACGTCGACCGTGGTCATGGCCAGTGCGTGACTAGTGGCGGAAGTGGCGAACGCCGGTGAAGACCATGGCCAGGCCGTAGGCGTCGGCCGCCCTTATCACCTCCTCGTCCCGTACCGATCCCCCAGGCTGGATAACGGCGGTGATGCCTGCCTTGGCCGCTTCCTCTATTCCGTCGGGGAAGGGGAAGAAGGCGTCAGAGGCCAACACGGCCCCTCGCGCCCTCATCCCTGCCCCCTCCACCGCCAGACGTACGCTCTGGAGTCGGTTGGGCTGACCTGCCCCTGTCCCTAGAAGGGCCTTCCCCTTGGCCACAACGATGGCGTTGGACTTGACATGCTTGCACGCCTTCCAGGCGAAAAGCAGGTCCACCATCTCCTCTTCGGTGGGGTGACGACGGGTGACAGGGCGTAGTTCCAAGGAGTCATCGGGGTAGACGTCGGGGTCTTGGACTAGCATGCCGCCTGAGACGAATCGATAGGTCAGGGGGTCTGTAACGGGCACGTCCACCTGTAAGAGGCGCAAGTTGGGGCTCCTCTTGAGAAGCTCTAGGGCTTCTGAATGGTAGCTGGGGGCCACCACCACTTCTAGGAATAGGCGCTGACCACTCGTGGGGTGGCGGGCCTCACGCATCGCCTGAGCCAAGGGGAGGTCTACCGGCCTATTGGTGGCCACTATCCCCCCAAAAGCCGATATCGGATCCCCCTCAAAGGCCAGGCGGAAGGCCTCGGCCAAGTCAACATGAGAGGCGAGGCCGCAAGGGTTAGCATGCTTGATGATGGCCACGGTGGGCTCTTTGAAGTCGTTCACCACCTGCCAGGCAGCGTCGGCATCCATGATGTTGTTGTAGGAGAGCTCCTTACCATGAAGCTGGCGCGCCCAGGCGATGCCTCCCCCCTGGCCCAGGACGTCGAGACGATAGAGGGCGGCCTTTTGGTGGGGGTTTTCGCCGTAACGCAGGTCGTAGGCCTTGGTGAGGGGCAGGGAGAGCTGGGGTGGGAAACGCTCCTCCCCCCAAAGGTAACGGGCGATAAGTGCATCGTAGTTGGCCACGTGCTGGAACGCCTTGGCCGCCAGGCGGCGCCTTACCTCTTGCGGCACCTCCCCTTCCCGCAGCATCTGCAGAACCTGCTCGTAGTCGTTGGGGTCGACAAGGACGATCACCCAAGGGAAATTTTTGGCCGCAGCGCGCAGCAGGGTAGGCCCGCCTATGTCTATGTTCTCCAGCGCCTCCTGAAGGGACACCTCAGGCCGAGAGGCTACCTCAGGGAACGGGTACAAGTTGACACACACCAAGTCGATGGTGGGGATCTCGGAACGACGGAGCTCCTCCATATGCTGGGGCAGGTCGCGGCGGGCCAAGATGCCAGCATGCACCAAGGGGTGGAGGGTCTTGACGCGGCCATCTAAGATCTCAGGGAACTGAGTGAGGGAAGAGATAGAATGGACAGGGAGGCCCGTCTCCAATAGGTAGCGTTGAGTGCCACCAGTGGAGTAGATATCGAACCCCAGCCCAGCGAGCTCCAGGGCCAGCTCCTTCACCCCTCTCTTGTCAGACACAGATATGAGGGCGATCACCTAGGGATCCACCTCCCTGCAAGAGCTGGCTACCGAGTGGAAGCAAGCCATTTACCTGCTCTCCAAAGCCCTAAGAGGGTGAAGACACAACCTGTCCCATCATGACCGTCGCCGGCACCTGGTTTATGACCTTAGAATACAGCGTCGGCTCCACCACTAGCACCATGCCGATGCCCATGTTGAAGACGCGCCACATCTCCTCCTCGGGGACCTTGCCGCGCTCCTGGACCAGATGGAAGATAGGTGGTGCCTGCCAGGCGTTACGCTCTATCTGGGGCCGTAACCCTGGCGGCAGTATCCTCTTCAGATTGGCCTGGATGCCACCTCCTGTCACGTGGGCGATGCCCCTCACCATCTTGCGCACGGCCATCACTTCTTCATAGTAGCAGCGATGGGGCCGCAAAAGCTCCTCCCCAAGGGTGCATCCCAGCTCAGGGACGTACTCCTCTAGACGCCGCCGCTCTTGGTGGGGATCTTCGTCTATCCCCACCCGGAAGATACGCCTCACCAAGGAGTAGCCGTTGGTGTGAAGCCCCGCTGAAGACAGACCCAAAAGGAGGTCGCCAGCAGCAATGGCAGAGCCATCGATTAACTCCTCTTCCTCCACTACCCCCACCACGAAGCCCGCTAGGTCGAAGTCGCCTGGACGGTAGACGTCGGGCATGTCGGCCGTCTCACCCCCCAGGAGGGCACAGCCTATCCTGCGGCAGGCCTCGGCCATACCCCGCACCAGGGCCAACTTGGCCTCAGGGGGTAGTCCATGAGAGGCTATGTAGTCCAAGAAGAAGAGGGGCTGGGCGCCTACGGTGAGGAGATCGTTTACGTTGAGAGCCACCAGGTCACGCCCGATCCCCTCATAGGCCCCCATGAGGGCCGCTATCTTGGCTTTGGTGCCGACGCCGTCACAGCTGGCAGCCAAGAGGGGCCGCCTAAAGCCATGGAGGCGGAAGAGGCCAGCAAAGGGGCCCACATCGGCCATCACCTCGGGCCGACGGGTAGAGGCCACGATGGGACCTAACTGGTCCTTAAGGCGGGAGGCAGCGTCCAGGTCTACTCCGGCCTGGGCATAGGTGTAAGGCGATGGTTCGGCCATCCTTCGCTACTGCTAGGTTGTGCACTCCCCCAAAGCCCGTCCCTGCAGCGGACGCTATTCCATTATAACCGCTGAGGCGCTTATTAGTGAGGGCCGAGGGCGGCCCCTATCTGGGCAGAAGCCTCGTCCTGCCCCAGTCCTAGGTGATCGATGTAGCTGGCGCCGGTAAGGTCTATCATCAGGCCCCTTCGCAAAGGGCGGTGCAGGCTACGTTATGGCCGCTGTGCCTCACCTGGGAAGCCATCTCCTCCGCGATCTCACCTAATAGCAGCCGGTCACAAGGACAGCAGATAGTAAGGCGAACCCGACCTAGCGCCGATCCTGCTCCCAGCTCCAGAGGGCGGACACCGCCACCTTCGGCCCCTCCTCGCGCGGGTGCTCGAAGACCAGCTTGTCCATCTGGAGCTGGACGGGCATGGGGTAGTGGCCGCTGAAGCATGCGGTACAGAAGGTGTCCTCGCTCTGGCCTATGGCCCTCATGAGCCCTGGAAGGGAGAGATAGCCTAGGGAGTCGGCCCCTATATGTTGGCGGATCTCCTCCACCGTCTTTTCGTTGGCGATGAGCTCCCACCGGGTAGCCATGTCGATGCCGAAGGGACAGGGATGGCGTATAGGAGGGGAGCAGATGCGCATATGCACCTCACGCGCCCCTGCCCGCCGAAGCATCTCCACCACCTTGGGGGTGGTGGTCCCCCGCACGATGGAATCGTCTACTACTACCAGCCTCTTGCCCTCAATGACTTCCCTTAGGGGATTGAACTTAAGGTAGACGCCCATGTCGCGCAGGCGTTGGTCGGGCTGGATGAAGGTGCGGCCCACGTAGCGGTTCTTCACCAGCCCTTCAGCGTAAGGGATGCCCGACTGGTGGGAATAGCCAATGGCAGCCGGTATGGCCGAGTCGGGGACGCCCATCACCAGGTCCGCCTCCACCGGATGCTCCAGGGCCAACTGGCGCCCCATAGCCATGCGCACCGCATAAAGGAGCTGCCCCCGTAGCCGCGAGTCTGGCCGTGCAAAGTAGATGTACTCGAAGACGCACAAAGACGGCCTCTGGATGGGAACGGCCTGGAAGACATGCATCCCCCCCTCGTCCACTATCACCGCCTCCCCAGGCCCTATCTCCCTGATGAACTCCGCCCCCAAATGGTCTAGGGCACACGTCTCCGATGCCACAACGTACCCACCGTTGAGTTGACCCAGGCAGAGAGGCCTTATGCCCCAAGGGTCACGAATGGCGATAAGGCTAGTCGGGGTAAGGACAGCAAGAGAATAAGCCCCTTGCAGCAGACGCATCACCGACCTTATCCGCTCGGGCCAGCCCGCCCCTGGCGCCCAGGCCAAAAGATGGGCTATTACCTCCGTATCGGTGGTGGTGTGGAACTGTACGCCCGTCTCCTCCAAGGTGTACCGCAGGACGTCAGCATTGATGAGATTGCCGTTGTGGGCCACCGCCACAGGGCCATTAGGGCCCTCTACAACTATGGGCTGGGCATTATAAGGCAAAGAGGAGCCCGTGGTGGAATAACGGGTGTGGCCAATGGCGATATGCCCAGGCAAGTGACACAGATCCTCCTCATCGAACACCTGGGACACCAGGCCCATGCCCGTACGCACGTGGACACGGACACCATCAGCAGTGGCGATGCCAGCGGCCTCCTGCCCGCGATGCTGGAGGGCATAGATGCCATAGAAGGTAAGACGGACTACATCTTCTCCAGGAGCATAAACCCCAAAGACGCCGCACTTCTCTTGCCACTGGCGGCCCATCATGCCCCTAACACCGGGGCCCCTTTTGCCCCTCCCAACAGGGCCAAAAAGCCTACACCTAAACCCACTGCCTGTTTGGCGCCCCCATTGTAACACGTAGGAAACCCGCCGTCAAAGTGCTTCCCGTTGACACCGCTCCCCAAGATCGCTAAAGTAGGGCCTAAACAGCTACTCCCGCCGCCCTGGACGGGAAGTAGCCTTTTTGCTAGAATTGTTACATCGGTCACGAATCCCCTAGGGGAGGGGTCTGTGATAGGGGCGAAGAGGATAGGGCTTTACGACCCTGTCTTTGAGCAAGACAGCTGTGGCGTGGGCTTTGTGGCCAGGCCCACTTCGCAGCCCAGCCGGGAGATAGTGGAGATGGCCCTGCAGGCGGTGGTGAACCTGGCCCACCGCGGAGCCTTGGACGCCGATGCTAAGACAGGGGATGGGGCGGGTATATTGGTGCAAGTGCCCCACGCCTTCTTCGCCCGGGAGGTGCAGCGATTAGGCCTACGCCTTCCCAGGCCCGATGAGCTTGCAGTAGCAATGGTCTTTTTGCCCCGGGAGGAGGGAAGGGCGGCACAGGCTCGCCGTATTCTGGAGCACAGGGCCCAGGGCCGGGGAATGCACATATTAGGGTGGCGCCAGGTACCCTTGGACACTTCCGTCCTTGGCGACAAGGCCCTGAGCACTTGCCCACGCATTGAGCAGCTGCTGGTAGTGCCCGCCCGCCCCATGACTGGCGAGGAGTACGAGCAGGCCCTATACCTGGCGCGCAAGGAGGTGGAGAGGGACTTAGTAAAGGAGGGGCTGGACGACTGTTACATCCCTTCCTTCTCTTATCGCCGTCTTGTATACAAGGGCCTGCTGGTAGCCAAGCAGCTTAGGGGCCTCTACTTAGATCTACAGGACCCCATGTTCCAATCGGCGCTGGCCATCTTCCATCAGCGTTACTCCACCAATACCTTCCCCACCTGGCCACTGGCACAGCCCATGCGCATGTTGGCCCACAATGGGGAGATCAACACCCTTAGGGGCAACGAGAACTGGATGCGGGCCCGGGAGCCAGAGCTTCACAGCTCCACCTGGGGGGAAGACATAGAGCTCCTTAAGCCCATCATCGTCCCCGGTGGATCTGATTCAGCCATGTTAGACAATGTGCTGGAAGCCCTAGCCCTAAGCGGCAGGGACATCCTCCACGCCATGCTCATGCTGGTGCCTGAGGCCTGGGAGCGCATGCCCGACCTGGACCCCACATGGCGCGATTTCTACGAGTACCACGCCTGCCTCATGGAGCCGTGGGACGGCCCCGCCGCCCTGGCCTTTACCGATGGCGCTAAGGTTGGCGCCTGCCTGGACCGCAACGGCCTTCGCCCCCTCAGGTACAAGATCTTGGACGATGGCCTGGTCATAGCCGGCTCCGAGGTGGGGATCGTCGAGGTGGCGGAGGAGAAGGTAATAGAGAAGGGGCGCCTTGGCCCAGGGGATATGATCGTGGTAGACACCCAGGCTGGACGCATCCTCAAGAAGGGGGACGTGATGGCTCAGCTAGTGGGCCGCCGCCCCTACGGAGAATGGCTCCGCACCCATATGGTGCGTTTGCGCCAGCCCCCTCCCACCGATGGCCACTGGCGGGAAGGCCTGGAGGACGATACAGACTTGGGCCAGCTCCAAACGGCCTTCGCCTGCACCAATGAAGACGTACGTATGATCATAAGGACTATGGCCACCCAAGGCCACGACCCCGTCTTCTCCATGGGGGACGACATCCCCTTAGCAGTGCTCTCCCAAACCCATCGCCCCCTCCCCTTCTACTTCAAGCAGCGCTTCGCCCAAGTCACTAACCCCCCCATAGACCCCCTACGGGAAGAGCTAGTCATGTCCCTCGACAGCTACCTGGGCCCTAGGGGGAGCATCTTTGAGGAGACGCCGGAGCACGCCAAGGTCATCCACCTGGAGAGCCCTTTACTTTCCGTCCAGGCCATGGAGGCCCTACGCAAGGTGCCAGGCTTCCCATGGCGGGAGATATCCCTCCTCTTCCCCGTAGAAGAGGGGCCTTCGGGCCTGGAGAGGGCTCTAGAACGTATCTGTGCAGAGGCATCCCAGGCAGTAGATGAGGGCGTCAAGATCGTCATACTCACGGACAAGGGCGTAGATGCCCAACATGCGGCCGTCCCCATGCTACTGGCGGTGGGGGCAGTACACCATCACCTCATTCGCCACGGCCAACGGATGAAGGCGGACATCGTCGTAGAGACGGGACAAGCCTGGGACGTGCATCACTTCGCCCTTTTGCTAGGGTATGGTGCCAACGCTATATATCCTTACCTCGCCTTCGCCACCCTCAGGTCCTTCCTCAAGGAGAGAGACCTGCAGGAGATGGAGGTAGAAGAGCTCCTGGGCAACTTCCGGCAGGCAGTGGAAAGGGGCCTACTAAAGATCATGTCCAAGATGGGCATCTCCGCCCTTCGCTCCTACCGGGGGGCCCAGATATTTGAGGTGATCGGCCTAGCCGAAGAGGTGGTGGAGAGGTACTTCACAGGGACGCCCAACAAACTGGGAGGCATAGGTCTGCGCGAGATAGCAGAGGACGTCCTGTATTGGCACCATCAGGCCTTCCAAGTGTACCCCGAGACCAAGAAGTTGCCAGACATAGGCTATGTGCGCTTCCGACGGGAGGGAGAGTACCACGGCTTCAACCCACAGGTAGTGACCGCCCTCCAAGAGGCAGTCCAGGGGGGCGACTATGATGCCTACAAGAGATTCTCCCGCCTCGTACGAGAGGGGCCACCTCGCACCCTACGGGACCTATTGGAGATCCAGAGCGACCGCCTCCCCATACCTTTAGAGGAAGTGGAGCCGGCAAGGGAGATCGTCAAACGGTTCGTGACGGCAGCCATGTCCCTAGGGGCCCTCTCCCCTGAGGCCCACAAGACCATCGCCATGGCCATGAACCGGCTGGGGGCCCGCAGCAACACCGGCGAGGGAGGAGAAGAGAGGAGCTGGTACCGGCCCCAGCCAGGAGGGGACAGGGCCGACAGCAAGATAAAGCAGGTGGCATCGGGGCGATTTGGCGTCACCACCGAGTACCTCTCCATGGGCGAGGAGCTAGAGATAAAGATGGCTCAAGGCTCCAAGCCTGGGGAAGGGGGCCAGCTTCCCGGCCACAAGGTAAACGAGTTCATCGCCTCGGTGCGTCACGCCATCCCTGGCATCCCCCTCATATCGCCACCACCCCACCATGACATCTATTCCATTGAGGACTTAGCCCAACTCATCTACGACCTGAAGCAGGTGAACCCTCAGGCCAAGGTAGGGGTGAAGCTAGTAGCCGAATCGGGAGTGGGAACGGTCGCCGCCGGCGTGGCCAAGGCCTACGCCGATTACATCCTTATCTCTGGGGCCGAAGGGGGAACAGGGGCCTCGCCCCTCTCCTCCATCAAGAACGCCGGCTGCCCCTGGGAACTGGGTCTGGCTGAGACGCAGCAGGTCCTTATCCTCAACGGCCTCAGGGGCAGGGTACGTCTGCGCACCGATGGTGGCCTGAAGACGGGATGGGACGTGGTGAAGGCTGCCCTCCTAGGGGCCGACGAATACGGCTTTGGCACGGCAGCCATGGTAGCCATAGGGTGCGATATGGCCCGCCAGTGCCACCTCAACACCTGCCCTACAGGCATCGCCACCCAGCGCCGTGACCTTATTGAGAAGCGGTACAAGGGCCGGGTGGAGTGGTTAGTCAACTACTTCACCTTCGTGGCCGAGGAGGTGCGAGAGATCCTCGCCTCTATGGGCTACCGTCGTCTAGAAGAGATAATAGGGCGCGTCGACTTGCTGGTGCCCAGGGAGCTGCCCGAAGGGCACCGGGGGCGCACTCTGGCCCTGGAGGCCCTCCTGGCCGATGTAGACCCTGGGCGCCTCCAGCCCCGCCGCTGCGTCCAGCCCCGAAATGACCGCCCACACCCCTGCGCCGATGACCTCATATGGCAACAGGTCATCCCCGCCCTGGAGGAAGGCACCCCAGTGCGAGTGGAGACCACCATCCACAACTTCCACCTCACCGCAGGGGCCCGTATAGCTGGCTACATCGCCAAGCGCTACGACCTAGCAGGCCTCCCCGAAGGGACGATAGAGATTGTATACCGGGGGACCGCCGGCCAGAGCTTCGGCGCCTGGTGTATGCCTGGAATGCGCCTAATCCTGGAAGGGGAGGCCAACGACTACGTAGGCAAGGGGATGAGCGGAGGGGAGATCATTATCCGCCCACCCAGGGAAGGCCGTTACTACTGGCGGGATAACGTCATCGTGGGCAACACGGTGTTGTACGGGGCCACCGGCGGCAAGCTCTTCGTGGCCGGTCGCGCTGGCGAACGCTTCGCCGTGCGCAATTCAGGGGCCATCGCCGTTGTGGAGGGCGCAGGAGATCACTGTTGCGAATATATGACCCAGGGCACCGTAGTAGTGCTAGGACGAACCGGCCGTAACTTCGGTGCCGGCATGTCCTGGGGCACGGCCTACGTCCTGGACGAGGACGGCTCCTTCCCACGCCGCTATAACCCAGAGCTAATAACCATCCAGCCAGTGAACAGCAAGGAAGATGAGAAGTTTCTGCGCTCCCTCATAGAGGAGCACGCCCACAAAACTGGAAGCCCCTGGGCACGCTACATCCTAGACCATTGGGCCCAGTTCTTGCCCAAGTTCTGGAAGGTAGTACCCCTCTCAGTCCCCATGGACGTCATGGGCCATGCGATACACCCACGAGAGGCGCCCACCCCCTCTCACGGCAGCGGACCGTAGCGGGCTTTGAATCATACCACGCCTAGGTTATAATGGGGGGTGTCACCAAACAGGGGTGCAAGGGGGAAGATAGCATGATCAGTATGACGGAGAGGGCGGCGGCCAAGGCCAAGGAGATCCTCGAGCAGAAAGGGATGGCCCAGGGCGCCCTCCGCGTCTTCGTAGTGGGAGGCGGGTGCTCTGGCTTCCAGTACGGAATGGCCCTGGCTCGGGAGATTGAAGAGGACGATTTCGTCATTGAGGACAAGGGAGTACGCCTGGTAGTAGACCCCGAGAGCGCTACCCTCCTGCAGGGCGCAGAGATAGACTACGTTGACGACTTGATGAGGGCTGGGTTTACTATTTACAACCCCAACGCCGTACGCACCTGTGCCTGCGGTCAATCTTTCTCCACCGCTGAAGGTGGCGGAACTCCCAGGCCCTGCCACTAAAAGCTTTTAAGGGGCTGAGTGCCATCGGGTTGTTGGCGTTGGCCCCTTTTTTATCTATCTTCGCCTAAACGAGCATCCTCCAAGGGGGTGGTAAGCCTATGTTGCGCCTTGTAGGTGAAGGGGCAGGGGCAGGAGTTCAGCCCTCATTGGGACAGCCGCGGGCCCTTCTATATGATCCTGCCACCGTCTCTAGTGGTGACCTAGAAACGGGCAACAAAACGATAAGCGTCACTAGTAAACCTTCCACTCCCACTTACAGTGTCTCCCTCAACCTTCCATCCCCACCAGAAGGGATAGAGGTGTTGCGCCTGGCTTTCTACTTTCGGTTTAACGTGGCCTCCAACAGCAGCAGTACTGTGCGCTATGCCGTCCACATCAATGGTACACAGGTCATAAATGGCAGCCGCCCCACCTCCTTCACCGGCGAAGTCAAGGAGACTCTAGCCCAAAGTCCAGGGACAGGTGCCATAACTTTGGGAACAAACCAGGTGGAGATCTATCTGTGGATGGAGCCGGGAGGTTACTATTGGGTCACCGACACGGTAGAGTGCGCTTTGGGCGTGGGGTCTAATAGCACCACCATCAGTGGAGGCGTCTTGCGGATATATGCAAGGGGGTGGATCTCTCTGGGGGCGACCCTTCTCAACTGGGGCGGTGGAACGCCCTACCTCTCCCTCGCCCCATGTGACAATTATGCAGCGGTTTTGACCAAAGTTACGGGCAGCGGTACCCTCCTTTCAGTACCTGCTGCTGTAGTGGACGGGGTCTTGCTATCATGCTGGGGCACGAGCACCACTGCCATAAACACCTTGGGCCAGGTGACGGTGGTCTCCCTGGGCTAGAGACCCGCTGGCTGGGACTCTGCTTTCGGGTATATATTGGGTGAGGGCTCAAAAGCCCTGGAGGAGAGGTGGAGGCAGAGGCACAGGATCTGGCCCGCAAGCTAGAGCGTTTCTTGGGGCAGTGGTACAGCACCGTTCAGGTGAGAGATCTGAGACGCATGGCCGGCGGTGCTCACCGGCAGACCTGGGCCTTTAACGCCAACCTGGGAGGGCAGGAGCTAAAGCTTATCTACCGCAGCCCCCCTCCGTCAGGGGCAGCCTTGGCTATGCCTGTTCCGCGAGAATATAGGGTTTTAAGGGCCGCTCATCTGGCCGGAGTCCCCGTACCCAAGGTCTATCCCTTTACCTATGGCCCGCCCGATGCAGTGGACATGTTGGTGATGGACTATGTAGAGGGGGAGACCATCGCCAGACGTATACTGAGGGAACCCCAGTGGGAAGAGGCGAGGCGCCTGCTGCCATATCAGATGGGCCAGGCCCTGGCCCGCATCCACCAAGTCCAACTTCAAGACCTTCAGGACCTCCCTGCCCCTCCCGAAGGGGTAAGCCCTGCCCTTCATGCCCTCACTACCCTCCGCTCCCTGTTTCGGGCCATCGCCCTGGGGCCTCATCCAGTTATGGAGCTGGCCTTCCGTTGGCTAGATTCCAACTTGCCCCCATCGCGTCATCGCACCTTAGTTCACGGGGACTTCCGCCTGGGGAACCTGATAGTAGGGCCTGAGGGCCTTAGGGCAGTTTTGGACTGGGAAGGAGCGCATATAGGCGACCCCATGGAGGATATAGGTTGGTGCACTGTAAGGTCTTGGCGTTTCGGGAACGATCACTTGCCAGTGGCCGGCCTGGGCACGAGGGAGGAGCTACGCCGAGGCTACGAGGACGCTGGGGGGCCACCCCTAGACTGGGACTCTTGGCGCTGGTGGGAGGCTTAC
>JAUQPQ010000116.1 GCA_030550295.1 Chloroflexota bacterium
CAGCCTGAGCTCCCGAGGATCGCGCTGAATACTCTGGCGTTCGCTGGTGTAAACCTGATCGTGTTTAACATAGTCCTGCCTCTGGTAGTTATTGCGCTCAGCGCTGCATGGGAGGAATGCTTGGGGCGCTTCCTGCGCCCCGTTTGGCTGTTGCCACGGGTCACCCCTTCGGTGGTGTATTCCCTGCTATGGATATGGCTGACCGCCCCTGCGCCCCACGGCACCCTCAACCAGTTATTGACACCCTTAGCGAACGGTCAAAGCAGTTGGCTCCTATCCCATCCCTGGCCAGTGGTGATAACGGCCGATGGCCTAATAGGGACGTCCTTCGCAACCGTCCTTTTTGCAGCGGCTATCAAGGCCATACCCAAAGAGGTGCTTCAGGCTGCACAGATTGATGGCGCCTCCTACTGGCAGGCCTTCCGTCACATCGTGCTGCCGTTTCTGCGCTGGCCCATCATGTTTGTGGCCGCCTATCAGGGGCTGTCACTGCTGGCCTCCTTTGAGCTTATACTGCTGTTGACCAACGGTGGGCCGGGCCTCTGGCAAACGGAGACGTGGTCCCTTTACGGCTACCACCAGGCCTTCTCCTATTATGCCGGGGGACTACAGATGGGTTATGGGGCAGCCATTTCCTCCCTGTTGGTAGGATTCGGGGCACTGGCCTCGCTAGCCATCTTGCGCCTCTTTAGATTCCCTCAACTCACGGCTGAGCCGAAACTGGGGGCTATCTGATGGGGGTTTGGCGAACTAGCGGGATGCGGCTGATGGCGGCGATAGTGCTTCTGCTCCTCACTGCGCCGTTGCTCCTCCTTTACGTCTGGCTGCCCATTTCTGCTTTCGCCGAACGCACAGAGGGGCTTCGCCCCGAGGGCATCACCTTTGAGAATTGGCGCCGGCTCCTAGAGCCCCTCGGGGGGGCGACGTTCCTTGAGTCCCTGGCCCGCTCTCTAGCCTTCTCCTCCATCTACTGTCTTGTGCTAATGTTGGCAGTAGTGCCGGCCGCCTATGCCTTTTCGCGTTTGCCCCTGCCCGGCCGAAGGCCTTTGCTAGCCCTGCTGCTGATGCTACATGCCTTCCCCATGGTCTCCCTGCTGATAGGCGTATACCAGACGTTGCGCTGGCTGGGCCTCTACGATTCCCTCCTAGGTATAGCCTTGATCAAAACCGCTTCGGAAATTCCCTTGGGGGTGTGGGTACTTAAGGGGTTTTTCGACCGCATCCCGTGGGAGCTGGAGATGGCGGCTCTAGTGGACGGTGCCTCGCGCTGGCGGGCTTTCACCAGTATCTGCCTGCCCCTGGCACGGCCTGGGCTATTGGCCATAGCAATCTTCGGCTTTGTGGCGGGGTGGAACGAGTTCTTGCTCCCCTATCTCCTCTTGCCCTCCACCACTGAATGGACGTTGCCCCTCTACATCCGCTCTCTGATCGCCGACTTCCGCTTCGTTGATTATGGCGTTCTGGCAGCAGCCTCTATAATATACGTCTTCCCGCCGCTGGCCCTCTTCGCTTTTGGTCAGGGTATCCTGTCGCAGGTCTACACGCTAGGAGGTCGCGTCCAGGCCCAGTAGGTGACTCACATGCGGGTGGAGCTGCAAGGGTTGAGCAAGCTATACGGTAAGGTTGTTGCCCTGGACAGGGTCACCCTGACGGTGGAGCCAGGGGAGATCTTGTGCCTCCTGGGGCCATCGGGAAGTGGCAAGACCACCTTGCTACTTCTCCTGGCAGGACTAGAGAGGCCGACAGCAGGAGAGGTTAGGTTCAACGGCGCGGTGGTTAATAGCCTTCCTCCTCGCGATAGAGCTGTGGGCTTCCTTTTTCAGAATTATGCCCTATATCCCAACATGAGCGTGAGGGAGAACATAGCCTTCCCCCTCCGATTGAAGGGAGTTAGCAAGAAGGAACGAGAGCGGACGGTGCTGGAACTGGCCGAAATGCTAGACCTCAGGGGCCTGCTTGAGCGACGCCCCTCTGAACTCTCGGGCGGCCAGCAGCAGCGAGTGGCTCTCGCCCGGGCGCTTGCCAGGCAGCCGCGCCTTCTCCTGTTGGACGAACCCCTCTCTAACCTTGACCCCATACTGAGGCGCTCGGCGAGGGAGGAGATCAGGCTTCTTCAGCGCCGCATGGGCCTGACCACCATCTGGGTGACCCACGACCAGGATGAAGCCATGACGGTAGCCGACAAGCTAGCGGTGCTGAAGGAGGGCCGGCTTGTCCAGTACGGTAGCCCCCTTGATGTCTATAATCGCCCTGTAGACCCCTTCGTGGCCGAGCTGATGGGGCCAATCAACTTTCTCCCAGGGTCTCTCCTCTCCATAGACGGCAGCCCAGCGTTGAAGGTGGATGGCTGGCCCGCCCCCATTCCACAATGGGCGTGGCAGCCTACGGATGGCATCGAAGGGCATTGCCTGGTAGCCGTGAGGCCGGAGAACGTCCGCCTTCTGCCAGGAAGCGATGCTCGACTGGTGGATGTAAGGCCCTCAAGGGGGGCCCATATCGCTACATATCGTCTGGGGCCCCACCTCATCAGGGTCCTTGTGGTGGGCAAGGTCGTTCCACCTGAGGCGTGCCTATCCTTCGATCCTGGTAGCCTGATGGTGTTCCCAGACAGATCGTAGATTGATGTGCTCGGCAGTAACGGACTCGCTGGCGCTCCCTGCCAATGCACTCAAGGGAAAGAGATGACCCACGTCGTTCAGCCAGGCAGTTGGTGGCACCAGCCCTTTCGAAGGCTGGAGGAGCTGCCGCTACAGGTGGCCTCATTGACCACCTGGCGGTGGCGCAGGCCAGGAGGAAGGAGAAGTGGTCACGGGTGCCCAGGACTTGGCGGGGCCGGAGGCGGTGGAGCTGTGGAACAGTTGGGAAGGGTACAGGAGCCATAGCCAGCACTAGGGCTTATCTGCCGACTCATCTCCAGAGCAGGACGGCAGCGATGGTCATAATGGCCAGGGTTGTGGCCCGCTTCTGTTGAGTCCCTGACGTAAGCCCTGGCACACGCCCTGCCCGTGTCCCAGGCGGAGGTGGACGAGCTGTGGCCCTTACCATGGGAGATAGTTGGGATCCCAAGGTCAAGGGATGTCTAGCTACCCTACCAGG
>JAUQPQ010000034.1 GCA_030550295.1 Chloroflexota bacterium
CCATCCTCACTGGTGGCACCTTCATAACTGAGGAGATGGGGCGCAAGCTGGAGAACGCCCAGGTCTCTGATCTGGGACGGGCCCGCAAGGTGGTGGCTACCAAGGAGGAGAGCGTCATAGTTGAGGGATACGGCTCCGATGAGGCCATTCAAGCCCGCATTAAGCAGATAAAGGCCCAGATCGAGGACGCCACCAGCGAGTTCGACCGGGAGAAGCTTCAGGAGCGATTGGCCAAGTTGGCGGGAGGGGTGGCGGTTATCAAGGTGGGGGCAGCCACGGAAGTGGAGCTGAAGGAGAAGAAGCTGAGGATAGAGGACGCCCTCTCAGCTACCAGGGCAGCGGTGGAAGAAGGGATCGTCCCTGGAGGTGGTGTGGCCCTCCTACGGTGTCAGAAGGCCCTGGACAAGCTGGATCAGGAACTGGAAGGGGACGAGAAGACAGGAGTACGCATCTTACGCCGCGCCCTGGAGGAGCCTATCCGCCAGATCGTTGAAAATGCTGGCGGGGACGGCTCCATAGTGGTGGAGCAAGTGCGGTCCTCTGAAGACATCTTCTTAGGCTTCGATGCCGAAAAGCTGGAGTTCGGCAACCTCATGGAGAGGGGTATTATTGACCCGGTCAAGGTGACCCGTACTGCCCTTGAGAACGCTGCCTCTATAGCTTCCCTGGTCCTCACCACTGAGACATTGGTCACCGAGATCCCTGAGCCCCCCAAGGGGCCCGAGATGCCGCCCCCGCCAGAGTACTAGGCTGCCAAAGAAGGTTTTTTGGGGGCCCAAGCTTGGGCCCCCAAAAAACCTTTGCTGCCTGCTTAGAGCTTGACTAGAGCGCTTCTTCCCAGCAATATGCCCAAGGGTAGGGAACCGTTGGGGAAGAGGCTCTTATTTGCGTTAATGGTGCCTTGGGTGATATTGATGGGGGCGACTCCTCCTTCTCCTGGTTCCCGTATTCCAATAGGCCACCCCTTGGCCCAGGCCAGGGCCTCCTACATACCCCCTGCCAGCGAGAAAGACCCTGTCCTCTCGTCACGTCTCGCCTCTCTGGGGCAGGTGGACCAAGTCCTGAGGGAGGGGGAGCTAGGCCTAGCTGCTTTGGGAGAGTGGCCGGCCCAAAGGGAGGTCACCTCTGCCCTACAAGGCGGTGCCCTTAGGATTGACGATGGGGGAAAGATACAGGTGTGGATCTACACCCCCAACCCCGAGGGAACGGCTGAGCGGGTTCAGATCCTTGGGGGGAGGGTCGAGAGGATCTCCACAGAACGGGGCATCGTCCAGGCATGGGTGCCGGTAGCCTGGCTGCGGGAAGTAAGGCGCTGGCCAGAGGTGAAATACGTGGAGGAGCCCCCCTATCCCCATGTCCAGCAGGGCACCATTATAAGCGAGGGCGACTTTGTGATCCGGGCGCGCGACTTGCGCCGCATTGTGGGTCTGGCTGGCAGAGGGGTGCGGGTCGGCGTCATCTCCGACGGGGTAAGGGGGCTAGCCCTTTCTCAAAGCCGAGGGGAACTGCCCTCCGTCAATTACCTAGATTGTAACGTCGTCCCTGGCACCGATCCCACCCGTACAGGGGCCGAGGGGACGGCCATGTTAGAGATCATCCATGACCTGGCACCGGAAGCGGAGTTATGGTTCGGCCATTTCGCCATGGGCACCCCCCTCGACTTCAATGCCGCCGTCAATTGTCTAGCCGAGAGAGTAGACATAATAGTGGACGATATAAGCTGGATAAACGTGGGCCCCTACGATGGCACTAGCCTGGTCTCCGTCAACACTGCCCTTGCCCTCAACTCTTCTGGCAACCCGCTTCGGGCCTACATGACGGCGGTGGGTAACTTGGCCCGCTCCCATTACCAGGAGAAGTTCAGTTCGTGTGGATCGGAGGGGGTGCACCAGTTCACTGCCACGGCAAGGACGGTAGATCGGGACGGTATCGGCCCCTCTTGCAGCAATCCTATTCTGGTGGCCCCTAGGACTACGCTTAAAGTCTTCGTTCAGTGGAACGAGCCGTTCGGGGGGGCATGCGACGACTATGACGCGTACCTGTTTCCTCATGGTAGCCTGGAGATCTTGGCCTACAGCGAGAATCCCCAGACGTGTACCCAGAACCCTACTGAGCAGCTAATCTGGCACAACGGCTCTGAGGCGCCGGCAGTAGTGGACTTGCTCATCCTTTCCAGGGGGGCCAACGTCCGCGAGTTCGACATATTCTTCATAGGTGGCAGCCCTAACTTCTATACCCCGCCCAGCAGCGTCCCCAACCAGGCTGATGCCCGTGGTGGTGTCCTGGCCGTAGGGGCCATCAACGTCTTCGACCCTACCAACAGGGAGTTATCGCCCGAAAGCGGCCGTGGGCCCACTAACGATGGTCGCCTCAAGCCAGATATCACTGCCACCGATGGGGTGCGCGTCTCTGGTTCGGGGGGCTTTTACCCCCGGTTCTTCGGGACCTCGGCGGCCGCGCCTCATGTGGCAGGGGTGGCCGCCCTCCTCTTGGAGTGTCGAGCTGATCTTTTGCGCCAGGGGGGCCCAGACGAGGATAGCGCCGTAGAGCGAGAGGCGTTGCGGGAGGCGCTCCTCCTCACTGCCCAAGACTTGGGGCCGCCAGGACAGGACAACGGCTATGGGCATGGCCTTCTGGACGCCGTGATGGCTGCTTCATACCTTTGTAGGGATGTCTCCCAGGTAATGTGGGGAGACCTAGACTGCACACGCTCGGTAGATGCCGTTGATGCCTTAACGGCGTTGCGCTATGTGGTTGGACTTCCCGTTAGCCAACAGCAGCCGTGCCCTGTGGTGGGGGGAGCCATTGATGAGGTGGTCCCGTGGGGAGACGTGGACTGCGACGCTAGGGTTTCGGCGGTGGATGCCTTGAAGATCCTTCGCTATACGGTGGGGTTGCCTGTTTCGGCTCCTGAGCAGTGTCCGGCCTTAGGTTCCCTGGTGACCCTTTTGCCCCCCTTCATACCCCCCTAGAAGGGAGACGAAGGGCTCGCCGGACGAAAAGGGCCCCACGGCGGCCATGCGTATCGCTTCGGGCCTGAAGAGCTTCTGGGCCACCCTCTTGACATCTTCCGGCCTCACTCTCTCTATCTCGGCCACCACTTCCTGGGGTGTACGGATGCCCCCTAGAAGGAGCTCCTGTCCTCCAAGCCAGCCAGCTAGGTGGCGCGTATCCTCCAACCGCAGGAAAAGGCGGCTCTTGGCCATCTTGCGTGCCCTCTCCAGCTCCTCCTCGGCTATGCCGTCTTGGCTCAACCGGGCCAACTCCTCCACCACTAGCGAGACCACGGAAGGAGCCTTCTGGGGGTCGGTGCCGGCATAGATGCCTAGCGCCCCTGTGTCCTGGAAATGCAAGGCGTAGGAATGGACGTCGTAAACTAGGCCTCGTCTCTCCCTCAGTTCTAGGAAGAGTCTGCTGCTCATCCCCTCACCCAAGGCGATGGAGAGGAGAGTCACAGCGTAGCGGTCTGGGTGGCCTAGGGGGAGGGCAGGGACGGCCAGGGCCAGGTGTGCCTGCTCAGTCTCCTTGTGGCGTACTATCACCTTGGGTCCCGGACCATCGCCCGCAGGGATCCAAGGATGGGGCGAGCCGCCTGGCCATCGCCCTGCCTGTGCCCAGATAGCGTCCACCACCTCCTGATGGGGGATGTTGCCTACCACGGCCATCACCAAGTTGTTGGGCACATATTGATGGTGCAAAAATTCAACTACCTGTTCGCGGGTGATAGCCTGGACCGATTGTTTGGTGCCTGCCACGTCCCTTCCTAAGGGGTTATTAGGCCAAAGGGCAGAGTCCACCAGAACGTCTACCAACTGGGCAGGGGAATCCTCCACTGCTGCTAGCTCTTCCAGCACTACTTGGCGCTCCTTTTCCATCTCTTCTGGATCTAGCAGCGGTTGAGATACGAGCTCTAGCAAGAGGCCCAGGGCAGCTAGGAAATCGTCTCGGATCACTTTGGCGTAAAATACGGTCATTTCCCGGTCGGTGCCGCCATTGACATCGCCGCCGATGGCGTCCACTAGCTCGGCAACGTCTTTGGGGGTAGGATGGCGATGCGTCCCCTTAAAGCAGAGGTGCTCCACAAAGTGGGAGATGCCTGCCTCCTGATCCCTTTCGTAGCGTGATCCCGCCCCAATGTACAGGCTTATAGCCACTGAGTAGAGCTGAGGGCGATAGGCGGTGACGATGCGAAGGCCGTTAGGCAGGACTGTCTTTTCATATGCGTGAATCAAGGCCCCCACCCCCTAGGCCTTTCAGGGAGAGTTTTAGAAGCGTAAGGCCCACTAGTCATTGTGGGAGGCCAAAATGATAAGGTCAATGACTGGCTTGATAGGCCTCAGAAGACGATCGGACGTCGTTCTCTGAAGGTGTAGAGCTGAGGTGGACGGTGACGCCCCAGGCGGGCCTTTTTCCCTGTGGGCATCACCAGGCCCAGGGAGAGCATGCGGCGACGGAAGTTGCGCTTGTCTAAGGGCCGACCCAGGATGGCCTCGTAAACCTTTTGCAGTTGCCCCATGGTGAACTGAGGGGGCAAGAGGGAATAGGCCACATTGCTGTACCCTAGCTTGGCCCGAAGGCGGCCAAGGGCGTACTCCACTACCTCCTGATTGCGAAAGGCCAAAGGGGGGAGCTGGGCCACAGGGAACCAACGGGGAGGCCACTCTTGCCGTGGCGACAGATGTACCTGCTCTCCGTTAACTAGGGCGAAGTAGGTTACCGCTACCCCCCCTCGACCGTCGAGATTGTGGAAGGTGTACAGCTGCTCTAGGTAGACGTCGGTTACGCCTGTCTCCTCCTCAAGCTTTCTCACAGCTGCTGCCTGGGGGCTCTCATTGGGCGACAGGAGGCCTCCAGGTAAGGACCACCACCCCTCGTAGGGAGGGGCGCTGCGCCTGATAAGTAGGACCTGTAGCTGGCCTTGGGCGACGGTAAAGATGACCACTAGGGCGGCCACGGGGCGTAAGCCAAGGGCGGAGGTGGGAGGGTGGGGGCTTACGGCCACGGAACGCCCTCCTTAGCAGATCAAAGCTTCGGCCTGGACCAGTGACCCCTGTAGCGCCCAGGGGCTAGCTTTATCGATGCGGACATGCACCAGGTCACCTGGCTTGGCATCTCCAGGGAAATGGGTCAGCTTGTTAGTGCGGGTGCGGCCGTACAGCTTTCCGTCCCTCTTCCCCTCCACCAGCACCTCTTGCACCGAGCCTATTAGGGCTTCATTGATCTGGCGGGCGATCGCCCCTTGGAGCTCCTCTACCAGATGAAGGCGGCGCATCTTCTCATGGTGGGCAACGTCGTCCTCCATGCGTCGCCAGGCGTAGGTGCCAGGGCGAGGGGAGTAGGCTGCCACGTGCACCTTATCGAACCGTACCTTTTCCAGCAGATCGAGGGTGTGCTGGAATTCTTCTTCTGTCTCACCGCAGAAGCCTACGATGACATCAGTAGTGATGGCGGCGCCGGGGACGAGTTGGCGGATAAGGGCGATCTTCTCCAGGTACTCTTCTACCGTGTAGCCGCGGCGCATGCGGGCCAGGACGGCATTATCGCCCGACTGTACGGGGATGTTAAAGTATTCGCACACCTTAGAGAGGCTGGCTACGGCCTTTACAATGCGCTCCGTCATGTCCTTGGGATAAGAGGTGAGAAAGCGGATGCGCACCAGGCCGGGGATGTCGTGGATAGCTGTCATCAGGTCTGCCAGGTCAGGTCGGTGGGGCAGGTCTTTGCCGTAGGCCTCCACTGTCTGCCCAAGGAGGGTTACCTCCTTTACCCCCAGCGAGCAGAGATGCTCCACCTCGCTGACTACCTCAGGGATCGGACGTGAGCGTTCGCGCCCTCTGCGGAAGGGGACGATGCAGTAAGTGCAGAATTTGTTACAACCATGGATGACGGGGACGTAGGCAGTGGGGCCTTTAGGCTCTTGGAAAGTGGTGGGCCAAAACTCCCCACCCAGTTCACTTTCGGGAACCAGCTGGCGGAGTATAGCGTCAAAATCTTGGGGCTGGGCCCATATGTCCACGAAGGGGAAGCGGGCCTGGAGGTGGTCCACCTTGGGCCCTACCAGGCACCCCATGACGGCTATCCGCAGGTTAGGATTCTTCTTCTGTTTCAGGTGCCTTAGGTAGCCTAGATAAGATATGGCCTTATCCTCCGCCTTCTGGCGGACGACGCAGGTATTGACCACTGCCAGGTCGGCCTCTTCTGGGCGGCCAGCTTCGTGGTAGCCGAGCTTCTTGAGGCCGGCCGCCAGCTTAGCTGAGTCGGCCTCGTTCATCTGGCAGCCTTCTGTCCAGATGTAGTACCGCATGGCACAGTCTATTCTAGCATGAAGTGGGGGGGCTCCCAAGGTTTATACTTGATAGCATGGACGCCCGCGGCGGCGAGAAGGGAGTAGTTACTAGGGCTGCAGGGGCATCCTGGTGGGGATGGCTCAGGGGCATGCCCACTCCGGCCTTGGTGGGCCTGGGGCTGGTGCTGGTGTTGGTTCTGGGGGTGACGGTGGCCCTTGTCCCCGTCCTCTTGGGTGTATCAGAGGAAGACTTAAAGGCCCTGGGTTATCCTGGCGTATTTATAGCCAATTTCCTGGGCACTGCCACCTTGTTTGTACCAGTCCCAGGCCTGAGCGCTGCTGGTCAGGCCCTCATCGTTACCCTGGCGGACACCTTAGATCCTCCCTTGGTGGCCTTTTTGGGAGGCCTAGGCATGGCCACTGCCGAGCTTACGGCCTACGCGGCCGGCAGGGGCCTGCGGGAGATAAGCTCCCAGCGCCCAGTGAAGTTGCGAGGGCGCCTAGGAAGAGCAGTGACTAAGGCTGCCCGCCTGATAGACCAGCTCATGGTCCATTACGGTGTGCCTACCCTCTTCGTGCTATCGGCGGTGCCTAATCCGTTGTTTGAGTTTGCTGGGATTACAGCCGGAGCGGTAAGGATGCCCCTTTGGCGGTTTCTGATGGCGGTGACGGCCGGTAAGATGGTGCGCGCCTTCCTTTTGGCATATGTGGGCAACAGTCTGTTTTAGAGGCCCTGGGTTTAGCGATGGATGATGGCCAGGGCCGGTCATCGCGTGTTGGAGTTAACGGGCTCTATTGGCCCTCCTCCCCCCTCTCCTGGGTAGGAAGGAGTCTCCCCGGGAGCAGGTTGTGGAGGCGGGGCAGGCTCTATACTGGGCCCTCCTGTTATGATGGTGGCCAATAGGGAGCCATCTTCTCGGAGGATACCTTCTACTAAGGCCCATGCCCCTACTTGCGGTTCTACCATTATTGAGGTGTTCTCATCTGCCACCACCCGACGTCCTCCTATCTGGTAGGAGTGGCCTTGGATTTCCTCTACAGGGCCTATAAGGCTCATGTGGACCACCCCGGGCTCGGACGCCGATACGAAGTACGCTATTATGGCCTCGCCTTGGAGCTCTCCTTCCACCGTGACTATGGAGCCTGGTCTGATGGGCATTGGCCCGCCTTCGTACCACATTTCTGCCCTTGCTGTTGCCCCAGCGCCTCCTAGCACTATCACCGTACCATCGGGCCCTTTCCTGAAGATGACTCTTTTCCCAGCCACCGATAACCCGTCCGAAAAAACTTTGGTGGCAACGCCTTGCAGGGTCACGCGGAGCGTTCCCTCTGATAGGGCTAGGATGGACTCGGCCACCACGGCATCGTTTGGCCCAATGTAGCCGGTCACTTCCACTAAGGTTCCAACACCTACCGGTTGACTGATCTTGGTCTCATCTGTCGTCTGTACGAAGCGGCCGCTGATGCGGTAACCGTTGGCTAGCACCTCCTGTATCCGTCCAGCCAGGGACACCCAGGTTTGGAGTTGGGGCATGGGGTATGCAGGCTCCCCTCCTGTGGCGCCTTCTTTCGTGGTCCCTTCTTTGGGGACAAGGGGAGCTGGGGCCTGGGGCCTAGGAATGGGGGGAAGAACGGTTCTCCCAGCGCCCCCGCTGTAGGCGAGCTCGGTGCCCAGCCATATGCCCAGGCCTATATTGGCGGCCAGGAGGAAGGCAGCGGCTGCCCTTAGGAAGGAGAGGTTGGAAAGGAGCCCCCAAGACCATCTGTGGGGCCACGACGTACGCTGCTGCAGATGGTCGAGGAGCGTCTGCCTATGCTGACGGAACACCTGCGCCGGCGGGCTCTCCTCGCCTAGGGAGTAAATCTGCTGGGCTAGCTCCACCAAGGAGGAGAGCTCCTCCTGGGAGGCCGATGGGCCGGCCTCGGCGCGTAGCTCCGCGAGCAACTCCCTGCGCCACTGCTCTGGCATCTCTGGTCCATGGGCTGTTGGACGCTCCATCCTATTCACCCCTTGCTAAACGATCTCCCCCTTCAGGGGAGAGGAGTTGACGGAGGCGACAGAGGGCTCGAAACTGGAGCCCCCTTACAGCCTCCGGGCTTTTGTTGAGGGCTTTAGCTACCTCCACCAGGGGGAGGCCCACGAAGAACCTAAGGAGCAGGACAGCCTGCTGCTCTTCAGTGAGGGCGCGTAAAGCCATTTGTAGACTCATTCGGTTTGCCGTGGCCTCTGAAAAATCGTCGTCGGTGGGTCTGAGGATAGAAGAATTGGGAGGCCTCTGTTTTTGGTACTGGCGCCTCAGGTAGTCCACAGTGCGGTGGTGGGCTAGCCGGAAGATCCAGGCTGCCAGGGATATCTTTTGGGGGTCGTACCGGTCTATCTCTCGCAGCATGCTCAGGAAGACTTCTGAGGCCACGTCGGCGGCTCCGTGGTGGTCACCTATTCGGCGGAAGGCATAAGTGTAAACTTGGGGGTACCAGTGCATGTAGAATCGGTCCCAGGCTTGGGGGTGGCGTGCCTTGAGGCCGGGCACCAGTAGCTCATGGTCGTGCGTGGGTTCAGACGGCACGTCTTCAGTCATTTTATAAGTCGTCACCACGTCCATATGTTAATCCGTTGGTGATAGCCGTTTCGTTATGGTGGCGGACTCTACATTTTGGAGGGCTAAGAGCTTAAAGCTGCCGGTGGGGGTTTTGCCAAGGGGCGCTAGAAGCTATCATTCGTAAGGGCATGCCTCTTCCCCAGGTGATGGCCGCCATAAAGGACCTGCGCGAGGCGCGCAGGGAGCTTCTGCGTCTGGTAGACTCCCTATCGCCTGAAGACTGGTACCGGTACGTTCCTTACGGGGAGTGGACAATAAAAGATGTAATAGCCCACCTGGTAGGAGACATGAGTCCCGGTGGTGCCGGCCTTATCCTGGCAGGTGTCCTGACGCCAGAGTTCATCATGGGCACAGCCGAGTTTGTGAACCGCCGGGCATGGAATGCCAAGATCGTAGCTGAGAGGGCCCGCCTGACCCCCGCTGACCTACGCCAGATGCTCTATCATGCCCACGACCGCTTCATCGCTGCTGCAAGGCGCATCTCACGGCGTCATCTGGAGGTCTTGGAGCTACCTGTGCCCATGGGGCCAGGCTATACCCTTAAGGTAGAGGACTGGCTATGGGCAGGTTACCACTACCGTCTCCACGCCGATGACGTCCGCCGTGCCCTTCGAGAGAGCTGGGCGCCCGAGCCCCTTACCTTCCTGCCCGAGGTGGAGGCCCTCTTCCCTAAGCTCTGGCGCTATCGGGATGGCTTCCTCAGGGCGGTATACTCGGTGGCCGATGACGCTTGGGACGAACCCTGCCCCTCTTGCCCTGGATGGAGCTACCGGGACGTGGTGGCCCACGTTGCCAGCAATGAGACGCGTGCCCATTTGCGCCTGCGCTTCTGCTTAGGGGAGATAGGCCTGCAGGAGCTGGCCCCCTTGGAAGATGTAGACGGTTGGAACCAGAAGCAGGTAGAGGCCCGTAGGGACAGGGAGGTGTGCGAGCTGGTAGACGAGTTAGCGCGGGGACGCTATGAAACTTTAACCCTTCTTTCCCGACTTGCGAAAGATCACTTGGAGATGGAGGTGCCGTTGCCAAGGGGACGTACCATGCCCCTTCTCGATTACATAGGGCGGCTGGGGCCCCATGAGGCTGAGCATGCCGGCCATTTGGTATCGGCCAGCCGGGCCCGCCGACTAGGGAGGTCGAAATGAGCATCTTGGTAGACCGGAATACTAGGGTGCTAGTTCAGGGGATCACTGGCAGGGAGGGGTCTTTCCAGACGCGGCGCTGCATAGAATACGGCACGAAGGTGGTAGCTGGGGTCACCCCTGGCCGGGGTGGGGAGGAGCTGGACGGGGTACCCATCTTTGACACGGTGAGAGAGGCGGTAGCTAACACCGGGGCCAATTGCTCCCTCATCTTTGTCCCTGCTCCCTTTGCTGCCGATGCCATTCTGGAGGCGGCATACGCCGAGATACCTCTCATCGTTTGTATCACCGAAGGGATACCGGCCTTAGACATGGTGCGTGTGAGGCGCTACCTGCGGGACTCCGGGATTCGCCTCATCGGCCCCAATTGCCCAGGGGTGATCACGCCGGGACAGGCTAGGGTGGGCATTATGCCAGGAGACGTATTCACGCCAGGGATGGTAGGCGTCATATCTCGCTCGGGGACTTTGGTGTATGAGGCGGTAGCGCAGCTTACTGCCCTAGGGATAGGCCAGAGCACGTGTGTAGGCGTAGGGGGTGACCCGGTGATAGGGACTACGCCGCTAGATGCCATGCGCCTTTTCGCCCAAGACCCTGATACTAAGGCCGTAGTCTTTATTGGCGAGATAGGGGGCACCTTCGAGCAAGAGGTGGCCGAGTTCATCGGTAAGGGGCTCCACAAGCCGGTAATCGCCTTCGTCGCTGGCGCCACTGCGCCTCCGGGGAGGCGGATGGGCCACGCCGGTGCCATCATCGTGGGGGAGGCAGGGACTGCCCAGGCCAAGAAGCGCGCTCTGGCGCAGGCAGGGGCGGTGGTGGTGGATAGCCCCGCGCAGATAGGGCTCACCACCCGACGGGTCTTGCAAGAGAGAGGGATTATCTGAAGAGGCCAGGGAGGCTTGCCCTACAAAAGGTGCAAGGTTTAGACTGCAAGGGAGAGGATGGCTTACAAGATCTTAGAGTGGTGCATAGGGTGTACGGCCTGTACCAAGCGTTGCCCCACTGAGGCGATATCTGGGACGCGGAACAGTCTCCACGTCATAGACCCGAAGAAGTGTATCGATTGCGGGGCCTGTGGTGTAGTCTGCCCAGTGGAGTGCATAGCTGATGAGGAGGGAGACATCTGTAAGGGGTTCCCACGCAGGGAGTGGCCCCGGGCCTACGTAATTGAGGAGAACTGCATCGGCTCTGGCTGCGAGCAGTGCATTAACATATGTCCCTTCCAGGCTCTCTACCTGGATACCTCTGGCGAGAGGGTGGGGGATTTCTACGGAGTGGCGACGGTCATCGAGCGAAGGTGCACCGGTTGCCGGCTGTGTGAGGACGTGTGTAACTGGGGCGCCATCTATATAGATCCGCCGCGTGAGGCCCTAAAGAAGAAGCTGTACGAGCCGATAGAGGCTGTCCCTTCTTCCTGAAAGGGAGGCGGTAGTGAACGTAGCGGTGACTGGGGCCACCGGGCTTATCGGATCTGCCTTGGTGGCAGCCCTGGAGGCGCGAGGCCATCAGGTGGTGCGTCTGGTGAGGCGCGCCCCTAAGTTTCCCACTGATCGGCACTTTGATCCCCTCGTAAGCGCCCTAGATGAGGGCGCCTTAGAGGGGTTTGATGCGGTGATCCATCTGGCTGGGGAGACGATAGCCCAGCGCTGGACGAAAGGGGCCAAGGAGCGCATATGGCGGAGCCGAGTAGTAGGGGCCCACATGTTGGTGCGGGCCATATCAAAACTCGAGCGCCGCCCCAAGGTGTTCATCTCAGCCTCGGCAGTGGGATATTACGGCCCTCGTGACGACGAGGTGATCACCGAAGAGGAGGGACCTGGTACGGGGTTTTTGGCCCGCCTCTGTCAAGAGTGGGAAGAGGCGACGGCTGCTGCTAGTCAGCTTGGGGTTAGGGTGGCGGTTGCGCGCCTAGGGATAGTGCTGAGTGCTAAGGGTGGCGCTTTGGGCCGCATGTTGCCCTTATTCCGTCGGGGGCTTGGGGCCGTTTTGGGCTCGGGGGAACAGTATGTGAGCTGGGTAGCCATCGATGACGTCGTTGATGCCTTCCTCTGGCTTTTAGAGAGGGAAGATATGTCTGGCCCCTTCAACGTCACAGCGCCGGAGCCGGTGCGGTTTAAGGAGTTGGCGCAGACCTTGGCGAGGGTGCTAGGACGTCCGGCCTTCCTCCGGGTTCCCGCCCCCCTTTTGCTCCTCCTAATGGGGGAGATGGCCAAAGAGGCCCTCCTCTCTGGGCAGAGGGTGGTGCCACAGAGGCTCACATCGGCAGGGTTCCAGTTCCGTTTTCCTCAGCTGGAGGGGGCCCTGCGGCACCTTCTGGGCCAGCCCTAGGCAGCCCTCTTCTCCACTATCTCGTACACCTTCTCTGTCTCTTGGGCAGCTTTCTCCCAAGTGAATTGGGCTGCCCGCCGCAGCCCGGCTTCCACAAGGCTGCGTCGGAGGGCACCGTTAGTGATCACCTCTTCCATGGCCTGGGCCAGGGCGACGTGGTCTGTAGGTGGCACCACCAGGGCCGCATCCCCTACCACCTCGGGAAGGGAGCCGGCACTACTAACGATGACAGGGCAACTGCAGGCCATGGCCTCTAGGGGTGGGAAGCCAAAGCCCTCGTACAGGGAGGGGAAGACGAAACATTCGGCGCCGGAGTAGTAGAAGGGCAGCTCTTCCTCCGCCACAAACCCGGCGAATATGACGTCGCCCTCCAGCTCCAGGCGGTTGATGGCCTGTAAGGTCTCTTGGCGGAAAGACGCTTCTCTTCCGCCAGAAGCGCCTACCTTTAGCAGCTTGAGGTTGCGCATACGTCTGTTCCTCTCCTTTAGGAGCTTGAAGGCGCGCAGGAGAGTGGTCAGGTTCTTGCGGGGGTGCTCCGAGCCTACGAAGAGGACGTAAGGCTCATCTAGAGGCCTCCCCTCTCTAGGGCGGAACAAGGAATGGTCTATGCCGTGGTAGACCACAAAGATGCGCTCCTCTGGGATACCTAGGTGGGCGATGAGGTCTCTCTTGGTGGTGTGGGAGATGGCGATGATCGCTAGGGCCTTCCTGATGCCAGCGTAATCCATGTGCAGGTAGAGGCGGTCGCGCAGGTTGGGGCGGTGGATGAAGACGGCATAGCCCTTCAGATCGAAGTAGCGGATGAGGTCGTGCACAGTGATGACGTAGGGCTTCCCCAGGAAGAGGGCATACCGCCCCATATGGTGGTTGGGGAAGTGAATGGCATCGTTTAGGCCTCGCAGCAGGCGTAAAAAGGCCAAGTCTTCCCTAATGCTGCGCAAGGAAGTGCAGCTGAGAAGGGGGACGTTGAACAGCTCTGCTACCCGCTGGTAGATATCGGTAAAGATCTTGGGGACCCGCAGATGAGGAGCCAACTTCTGGGAGTAAAGGTCCATAGAACCTCGGCCGATGGTGACTAAGAACGTCATACCCTATCACCTCCCGTCTTAAAAAATGGGCTCCTGGAGGGAGCTAACCCTTGCGGGCAGCCCTAAGGCCTTTCTCCCAAAGAAGGCCAGACTTCTGGATGGCCTTAAGAAGGGTCAGCAGCAAAGCCGATTGCACGGCTAGGGGGATATCTCGCCATTGGAGGCGCCGGGGCCACACATATCCATCCCGCCGCTGGAGCAGGGCCGAATAAGGGTTGGGCCCTTCCAGGGCAGCTAAGCTACGGCCATAACGGAAGTTGCGTCGCCAGATTTGACGGAGGCTGTCCGGTTCCCGATGGTATATCGCCCGGGGCAAGATCCCAACGCGTTGCGTCCTCTTCCTGGCCTCTAAGTAGATGATGGCGTGGTCATGATGGATCACCCTTTTTCGCACTTCCGGGGGAATAGCCCTAATAGCCTCTAGGAGGAGGGAGCGGCGGAAGAGGCGTGGCAAAACGGTGCCTGTAAGGGGATCTAGCGAGTCGCTGTCTATGTAGCGGTGGATAAGACGACGGTGGGCGGAAAATAACTTCTGCCAGAAGTTGCGGGCAGGAAGAGACAGCTCTTCCAGCACCAGCATGTCATAGCCTTCCCCCTCCATGAGATGAACCCCCCTCTCCAAGGCGGTCGGCTCAAGGACCTGGTCAGCGTCCAGAAGGAGGACGAACTCCCCCTGGGATGCTAAAATGCCCTCTACCCGCGCTGCCAGAAGGCCTCCTTTTGCTTCCATTACCTTGGCCCCATGGGCACGGGCTATCTCCACCGTGCCATCACGGGAGCCGCCATCTACCACTATCACCTCCCAGTGGGGATAGCTCTGGCGCCGGACAGAATACAGACATCCTGCAACGGTCGAGGCAGCGTTGAGGGTGGGTATAGTTATGGAGACCTGGCCTCTGTGGTAACCTCCCTGTGCAGACTCTGAGGCGTTGGCAGGCATGCTGTCGCCGCTATGAAGATAGGAGACCACCGGAACATCACCACCCTTCTCCTCCTCTGCATAGCTCCATAAATTGCATTTTATCTCCCTCCAGCTGAGCTGACAAGTTATGAGGGAGAGCCAGAAATGGGCAGTTCAAGGCGCAAAAAGAGGGGCTGTAAGGGGTCAGCAGAGGCGGCGAACAGCGTCTCGGAGGCGGAGGAGGGTACGCTCCTTTCCTACCAGCTGCATGCTCTGGAACAGGGGTGGCGATACAGTTCGGCCGGTAATGGCCACCCGCAACAGCATGAAGAAGTCGCCGGTTCTAAGGCCCAATCGTTGGGCCAGGGTGCGCATGGACTCTTCCAGGGTTTGGGCGTCCCACACTTCTAGCCCTTCGAGGCGGGAACAGGCTGCCTCCAGGGCCGTTCTGGCTTCCTGAGGGCGTTGGGCGAAGGCCTTGCCCAGCAGCTCTTGCACCGAATATTCCATGGTGCCGGGCAGAAACACAAAGGCAGCCATGGCTACCGCCTCTTCCAGGGTCTTGATGCGCTCTTGGATCAAGGGGACGGCTTGCTTAAGCAAGTCAACGTTAACGCTGCCCAGGCGGCGGGAGAAGAAGGGCTCCAAGAGGGAGGCCAGCTCATCTTGGGAGAGGGAGCGAATGTAGACGCCGTTCATCCAATTCAGCTTCTCTATATTGAAGATGGCTGGGCTGGGCGAGATGCGGTCTAGATCGAAATGGCGAATGAAGGTCTCCTGGGAGATGATCTCGGTGTGGTCGTCTAAGGACCATCCCAGGAGGCCCAAGAAGTTGAAGAGGGCCTGAGGTAGGTAGCCCTTCCCCTTCAGTTCGCGCACCGACATGTCACCGTGGCGCTTGGAGAGTTTGGCCTTATCGGGCCCTAGGATCATGGGGAGGTGGGCGAAGTGGGGCGGTTGCCAGCGGAAGGCCTGGTAGAGGAGGATGTGCCTAGGGGTAGAGGGTATCCACTCCTCGCCCCTGAGCACGTGGGTGATGCTCATAAGGTGGTCATCCACCACGCTGGCCAGGTGGTACACAGGGTAGCCGTCGGACTTGAGGAGGATGAAGTCGTCGAGGGTCTCGTTCTTGACGGTGATGGTGCCGCGGATCAGGTCATAGAAGGATGTCTCGCCTGCAAGGGGGGTCTTGAACCGCACCACGCGGGGAAGGCCTTTCTCCTCTAGCTCCCTGCGTTGGTCGTCGGTCAGGTAGCGACAGTGGCGGTCGTAGCGTGGAGGGAGCTTCTGGCGCACCATCTCCTTGCGCACTTGCTCTAATCGCTCGGGGGGGCAGTAGCAGTAGTAGGCGTGGCCTGCCTCCACTAGCTCCTGGGCATAACGCTGGTAGATGGGGAGGCGGCGAGACTGGACGTAGGGGCCGTAAGGCCCTATATCGTGTGTGGGGTCTTGGGGGTCTGGCCCCTCGTCCCAGTGGAGGCCCAGCCATAGCAGGGCGTCCATGATGGCCTCCATCGCTCCAGGCACTACCCGGTCGCGGTCGGTATCTTCGATGCGCAGGATGAAGGTGCCTCCGTGGTGGCGAGCAAACAGCCAGTTGAAAAGGGCTGTGCGCAGGTTGCCCACGTGGGGCTCCCCTGTAGGGGAGGGAGGGAAACGGACACGCACGGTCATGGCCTTCTCCTTTTATTAGACCACGGCGCGGGGACGCAAAAAACCTTGTCTTATGGGGCCATCCCCCTTTATCTTCACCTCTGGGATGAAGGTCATAGAAGTACCGCCTTCACGGGTGGAGTCGTTGGCCGTAAACGGGCGGGAGCTTCCCTTTGTGGAGTTTCATGAGGGCGGCCCCGCCATCAAGCTGGTATACGAGGGGGAGGAGTACGCATACTTCAAGAGTCTGCCCTTAAAGGGTTACGGGCCTGCCCTAAGGCGCCTGTTGCAGGAGCTGGAGGCCGAGGGCAAAAAGGTGCTTTTGGCCTACTTCCCACCCCAGCGTAACTTCCCCAGCTCTTATCACTGGGAACGCATATACGTTTACGCTACAGGGGTGAAGCCTATAGGGATGGGTAAGGCCCCAGGCCTTTAGGGGCTGGCCCC
>JAUQPQ010000117.1 GCA_030550295.1 Chloroflexota bacterium
TTGCAGGAGGAGGGTCGCTATCCGGAAATGGTAGGCCTTGTGGTATGGGGGACAGCGGTAATGCGCACACAGGGTGATGACGTAGCCCAAGTGCTGGCCCTTTTGGGGGTGCGGCCACGTTGGCGAAAGGAGGACGGACGGGTAATAGGCCTAGAAGTTATCCCCTTGGAAGAGCTGGGTCGCCCGCGCATTGACGTGACGCTACGCATCTCCGGCTTCTTCCGCGACGCCTTTCCCAACCTTATCAACCTGCTAGATGAGGCCGTAGAGCTGGTAGCCTCACTAGATGAGCCGGACGACATGAACTATGTAGCCCGCCATTTCCGGCAAGACCTGTCGCGGCGCTTGGCCCAAGGGCAAAAGGAGGAAGAGGCGCGTGCTCGCGCCCTCCTTCGCATCTTTGGGTCTAAGCCTGGGACCTACGGGGCAGGCATTTTGGCTGCCCTTGAGGAAGGGAACTGGCGAACCCATGAAGACCTAGCTTCCATCTACATAGCCTGGGGCTCGTACGCCTACTCCCGCAGCAAGCAGGGAGAAAGTGCACCCGTGGAGTTTAGGGAGCAGTTTGCCCGCATATGCGTGGCCGCCAAAAACCAGGACAACCGTGAGCACGACATCTTCGATTCCGATGACTATCTCCAGTACCATGGCGGCATGGTGGCCACAGTCAAGGCCCTTACAGGCAGGCAGCCGCGTGCCTTTTTCGGCGACTCGTCTGATCCCTCACTACCTCGCGTGCGGGACTTGGCTGAAGAAGCGCGTCGCGTTTTCCGGACCCGGGTGGTGAATCCTAAATGGATAGAGGCGATGATGTCTCACGGCTACAAAGGGGCCTTTGAGCTGACGGCCACTGTCGACTACCTCTTTGGGTACGATGCCACCGCTGGCGTAGTAGAGGACTGGATGTACGCCCAGCTAGCCCAGGCCTATGTCCTTGATCCCCGCGTGCAAGAGTTTTTCCATCGCAGCAACCCTTGGGCCCTGCGCGACATAGTAGGCCGCCTTCTGGAAGCTGCCAACAGAGGGCTTTGGCAATCGCCCCCGCTAGAACTGTTACAGGCCCTGCGCAGGGTCTATTTGGATACCGATGCCCTTTTGGAGGAAGCCCATGGCCCCTGAGAGGGAGCCCGTATTCCCCTTCACGGCCATCGTGGGCCAGGAGCAGATGAAGCTGGCCCTTTTGCTAGTAGCTGTGGACCCTGGGATCGGTGGTGTCCTCATTCGGGGCCACAAGGGTACGGCCAAGTCGACAGCTGTTAGGGCGTTGGCAGCTGTCCTCCCACCCATCGAGGTAGTTGACGGCTGCCCCTTCTCATGCCATCCTCAGGCGCCCCAGGGCCTGTGCGAGGTGTGCCAGGCCAAGGGGCCCTTAAGTTCGGTGGTGCGCCCGCCTCGCCTCGTAGATCTGCCTATGGGAGCCACCGAAGACCGCGTGGTGGGAAGCATAGACCTAGAGGCAGCCCTGAAGGAGGGACGGCGCCACTTCTTGCCTGGCCTTTTGGCCCAGGCCCACCGAGGCATCCTCTACATCGATGAGGTGAACCTGTTGCCCGATCACTTGGTGGACGTCCTATTGGACGCGGCAGCTATGGGAGTAAATTATGTCGAGCGTGAGGGGATATCGTTCAGCCATCGGGCCCGCTTTGCCCTGGTAGGGACGATGAACCCAGAGGAAGGAGAGGTGCGTCCTCAGCTGTTAGATCGCTTCGGCTTGATGGCGGCAGTGGAGGAGTTAAGGGATCCCACCCTTAGAGCAGAGGTGGTACGCCGCCGTCTCGACTTTGAGCGTGATCCTCGAGCGTTTGTGGGAAGATGGCGAGATGAGGAAGAACGCCTGCGCCATCGTTTAGCTGCAGCTCAGGCCCTTCTGCCTTCGGTCACAGCTGAGGAGGGCCTCCTTGAACATATCGCCCGCCTTTGTCTGGCCTATCGGGTCGAGGGGATGCGGGGGGACATCACCATCTATAGAGCTGCCCTGGCACACGCTGCCCTTCAGGGGCGTGACAGGGCCAGGAAGGAGGATGTAGAGGCGGTGGCCCCCTTGGCGCTAGCCCACAGGGGGCGCCCACCCGATGAAGCTCCGCCAGCTGGACCGTCGTCTCCCCCTGCCCGGGGGCCGGAGGGGTTGAAAGGATGGCCCTCGGTGGAGGGAGAACGTCATATCGCACCTATCCCTAACCCTGCGCCCTCTATCACTTGGAAGGAGGGCAAACCCTCCCTCACTGTGATGAGAGGAGGGCGCCGGACGACGGTCGTGGGCCTATCTGGTAGGGGACGCTACATATCGGCCCGCATCCCTTCGGGCCCAGTGCGGGACCTCGCTCTAGATGCCACTTTAAGGGCAGCTGCCTTAAGGGGGGCCCGGGCCGGCCCGAAGACGCCTGTCCGCCTTTCCCCAGCCGACGTGCGAGAGAAAGTCCGGGAGGGGACGGCAGGTGCGTTGATCGTGTTCGTAATAGATGCCAGTGGGTCTATGGCTGCCCGGCAACGGATGGCCTTAGCCAAAGGGATGATCCTAGAGATGCTGGCCGAGTCTTATCGGCGGCGGGACCAAGTGGCCCTTGTCTATGCCCGGGGCCAAGGGGCGCAGGTGATCTTGCCTCCTACTGGCAGCCTTGAAAGGGCGTCCCGTCTCCTTACTGCCATCCCCGTTGGCGGCGCTACACCACTGGCAGCTGGGCTCTTTCGGGCCAGATGGCTTCTTGAGAGGCGCCGTTGGCTATACCCTTATACGCCCTGCCTGCTAGTGCTGGCCACCGATGGCCGTGCCAATAAGTCCCTTTACGGTACCGATCCCTACTTAGAGGCTTTACAGGAGGCTATGGCTATCAGGCGCAAGGGCTTCAGGGCTGTAGTGTTAGACTGTGAGGCCTCCGCCTACCCCATTGGCCTGACAAGGGGCCTGGCAGAGGCCTTGGGAGCCCCTTCCATCCCCTTAGACCCCAGGGCCACGCCCAGCCTTGCCCAGACGCTGAAACTTATGGCGAGGTGACTCATGGGCGGCCTCCTGG
>JAUQPQ010000035.1 GCA_030550295.1 Chloroflexota bacterium
GCTAAAAGGCCTTGCAAAACGAGCTTACCCTCACATATAGTGGCGAAGGCCCCGCCCGCGCCGTGGCAGCCGATGCCTAACCCCTCCTCGAACGCCCTCTCTGCCTCCACGCATGCCCGCACCGTGGCATCATCAATAGACTCAGCCAAAGCCAGAGCTTCAGCATCGTCATTCCTCACCTCAATAGCCACGGCCCCTTGTCCAGCTGCTGGCAGCATCTCCTCGGGGCTGAAGATGTAGTCCGCTTGTATTCCGAGGCGGTGGAGGGCGGCTGCGGCCACCACCACCCCATCGTAGCTCCCATCGCGTACCTTGCGCACTCGCGAATCCACGTTCCCCCGAATGGGCACTATCTTTAGGTCGGGACGCAAGGCGAGGAGTTGGTAGGCGCGGCGCAGACTACTTGTCCCCACTACAGCTCCCTCGGGTAGGCCAGCAAGCCCATTTGCATGACGTGTCACCAGGGCATCCCGGGGATCATCGCGCAGCGGGACAGAGGCAAGGCACAGCCCTGGAGGCAGACGCGTGGGGAGGTCTTTAAGGCTGTGCACGGCCATATCTATGCGTCCCTCTCTAAGGGCTACTTCCAGCTCCACCACAAACGTACCCCTACCCCCTAGACGGGCAAGGGCTACCCTTTTGTGTCTATCGCCCGTGGAACGAATGACTACCACTTGGAAAGGGACATCTGGATGGGCTCTCTTTAGGGCCTCCAACACTAGTTCAGTCTGGACAAGGGCCAGCCTTGAGCCACGCGTGCCGATACGGAGGACATCTCTCACGCTGACCTCATCTTTGCGAAATGGCACCATCTAGGCCAAACATCTCGATTACCGTCTGATAGCAGGTGCCTATATGACCCATCCGTTTCAGGTAGGTAATGGGCTGATGCAACATCTTCTTGGTGATAGCCAAAGCCATCGCCTCAACGATCCGTCTTTCCTCTGGCGAAAGGTGAGGCAATCGTCGCAGGGCCTTTCTCAGTTCCTTCCGCTGTACCTCGTCAGCGTGCCGGCGCAGCTGAGCTATTACAGGCAAAACGTCTAAAGACCTGTACCAGGCCAGAAATCGACCCAACTCCTCTTCTATGATCTTCTCCACCTGAGCTATCGTCTCCTCATCAACCTCTCCTTTAGCCCACTGCTTCAGATCATCTATCGCCAGGAGATTCACCCCAGGGACAGCGGCCACCTCGGGGTCTATGTCACGTGGGACTGCCAAGTCTATAAGGAGGAGAGGCCTTTGGGGGCGCCCACTCATGACTTCTTCGACTAGCTCTCTACCCACCACAAAGGTGGGTGAGCCCGACGTGCTGACGACCACGTCTGCCTGTTTCAGGAGATGAGGGAGCTCCTCTAGAGGGGCCGCCTCACCACCTACGCTTTGGGCTAGGGCTAGCGCCTTCGCGAAGGTACGAGTGGCCACTAGGCAACGAGCACCCATGGCCCGCAATGCCTTGACGGCTAATCTGCCCATTGTGCCTGCACCCAAAACTAGGGCAGTCACTCCCTTGAGGTCGCCTAACTGTTTGGCCGCCACCTGGACAGCAAAGGAGCTCATGGAGATGGCCACTTTCCCCAGGGCTGTCTCCCTGCGCACCCGCCGGCCTACAGCTAAAGCGCGATGGAATAACCGGGAAAGTATACCGTCGATGCAGCCTGCCCCCGATGCTAAGACGAAGGCTTTCCGTACCTGCCCCTGAATTTGGGCTTCCCCTACAGCTAGGGAATCAAGCCCGCATACGACGCGAAATAGGTGGCGTACAGCCTCTTCGCCTTTAAGGAGGTAGAACCGCGGGCGCACAGCTTTGCCACCCAGCTGGAGTAGAAAGTCCACTAGCCTACCACCATCCTCGGAAGAGGGGAGATGGGTGTAGAGCTCTAAACGATTACACGTGGATATGATGACGCCCCGCTCCAGCGTCTCTTTTACCGTTCGGAGGACGTGATCCCATGCTTCGTCCCTAATCGTCAGCTCCTCCCTCTCCTCCAGCGGGGCTGTCCGGTGGCTAATGCCAGCGACCCATATAGTAGGAGTGGCCATTATTCGCCTCGATAGGAGCTTAACAGTGTGGCAAGGAGGTACTCTTTGGCCTCTTGGCGACGGCCCTGCCGCAAAAGGTCAAGCAGAGACTCATTTAGCGCTCTGTTCCACGAATCGGGATCTACCTGAATGCCCTGAGCTCTTAAATGGTCGCGGGCTTCCGCCGCTACTTCTAACATAAGCGAATATTCGTCCCCCAGGAGGCGCTCTAACTCCTCCCTCAGTTTACGAGCGGCAGCCGGGCTAGCACCTCCGGTAGATATCGCTACGGTGATGTTGCCCTTACGCACTATTGCTGGCATTATGAAGTCGCAGTTGGCGGGATCGTCTACAGCGTTGACCCACACGCCGCGTTGGCGTCCCTCCTGGGCAACTTCCCTGTTTATGGATGGATCATCGGTAGCCACAAAGGCCAGGACGAACCCTTGCAAGTCACCCGGTTGATAAGGGCGGGGGATGTGCTTTATTTTGCCATGGGTTGCTAAATCTGCCAGCCCGGGCTCTAGGTGGGGACTCACTACTGTCACTTGCGCCCCTGCTTCCAAAAGCCCGCGTACCTTCCCATACGCTACCACCCCACCGCCGATCACCACCACAGGTTTTCCCCGAACGTCTAAGAACACCGGGTAGTAGCGCACGTAGCCGCGCCCCCTAAGGAGAGTATGCCTCTCCTATGGCCAGTAGAACCTGGTCTCCCAAGTCGGAGACGAAGTCCCAAAGCTGGGATACTTCGTCTGCTCCTAAATTGTGTCGGCGTGCCACCTCAGCAGCCGCGTCCTCAAGGCCTTGCCGGAAGAAGACGAAGGCCGCCACTACGTCTTTTAGAGATAAGCCGGCTTCCTTCAACTGATGGGCGTACTGGTAGCCCACCTCCCGTGCTTCCTTCAAAAGGCGCCCCCCTTGGCTTCTCCGCTCAATGAACTGGCCTAGGAGGTCAGTGAGGCGCCGCCCTAAAGAACGCAGCTCCTCTCGCATCGGGCCGGCAAGACGGTTGTACCATTCGGCAGCCACCGTCTTGCCCCGCCGCAGACGTCGTTGGATCCGTACAGCTACTATAGTCCCTAGCTCCTGGCTAGCTCCCCACCTTCCACCTAGCTGACCTCCCACAAGGGATTTCAAATCATCCTCGGAAAAGCGCCTATGGCCTCCCATTGTCCTGAAGGCCCGCACGTAGCCGGCATCCGCCCATCGGCGTAGCGTTGAACCGTTGACCCCCAGAAACCGGGACGCCTCCTTCAAGGATAGCCAGCGGGTAGGCTTTGCCGACGTTTCCTCCTCACGCACGTGGGCATCCATGACAAACCCCATCAATGTTTATTAAATTTTTTGGCCCTCGGTGATATAACCTCAAGTGCATGTTAACACTTAGGGCCTTTGCAATCAAGGGTTCAGGTGGGGGGTAACAGTCGCCTCAGGGGAGGTGTTCTGGTTGATTCAGGGGACTTCGGGCGCATAGTCCATACCGAGGAACTCCTGGGCTTCTAGCTCCTTGTACTCCTCATCGGAAACGCCCAGGAGCTCCTTGTATACATACTCGTTGTCCTCACCCAGGCGCACGGGGGCCCGCCAGATCTGCAAGGGAGTCCGCGAGTAGCGCCATAGGAAGCCCGGATATAGGTGGGTGCCACAGTCTTCCTGGTACAGCTCATGGAAGAAGCCCCGCTCCTTAAGGTGCGGATCTTCGTAACAGTCCTTGGGGTCCATCACTGCCCCAGCGGGCACGCCATGGGCCTGAAGTAGGCGCATCACTTCGTAACTGGTGTGCTGACTGGTCCAGGAGGCGATGTGTTTATCAAGCTCATCCTGGTGACGGCGGCGACTGATGGCGTCGGCCCACTTGGGGTCTTTGGCCCAGTCGGGATCGCCTAGGGCCTGCCGAAACGCCTCCCATTCTTGGTCATCCCTTATGCTGATGACTACCCAACGGTCCCGACCTTCCTCTTTACATGGGTAGCAGCCTTGGACTGCTACCGGGTCACGGTTGCCCAGGCTAGACTGGATGCGACCATTGAGAGCATAGTCCATGTAGGCCTGGGCCAACATGGCTATGGCGTTTTCGGCCTGCGCTAGGTCTATATGCTGACCCTTGCCCGTTCGGCGTCGATAGTATAGGGCAAGTATAGTGGCGAAAGCACCCACTGCCCCTGCTAGGTAATCGCCCGTGTAAACAGCGCTTGTCTGGCTTGGGTCTAGGTCGGGGTAGGTGCGCAGAAGGGTGTGCCCCACAGATCCTTCCAGATGGACTCCCAAGGCGCGAAAGTTCCGATAGGCGCCTGTCGCCCCATATCCAGGCACCTGGACGTAGATGATGTCAGGTTTTATGGAGCGTAGGTAGTCATAGGTAATCCCCAACTTTTCCATCGTCTCTGGGGGGTTGTTCTCATAGACGACATCGCTTATGGATACTAACTTGGCGAAGAGCTCTTTGCCTTTGGGATGCCTGAGGTCTATGGTACAGGAGCGTTTATTGCGAGCATGGGCATTGAAGAGGGGAGCGCGGTTCCAGGGGCGACGTCCCGGCTCCCTTTGAGGGAATCCTAGAGTCCAAGGCTGGTAGTTGGCTGCTACCTCCTTAGGAGGGCGCGCCATCAGCCCCCGCGTGTACGTCTGCCAGACGTGGATGTTCTCTACCCTTATCACCTCTGCCCCGAGGTCGGCCAGCAACATGGTACCGAAGGGGCCCGCCCATACTACCGTTAGGTCTACCACCCTTACGCCTTGCAAGGGCAAACCCATGGGCCCACCTCCCTTATATGACTCCAGACTGGGCTAGAATGACCATCTCCTCCTGGGAATAGCCCAGCTCCTCAAGGATCTCCTTAGTGTGCTGTCCCAGGAGGGGTGCGGGGAATCGCAATTGCCACGGCGTCTCACTCATGATGAAGGGGCGCCCAGGCATACGGAAGGTGCCCACAACAGGGTGAGTAACATCCACGAAGAAGCCACGAGCGTTGAAGTGAGGATCATCGTAGACGTCTGCTGGCGTATTAAGGGGGGCACAGATCACGTGATTGGCCTGGGCGATATGCCAGATCTCCCGTTTGGTCCTCTCCATAAGCCAAGGGATGAAAAAGGCCATAAACTCTTCGTAGAGCTGGGGATCAAGCTGGGCTCCGGGGCTCGTCCACTTGGGGTCCTTAAGGAACTCGGGCTCACCCAGCATTTTGACGATCCGGTTCCAGTGGGCAGAGCCACCCACGATCTCGATATAGCCGTCCTGGCAGGGGTATACACCCGCAGGATACCCCCTCACCCCCATCCCACCAGCACGAGGGGTAATCTCCCCTGTGTACTGGTAGCCGATAAGGGTACCGGCCCTCCTGTCGATGCCTCCACAGAGGGCTTCCATCATAGAGACTTCTACGTATTGACCTGCGCCCTCCATGCTGGCCAAGTAAAAGGCCCCCATGGTGGCCAAGGCGGCTATGGCCCCCGCCTGGAACTGGGAGGCCGTAAGAGCCGTCTTGATAGGCTCCCTTTCGGGGATACCTGTGCTGTACATTTCGCCCCCCATGGCGTAGAGGACGATCTCGGTGCCCTTGAAGTCTTTATATGGGCCTGTCTGCCCAAACCAGGTGATAGAGGTCATTACCAGGCGGGGATTGAGACGGGACAGTTCTTCATACCCAATCCCTAACTGGTCTAAGTAGCCTGGGGGGTAACTCTCTACCAGGATATCGCACCTTTGGACAAGGCGACGTAGAATTTCGCGGCCTGTAGCCGTCTCCAGGTTAAGGGTCATGCTACGCTTGTTGGTGTTCAGGTAGAGGAAGAGGCCGCTTTTCTCCGGAGAAGGGTCGTCATCCTTGAAGGGTCCCATGTGGCGGGCGACGTCGCCCACGTGAGGGGGTTCCACCTTTATAACATCGGCTCCGTAGTCAGCCAGAAGCTTGGTACAGAAGGGGCCGGCTATCTCCTGGCTAAGGTCTAGTACCTGCACGCCTTCTAAGGCACTCTCCATAGACCCTCCCAATCTGAAAGACTCTGGCGGAATTTTATTGAATATGGCTGGATAGGGTCAAGACGGGCCCAGATGAAAGGGACTGGCCCCCTTTACGCCACAGCCCCTTTATGAGGACGGCACCCCTTATAATAGCCCTAGGAGGCACAAGCATGCCCATATACCAAGTCCCCATCTCCATTGACGACCCTGTCAACAGGGCTATCCTCTCAGTCTCCGAAGACAGCCTTACAGGGTTTTGGCGTCGTCCTTTTGACGAGATCGCCCGTCGTACCGCCATCCCTCTAGAGACGGTTCTGGAACGCATTAGGGCGATGTTGGAGGCTGGCGTCATACGACGGGTGCGCCAGACTATCATCTCCACCAACTTGGCCCAAGGGGCCCTTGTAGCTTGGGACGTCCCTAGGGAACGCCTGCACGAAGCCTTCGATTTTATGTATCGAGAAGACCCTTTCAGCGGCCACGTTGTAATACGTACGACTGATCCTACCAGCCCTGGGGCACGCTATCGCCTCTGGACCACCATCAAGGTACCCCAAGGATTCTCCCTTGAGAGGCATTGTCAGCTTTTGGCCCATAAGGTAGGGGCCCGAGCCTTCTGCCTTATGCCCCCAAAGGTGATGTTCGTCCTAGGAGTGGGGCACGTGCGCAGGCAAGGATTAGAGCCAGGTGCTATGGCCCCTCACCCAGCCGATGCGGTGCCAGTCCAGATGGAGGAGCTCTCAGAGCTGGAGTGGCAAGTGCTGGACATCTTGAAGCGGGAGCTTACCCCAGAAGAGGTAAGGCCCGACCTTTGGGAGCTAAGGGCAAAGGAGGCTGGAATCGACCTGGGCACCTTCTACCAAGTGGCAGAAAGTCTCGCCCGCCGCAACATAGTAGGCCGGTTTTCCACCTTCCTTGAGCACTATAAGCCCGTGGCCGATGGGAGCAGAGTGGCCCCCTACAATGCCCTTTTCCACTGGGCAGTAGCACCTGGCCAGGAACTTGAGGCAGGCCGCCAAATTGGACGCTTCACGGTGCTTACCCACTGCTACTGGCGGGAGGCAGGGCCACAGTTCCATAATGTAAACATCATGGCTGTAGCTCATGGCCAGGACAAGGCCTGGCTTTTGGCCCATAAGGATGCCATTGACTCTCACCTGAGGTCTTGTGGGATACAGGTGCTTTACACCAATATTTTCTGGGGCGGCAGAAGCGAGATTAAGCCTTCTGAGGTTTCGCCTCGAGCCTACCGCGAGTGGTTACAGCATATGGGGGGCATCCACCCCGACGATATGACGTCCCAGTCGTGAGGGTCGGGAGAGGGGCATAGCAGCGTGGAGATAGGCGCCTTCCGGCTAGAAGACCCAGTCCCTGAGACAAAGGGCTCGATCCTCCTTTTGGCGCTACAGCCTTGGATAGATGTGGGGGGCGTGGGGACTACCGCCTTGTCTTTCCTGGAGGAGACATGGCAGGCCCGCCCCCTAGGATACCTGACAAGACCGGGACACTTCTATGATTTCACCCGCTACCGTCCCATGCTCCACAGGGAGGGGGAAAGGCGTATAGTTACCCTCCCCAACACCTACATCCGCTATGCCCAGGACCCAGGTGGAGGCCACTGGATATTCGTCCACGCTTTAGAGCCCCACGCCCACGGCGAAGAGTTTTTGGAATCATTAGTGGGAGTGATGGAGAAACTGGCCGTCCAGTGCTACGGACTCATCGGCTCCTACTATGGCCCCGTTCCCCATACACGACCTCCCATCTTGACAGGGGGCGCCACCTCACCTATCTGGAGGGAGCGCCTAAAGTCAGCAGGCGTTAGGGAGAGCCGTTATGAGGGCCCCACGACTATTCTGGCCCTCCTAATGGAATACGCTCAGGCCATAGGCGTAGAAGTCATCTCAGTTTTGGTGCAAGTCCCGGCTTATGCCCAAATGGAAAGGGACTACCGTGGCACCTGGGCACTGCTCATGGCCCTCTCCAGGCTTTTTACCCTGCCTCTTGACCTGGAAGGGATCCGCCAGGAGGGCGAAAAACAGTACGCCGAGATCGATTCCCAGGCACGCCGCGACCCCCGTCTTCAACGGTGGATAGAGGAGCTGGAACGGATCTATGACGCCGAAGCAGCCCAAACAGAACAGGCCCCCAAGCTGTCTCCGGAACTAGAACGGTTCCTCGAGGAGCTGGAGCGCCGTTGGGAAGGCCCCTCTCAGGCCTAACCCCCCCACCCAACCCCTTCCACTGTTTAGAAACATTTTAAAGTAGTTTGTTAGCTACTATCCGTTGATTTTAGTGTCTACTAATATTATCGTGTGGGTAGGAGGTAGGTTTCATGATGAAGGGGGCAGGGGGTAGGTTAGGGGCGGGGGTGGTAGCGGGGGTGATATCGCTCCTACTGGGCGCTTGTGCTGGGAAAGGTGATCAGGAGCTAATAATTGCTGTACAGCCTACACAGGCAGGGGCGGAGGTAGTAGAGAAGGTTCGGCCTATTGAACAGTTCCTTGAGGCCCGTCTTAAAGGCGTTGATGTGAAGGTGTTCGTCCCCACGAGCTACACAGGGGTAGTGGAGGCCCTCCGCTTTGGCCAAGCCCATTTGGCTTTTATGAGCGCCTGGCCCACCATATTGGCCGTCCGTGAGGCTAAAGCAGAGCTGGTCTTGGCTGAGGTAAGGAGGGTGCTCCATGGAGATCAGGAAGTGGAGGCGCCCTACTACTTCTCCTACTGGGTGGTCCCTAAAGATAGCCCCTATCGTTCCTTGAGCGAGTTGAGGGGGAAGAGGGCATGCTTCCCTAGCCCCATCTCTACTTCTGGATACGTTGCCCCTATGGCCAGGCTGGTAGAGTTGGGGCTTCTTTCCGCAGGCCAAGAGGTGGATCCGCGGGCCTTCTTCATCGACTACGTGTTTGGCGGCGGTTACCAGCAGTGCTGGGAGGCCCTTAGGGCTGGACAGGTGGACGTGACCGTTATCGCTGGTGATGTCTCCAAAAAGCTCTATGAGGAGGTATTAGCCAACACCCGCATCCTAGAATCGCAGGGGCCAGTGCCCACCCATGGAGTCGTGGCAAGCAAAGAGCTGAAGGAGCCCCTTCGGAGCCAGGTTATAGAAGCCATCATAGCCTTGGGAGAGGAGGAGCCGGAGCTGATGCGGCAGTTCATCTCTGCCCTGTTCGTGCGCTTCCAGCCTACCAATTTCCAGGAGCACATGGGGCAGCTGGCCCGCTATTTGGACGTCACTGGCCTCCCCTTTGTAGAGGGGAGGTAGAAGGTGCCATGGAAGAGTGGGTGACCGTATTAAGGTGGGCCCACGACGTAATAGCTGGCGCCTCTCGGCTAAGCGCAATAGCGGTAGCCGCTGGCCTCGCGCTAATGGGGGAGATGATGGACTGGCGCCACTGGGCCCTCCTCCGGGAAAGCCCATGGGGGCGTTCCATCACAGTGGGGAGCGCTTTGGGGCTCATGCTAATCCTCTTTCACTACGTGGTGGAGCGCCATCTATCTCCTGAAGTAGAGGAAGCTAACCCCTTGGGGCTGGTGTACGTTGAGAGGAGGCTACGCCTGATCCCAAGGGTAGGGTTGGTGGTCTTGCTAGCTACAGTGGGGGCCATGGTGTATGCTGCCGGGGGTCTCTGAGGTAACAGATGCCTTAGCCGTAAGGGCGAAGGGCCTTAGGTTCGCCTACAGGCGTAACCAATGGGTAATACGCGATGTCGACCTCCAGGTGCCAAGGGGCCAAATCTGCGCCGTTTTAGGGCCCTCGGGCGCTGGGAAAAGCACACTGCTGCGCCTTTTGGCCGGGCTCTTACACCCCCAACAGGGGATAGTGGAAGTCCTAGGGGCCGATATCCACAACCATCTGCCAGCCACTATCCGACGGCGGATAGGCTACATTCCCCAGCAGCTGGGCCTAATAAGATCCCGCACTGCCCTTGAGAACGTCCTCATGGGAGCCCTTGGACGCCTAGGCGGCCTCGGCCCCCTTCTCGGCCTATTCCCTAAGGAAGAGGTAGAAAGAGCCCGCAGCTTGCTATCTGCGCTAGGAATAGAGGACAAGGCCCATGAAAAAGCCTTCCGCCTAAGCGGAGGGGAGAGGCAACGGGTAGCCATTGGCAGGGCCCTTATGCAGGAGCCCCTAGTGATAATGGCCGATGAGTTCGTATCCGATCTCGACCTCCCCTTAGCAGCAGAGATCCTAGGCAAGATGCGCCAGCTTGTCCACCAAAAGGGTCTCTCCCTCGTGGTGAACATGCACGAGCTTCCCCTCGTGCGAGAGTACGTCGACATAGCCATTGTGCTGAAGCAAGGGCAGATAATCTTCTCTGGCCCCGCTCAAGAGCTCACCTGGTCCCTGTTGGAAGAGGCCCGCCGATGAGGAGAAGCGTCCTGCTGATAAAAAAGAACGAAGCCCTTTTGTGGGGTGCAGTCGCCCTCCTATTGATCCTCGCCCTGAGAGAGGTGGGCCTATTCGAGGTAGATAGACTTTGGCGGGGCCTACACAACCTGGCCATTTTTGCCAAAGATACTGTACCCCCCGACCTAGACGTTCTCCCCCTAGCAGGGCGGGCCCTATGGGAGACGATAGAAATGGCCTTTGCTGGCACCCTCTTAGGGTTCGTCGTCTCCCTGCCCATGGGGATGATGGGGGCGCGAAACATCTCGCCCTGGCCTCTAGTGGTAGGGGTAAGGCTTTTGGTAGCCATTGCCCGGACTATCCCCTCCCTTCTGTGGGCAGTGCTATTTGTCATCATGGTGGGGCTAGGGCCCTTGGCGGGCACCCTAGGGCTGGCTCTATATACTGTAGGATACTTGGGCAAGATTTATGCTGAGCTGTTTGAAGGGGTAGACCCGGAAGTGCTGGAGGCGCTAAAGGGGGTAGGGGCAAGCAGGTTACATCTGGCCCGCTTCGCCGTATGGCCCGAGAGCGCCAACGCAGCCCTTAGCCAGCTCCTCTTCATGCTGGAATATAACGTGCGCGCCTCGTCTATCCTCGGTTTTGCCGGGGCTGGCGGTATCGGCTTCTACATAAGTCTTTACCTCCAGGTGCTAGATTATCAACGCCTGGCCACCCTCCTGCTCCTAATCCTGGGCCTCACTTTAACGTTGGACGTGGCCAGCGCCTGGTTAAGAGAACGCTATTTATTGCAAGGTTAGGAAACGTGTTGACTTACCCTCCACGTTATGCTATATTTGGCCCACCTTTATACCACTCTCAAGGGAGGTGATTCCGATGCTAAAGCTCCGGCCACTTCTCGGCGTAGTGGTGGGCATTGGGGGTCTGGCATGGGCCCTGACAGCCTGCGGTGAGGAAGCGGGGACGCCGGTAGGGGTAGAGCTGGGCGAGTGGTTCGTGCGGCCGAGTACGGCAGCCATTGGGCTTGGAAAGATCACCTTTGCCGTTAAGAACTCGGGCAAGGAGATCCACGAATTCGTCGTCATCAAATCGGACCTGCCCTTAACAGGCCTACCAGTAAAAGAGGGCGAAGTGGACGAAGACCAGGTCCAAGTAGTGGGGGAGATCGAAAACCTAAAGCCTGGCAAGTCGAAGAAGTTAACCCTTGACCTGGGCCCCGGCCGGTACGTATTGATATGCAATTTGGTGGAAAAGAACGAGAACGGCGAGTTGGAGAGCCATTATCTGCAGGGCATGCGCGCCCTCTTTGAGGTGCGTTAGGGCCCTTTTTAGGCGCCTTAGGTTTACATCAGGTCGCCCAGGGCAGCCTTTACCTTGCCTGTCTCCTTGAAGATGTCGATGACGTTGCGGGCGATGAAGTCCATATGGACTTCATCGGCCCCGTCTACCAAGCGGGCGGCGCGGGCAGCGCGCATCATGCGCTCCAGGGGCAGGTCAGTGGAGTAGCCTAGGGCGCCATGTACCTGGATGGCCCTATCGAGAATCCGCCACAAAGTATTGGCCACGTGGACTTTGGCCATGGAGACTTCCTGACGGAAGGGTAAGCCGTTCTCGATCTTATAGGCAGCGTGAAGGACCATAAGCTTAGCTATATACAGCTCCATGGCTGATTCAGCTATCATCCAGCGGATGGCCTGCTTATCAGCTAGGAAGGAGCCATGGGCGAAGCGGTTAAGGGCTCTGTCAACCATCATCTCCAGTGCTACCTCTGCCTGGCCGATCCACCGCATACAATGGGCCAGGCGTGCCGGTCCTAAGCGGTATTGGCCTAGTAAGTGGCCCTGCCCCCTACCACCTAGCATGTTCTCCTTAGGGACCTTGACATCGTTGAGCCAAATCTCCCCATGGTTACCCTCCCCTGCCATAGTTTCGATGGTGCGGACCAGATGCCAGCCCTCGGTGGGCAGGTCTACGATGAAGGCGCTATTACGGGCCTGGGGAGGGTCGGCATCAGGATCGGTGCAGGCGATGACGATGGCGAACTTGGCCCCCCTCGCCCCCGATGCGAACCATTTGTGGCCGTTGAGGACCCAGTAATCTCCTTCTTCTATGGCCCTGGTGCGTATGAGGGTAGGGTCGGACCCGGCTACCTCAGGTTCGGTCATGGCGAAACAAGAGCGACACAAGCCTTCAGCAAGGGGGCGGAGGTACTTTTCCTTCTGTTCTGGAGTCCCCCAGTGAAGGAGGGTGTGCATATTCCCTTCGTCGGGTGCCTGAGCATTGATAACGAAGGGGCCTACGGTGGTACGACCGGCCTCGGCGTGGACGAAGGCCATAGCAGTAGGCCCGAGGCCCATTCCACCCCATTCAGGTGGCAAATGGGGGTTCCATAGACCTATCTGCTTAGCCTTCTGTCTCAGCTCGACGATAGTGCGCACCCAGGCCTCGCGGGGGGCCCCTTCTCGCCTCAGCTTCTCCTCGGCAGGGGCTACCTCGTTCTGCATGAAGCGGCGCACCCATTGCCTTACGTCCTCAATCTCCTGGGGCAGGGTGAAGTCAATAGCCATATCTTGCCTCCCCTTTGAGATAGGCCTTTTGTCACGGGCATTATATAATGGGCTCAGGTTTGCTGACAGCCATGATTGGGGATGTGCCTGGTATAGTAATGGCAAAGTTGCTGCCCTGGTTCAGGGCCAAAGTGGCCGATGTCGATCACCTGGAGGCCCAGATCATCGGCCACGGTCGCTCTAACCTCACATATAAACTGACATGTAGAGACAGATCATGGGTGTTGCGGCGGCCTCCCTTATCTCACATCCAGCCCACCGCCCACGATATGGGGCGGGAATTTCGCGTCCTCTCTGCCCTGAAAGACAGTAAGGTCCCTGTACCTCGCCCTATAGCTTATTGCGATGACCTTGAAGTGCTAGGCGTCCACTTCTATGTGATGGAGTATGTAGACGGCTTCGTCCCCGCTAACGCCCCTGAGGTAGCCCATAGGTACAGGGAGGACCAGCGTCGGATGATGGCTGATGAGCTTATAGACATCTTAGTAGAGCTACATGCCATCCGTCCTGGGGAGGTGGGCCTGGAGGATTTCGGGCGTCCTCAAGGTTATCTGGCCCGCCAAGTTCGCCGCTTCACCGAGCAATGGCAGCGCATTCGCTATAGGGACGTCCCCGAGTTGGACGAGCTGTGTCGTCGGCTCAATAGCTTCACTATGGAGGAGAGCGATCACTCCATCGTGCACGGAGACTATCGCCTAGACAACGCTATCTTAGATCCACAAGGCCATATCATCGCCATACTGGACTGGGAGATGGCCACCTTAGGTGATCCTCTCGCCGATATGGGGCTCCTGCGCATGTACTGGGCGGAGAGGGAAGGGGAAGGTCTGGAGGTGGGGTCGGCGGCTGTCACCGCTCTACCTGGTTTCCCCACGTGGGAAGAGGTAGCCCAACGTTACGCCGAGAAGAGCGGACGGGACCTCAGTCGCCTAGACTATTACGTCGTCTTGGCCCACTTTAAGCTGAGCGTAATCCTAGAGAACATGTATGCCCGCTTCCTTGCGGGAGGCACAGTAGGAGAGGGGTTCGAGCGCATAGGTGATCAGGCTATCTTTCTGGCCCGTCGGGGCCTAGAGATAGCCAATAAGTCCCAGATGCCCCAGTTGAGGGGCTAAAGGCGTTGGGCCGGATCTCCCTTTAAGGTGATAGAGGGGGGGATGATGCGCCTGGGCCGACCAGGCAGCAGGCCTATAGCCTCTCCGGCCAAGGTGTCGTCCCTTATGATGTCTAAGACAGCCTCAGCTACCTCTTCGGGCCGTAATTTGGGCATCTGACGCAAGTACTCCTCAGCCTGCGCCTTCTCTTGAGGGGGAAGATCGGCTATCCCTCGCCAGATAAGGGGGGTGTCTACCACGCCCGGACAAATGGCGTTTACCCGGATGTTGTCTGTATCCTTCAGGGGGGCTAAGGCCCGAGTCAGGCCTACCACCCCGTGCTTGGCAGCGGCGTAGATGGGATCTGGCACATACGTGGTGACCCCAGCTAAAGAGGCGGTGTTGATTATAACTCCTCCCCCCCGACGACGCATGGCAGGGACGGCCAGCTGTGTTCCTGCTATTACCGCCCACAAGTCGATGGCGAGGGTGCGCTCCCATCGCTCCCGGGGGGCATCGGGATAGCGGGGCCGGCCCGTACCGACGCCGGCATTATTATGGAGGATGTCCAGGCCTCCATACGTCGTCTCAGCGAAGTTCACCACCGCCTCTAGGTCTTCCCAGCGGGTGACATCGGTGAAGATGAAAGAGGCTTCGCCCCCAGAGGCTTTCACTTCCTGGACGGCCTCTTCGCCGCCGTCCTGGTCTATATCTGCTACCACTACCTTGGCCCCCATCTTAGCTAAGGCCAAGACCACTGCCCTGCCGATCCCGGAAGCCCCTCCAGTGACAATGGCTACCCTTCCGAAGGGGTCCATAACTTCCCTCCTAGCTTCTGGCCAGCTCCCTCAGCATGCGTAAGGCCATCGCCCCTTGCTCTTGGGGGGTCTGGCCCACCGCCGTCAGGTATAGGATAGGTATGGTAACGCCATTACGACAGTAGGCCTCTACTTTGTCCAAGCACTCCTTAGGGGAACCGAATACAAAGAGCTCCTCGAGCAAAGAATCGGGGATGAGTTCCAAGGCCCCTTTCCTGTCGCCAGCCTGCCAGGCCTCAAGCATGGGCTTTATAGCTGCACCGCGCCCCAGCCAACTATGAAACTGGGCGTAGACGGGCGCCGTAAGGTAAGCTGCTGCTACCCTTTTGCCTATCGCCCGCAAAGCCTCGTCGGGAAGAGGGGGCAGGACGAAGATGCGGCAGGCCACCTGCAGGCTTTGGGGGTCTTTCCCAGCCCTCTTAGCCCCCTCCCGCGCTACAGCTACCACCCTGGGCACGTCCTGAGGTGAGAGCCAGTTTATGATTACCCCATCTGCCACTTCGCCGGCCAAGCGGAGCATCTCCTCCCGGAGGGCAGCTATGTAAATAGGTGGCGCCTGGGCTAAACGACGGCTCAGCCGGAACCCTTGGACGCCTAGTAGCTCGCTGTTGGCCCTTTCCCCTTGCAAGACAGAGCGGATAAGGTGCACTGTCTCCCTTAGGCGGGCCATGGGCTTATCTAGACGCGTCCCATTCCACCTCTCTACGATGACACGGGTGCTTACCCCAAGCCCAAGGATGAACCGCCCAGGGGCAGCTTCTTCCAGGGCAGCAGCCGACATGGCCAAAAGGGCTGGCCCGCGAATATAGATGTTGGCGATGGCCGTTCCCAAATAGGACTGGCGGGTATGGGCTGCGGCCACCGCCAAAGGAACGAAAGCATCAAGGCCATCGACCTCGGCTGACCAGAAGTCGGTATAGCCCTTGGCCTCAGCCTCTCTCAGGATCTCCCCATGGGCAGATAGGGGTATTCCTTCCAAAGGTATAGTTAGTCCCCACCTCATAAGCCCTTACCAGAACTCCCTGCTCAAGATATTCTATCAGGGGATAGGGGAAGCTACCAGAATTAGAAGCAAGCATAACGCAAATGGCTACCTTAATCCTACCAGGCCTCTACCAAATCTCTCTAGGTTATGCTCATGCTTACATCGTCGATGAAGGGGGCGAGCTGGTGCTTGTAGATACAGGCCTTCCAGGACGGCGAGAGCACATCCTCGCCGCTATCGCCGACATAGGGAGGCGACAAGAGGATCTGCGCCACATCGTGGTAACCCATTGCCACCCTGATCACATGGGTAGCCTGAAGGAACTCAAGGAGGCCACGGGCGCCATC
>JAUQPQ010000118.1 GCA_030550295.1 Chloroflexota bacterium
GCGGGGCCTGCAGGTGAACATTATTACCACGGCCCGCACCGATGAAGAAGGCAAGAGGCTTTTGGAGCTTCTGGGCATGCCCTTCGCTAGGAGGATGTAGAGGTGACAAGGAAGGCGCTGTACATGAAGACCTTTTACAAAGAGCCCAAGTTCAAAGTGCGGCATCGAAACCGGTGCCATATCTGTGGGAGGCCTAGAGGCTACATCCGCATGTTCGCCCTCTGCCGAATCTGCTTCCGGCGTCTAGCCCACGAGGGCCAGCTGCCAGGGGTGAGGAAGGCTAGCTGGTGATGTTGGCCATGATGACCGATCCTATCGCCGATATGCTCACCCGCATACGTAATGCCGTTATGGCCAGGCACCCTTATGCCGATGTCCCAGCTTCCCGCCTGAAGCTGGAGGTCGTCCGCATCCTGAAGCGGGAGGGGTTCATTCGGGGCTATGAGGTGAAGGGGGATGGCCCCAAGAAGACCATTCGCGTCCACCTGGCATATACCGAGAAGGGTGAGCCCCTCATAAGCGGGCTCCAGAGGGTGAGCCGGCCTGGGCTACGTGTATACGTCAAGCGTGGCCAGATCCCCCGCGTATACGGTGGCCTAGGGATCGCCATCATCTCCACCAGTCAGGGGGTGATGACGGGTCAAGAGGCATGGCGAAGACATCTGGGTGGGGAGGTATTATGCTACGTATGGTAGGGGTGAAACCGTGTCCCGCATAGGCAACCGACCAGTGCCCATACCACCTGGTGTAGAGGTGAAAGTGGAGGGGCAAGAGGTTAGGGTGAGGGGACCCAAGGGGGAACTGTCGTGGGAGGTGCCCCAGGGGATCGCAGTAGAGGTGGGCGATGGTCAAGTAAAGGTGACCCGCTCCTCTCATGCGCCCAGATATAGGGCCTTTCACGGCCTCACCCGGGCCCTTATCAACAACATGGTGATCGGCGTATCCCAAGGTTACGAGAAGAGGTTGGAGCTAGTAGGGGTGGGCTACAGGGCCCAGATGCAGGGAAACAGGCTGGTCTTAAATGTGGGGTATTCCCGCCCAGTGGAGATAGAGCCTCCCCCGGGCATCGAGATCCAGGTGGAAGGCACTACCCAGATCATCGTGCGCGGGGTAGACAAGCAGAAGGTAGGGCAGGTGGCGGCCAACATCAGGGCTGTACGCCCGCCCGAGCCCTACAAGGGAAAGGGCATCCTTTACGGTGGAGAAACTATCAGGCGCAAGGCTGGCAAGGGAGGAGGGCGCAGCCGCTAACCATTGGCCATGAAGGTGAAGTCCCGTCGTCAGGCTCGTATCAGGCGCCATATGAGGGTGCGTAAGAAGGTTTTTGGCACCCCAGAGGGGCCTAGGCTGAGCGTCTTTCGTAGCCACAAGCACATATACGCCCAAATCATCGATGATAGGCATGGCCACACCTTGGTGGCCGCATCGGACCTGGAGCCTGGGGTGCGCACCCAGATGGACGGACGCCCCAAGACGGCGAAGGCTGCCGTGGTGGGGGAGTTGGTGGCCCGGCGTGCCCTGGAGAAGGGGATCACCCGGGTAGTGTTCGACCGGGGCGGCTACCGTTATCATGGACGGGTGAAGGCCTTGGCCGAAGCGGCCCGCCAGGCCGGCCTTAAGTTCTAGTGGGGAAGGAGCGAGAAGAGGATGGGTACCCCCCTAAAGTACATCGCCAGAAAAGACCGCCTAGTCAAAGAGGCTTCCGCCCTTTCCTTGCAGGAGCGCACCCTTTACACTAACCGAGTTGCCAAGATGATGGCCGGAGGGCGCCGTTTCCACTTCACCGCCCTCGTCGTGGTGGGCGATGGCCAAGGCCATGTAGGGGTGGGGCTGGGGAAGGCCACCGAAGTCCCCGAGGCTATCCGCAAGGCTTCCAACGTAGCTCGTAAGTACCTGGTGAAGGTACCCCTGAGAAACGGCACCATACCCCATCCCGTAGTCGTCCGGTATGGGGCATCTAAAGTGCTTATCAAGCCTGCGCCGCCAGGGACTGGGCTCATAGCTGGGGGGGCCATGAGGCCAGTTTTAGAGCTGGCGGGGGTGCGAGATGCTGTATGTAAGGCCTTGGGTAGCACCAACCAGGTAAATCTGGCCAAGGCCACTTTGCTTGCCCTTAGCTCCCTCCAAGACCCAGATGAAGCCATGGCGCAGAGGAAGAAGGTAAGCAGTGAGAGCATAATCCCTGAGGAGGGATCCCAAAAAGATGTCTAAGCTGCGCATTACCTGGCGCAAGAGCGCCATAGGTTACTCCCAGGACCAAAGGGATACGGTAAAGGCCCTTGGCCTTAAGCGCTTAGGTCAGGTGGTAGTGCACGATGATACCCCCTCTATAAGGGGCATGGTGTTTAAGGTGCGCCATTTGGTGGAAGTGGAGGAGGTAGAGGGCTGATGCAGGCCCACCAACTGCGTCCGCCGGCGGGGGCTAAGCATCGCCGTAAGAGGGTGGGCCGTGGCGACAGCAGTGGCCACGGTAGTTACTCTGGGCGGGGCATCAAGGGGCAGAAGGCGCGCTCAGGGGCCGGTATTCCTCCCTGGTTCGAGGGTGGCCAGACGCGCCTGGTAAAGCGTCTCCCCCACAAAAGGGGATTTGTTAACATCTTTCGGGTGGAGTACCAAGTAGTAAACGTGGGCCACCTCAACCGCTTTCCTCCAGGCACCCACGTTACCCCTCAGCTTCTAAGGGAGCACCGCCTCATAGACGATGCCCAAAGGCCGGTCAAGATATTGGGAGGTGGAGAGCTGAAGATGCCCTTGGTGGTTCATGCCCACAAGTTCAGCGGGTCTGC
>JAUQPQ010000036.1 GCA_030550295.1 Chloroflexota bacterium
ATCGGCCAGAAGCACCAGGCAGCGGCTCCCGATGTTGACGGAAGAGGTGGGGATGTTCTTGGCCACCTTCACTCCCCTCAGCCAGACGCTAAGTGAACCGTCCACCTGGACCGTGGCGGTATAAGTGACAGCATCGAAGGCGCGGACGGTGCCCCATAAAGCCTCCACCTTCTCACCCCCTTAGGGGGCCGCTAGGGCCAGGCGCTGAAAGTACCGGCCCCCTCCTGCCCGGAAGATCGTCTCTATTTCCATCACCCGGAAGGGCCCAGGGCCCAGTTCTGGGGCTCCTACCAACTCCACCACATCGTAAAGCTCTTGACCACAGTTCACGGGCACCTCTATGACGCCCCTTATAGCCTTCTGCAGGCGCCAAAGTTCGGCCTCTAGCCTTTGCTGGGCCCCTTCGGGGCTAGCTATCCCCAGGTCCCTTATTTGGACGAGACGGTCCCCGACCTGGTCTACGCTCTCCCAGAAGAAGCCCTCCACTATGACGCCTGCTCCCCATATCTGGATGCGATTAGCCTGTGCCGAGTCGATAACCCTGCGGACAGCTATGATTGGGTGTTCCCTCCCAAATTGATAGCAGGGAGTCTCAGGAGCGGTGGGGTCTTTGAGATAGGCATAAGGGCCAGAGGGCACTACTACATCGGGCACCATGGCTAGAAGGCTCCTGGCCGACTCCAGCGCCGGCTGCCCTGGGTGGATGGCGAAGGCGGGGCGCCGGTTCACTGCTGTGGCCGAGTAACTGAGGCTAGAGAAGGGGATGCCAGCCCTCCCCATTACGTACGCCAGCAGGCTGAAGATGTTCTTCTCGCCGGGGTTCCAGCTGTACTGGCGGCGTGCCCTAAAGGCCTCCAAGAGGCCCCATAAGGGACGCGCCTGGACGTTGGCCCAGCGCCGCCCTCCCTCCCGTCGCCACTCTACTGCCTCTATCCAGTGGGAAGGCATATGAGATGTCTTGGGCCCCTGAGAGGTGTGGTATCCCAGTCCGATGTCGATCTCTGTGCCAGGGACAAGGAGCCCCGAAGCTGCCAAGGAGCCGTCACCGTCTTCTAGGACGATGCGCATGCGTCCATCCAGGGGCCGTTCTCTCACCTCTAGCTCTAAAAGGCGGTCGCCTGCTTCCATGATGGGGCCAGGGATAGGGGCATGCCACAAGGCCCTAGGCGAAGATAGCCATATCCCCTGAGGCCCCCCAACAAGTACCATGGCCCCTTGCAGGGGCGTAGGCAGAGGTTCCCTCCACAGGCCATCGGCAAATTCGGAGGCAAGGGGGATGTAAGACAGATAAACGCGAGAGTAGGGAACTACACCACTAAAAGACTCCAAAAAGGCGAGACGGTAGACCTGGCTCCATGCTAGGGAAGGAAGAGAGAAAAAGACCTGTGACTCGGCATCGGCCATCTGGATCTCTTGCCGTGGTGACCAAGAGCCTTCGGGCCATCGGTAGCCGTCTCCCAGGACCACTGCCCAGACGCCCCTTTTACCTTGGGGATCTACGCCGGTCACTAGGAGGTTGTAATCGCCCAGGTAATGGCAAGCGAGGCCTGTGATGGAGGCTAAGGTATGGGGCCACGACGTAAGCGATCCCCAAACGCCCCTGCTACGTTTCACTACCATAAGTTGGGACGAGGTAGCCAAAAAGACGGCTGCCTCGTCTGCACTGCCGTAAGCTGCGGCTAGGTAGGAGGCGCTAATGGAAGCTATTGCCACAGGTGATCCCCAGGAGGCGCCATAGTTGGTGCTTTCCCTCACCTTTACCGTTCCCGACTCCACGTAGGCCAGAAGGACTTTCGCGCCATTGGAGGCGAGGGCCACCGCCGATTGGGCTGGGCCTAACGATGTCCACAGGGAGTAATCGCTTTGGGGGCCGGGAGATGGCACCCTCTGGTAAAGGAGCTGGCCCCCGGCTACAGTCGCGCGCGCTAGGGAGCCATCACCGGGGGAGGTGGCAGCGTGAGGGCCCTGAGGCCCACTAGGGTTTTGATGCCATAGGGAGAGGGAGGGCCTTTCCACCCCTCCCTCCCGACGTCGAAGGGTCAAGGTGATGTAAGGGATCCCTCCTCCCTTTCTTTGGGCTGCCAGTAGCGCTGGGTGCAAAGGCCGCACCATCCACCTCCTAAGGGGCGGTCTTTAACGCCCTAGATCTCACCCGTCGCCACCGACTGTGGGCCTCAAGCCCTTTTTGGAACTGAGAGAGCATCCTTTCCCCCCACGTAAGGAAGCGACGCCATACCCCTTCTCCCCCTACGTTGATGCGGTCGGCAGCGTATCCAGCCCATTCCAGGGCAGCATAGGCGGCTGCCCCTGTGAGCACCAGCTCTTCTAAGGGAGGGGGTATAGTGGAACCCTGGTGATCAAGGCGGTGAAGGGCGCCGTAGTAAAGGCGCACCTCCTCCCCTGGCTGCGGGTAAAGGGGGCTCAGTAGGGTAAGGACGTTACCCCACCTTTGGAAAGGGACAAGAGAAGGAGGTGAGAGGCCTAGGGGATACTCTACTGCCTCTACCTCTACCAGATCGGTAAGGGAGGATATGTCCAGATCTCTTCCTCCTGCACTGGTGAGGGTGATTGCTGCCTCCCTGGGCACGGCCCAGCTCAGCTCTGTGACGGCCCTTTGCAGGTGGCGGTCTAGCTCGGCGTCAGACCATCGTTGATGGGAGGGGTCTTCATCGTGGAGGTCGCGGCGGAGGCGGGTGCGCATGGTGGCCAGGTCCATCCTTTCATCACCCCCTAGCTGAGGCTGGCGTAGATGCGCAAGGAGAGGCTTTGGGCCTGCGCCTCCTCTACCTTAAGGAAGACCACTCCTCCTCGGACCTCGGCCTCTAGGCTAGGGCACGGGTTGTGGGCCAGCTCCTGCTCCTGGAAGCGTCTGGCGGCGCCGCCGAAGAAGCGCTGGGCCTTGGGGTTCCAGAGCATGAGCCTTACTCCTAGCAGGGTAAGGCCGGTGCTGCCTGTGGTGTCCAAGTCGAAGCGCACCATCCGGTAGCCGGTGCAGTCCAGCCCTTGGGCCGCCTGGGTAGGGTCGGAGGTGTCAGGCCCGGTGAGGGGGCCCCGGTGGAGGACAGGAGGGGTCGTCTCATATACAGGGGCCTTAGGGATGCCTTGGGAGTCTACCCGCACGTCGGCCATCTTTTCACCTCGCCTACGGCCTCACGCCTATAAGCTTGGCCAGCTTTACCTTGTTGAACAGGGCGACGGCGGCATACCACTTTATGCGGATGCGGGTGGCGTCCTTGCTTTCTAGGCTTCCAACCCTTTCCACCTGTAGCCCTCCAGGGGCGGTGAGGCCGGCTACCCCTCCTTCCCCAAACTGGACGGCATAGATGGTGGAGCAATCGTTAGAGGACCCCACCGTCTGGTTGTCAGATATGTAATCGCAGATGCCGATGGGTATCCCATCGTAGAACTGGACCATCTGGCCGAACTCGTTACGGTCGGTCTCTAGGAAAGCGCCCGATTGCCTGGCGAGACGGTTAAGGATGCGCCGGCTGCGCTTGCTCATAAGGAGCATATCTGGCTTGCCCCCCTTGATGAGGTCGATGAGTTCGTCCAGCTTCTCCAAGGTAAGGGTGCCCCCGTTAGGCCCCATGGAGATGGTCTGCGAGGGCTCGCACAGCTTGTCGATGCCGTCGAAGGCTTTGGGGTTGAGGGAGGAGTCGCCATTTATGAACGTGTCTTCAAAGAGGTGGCGCACCGCCTTAGCCTTCAGCTGGACCACTGCTGCCTCCAGGTCTTGCACGTTGGAGCGAGTGGCCAACAAGAAGTTATCGATGTCGGCATCTCCCCCTAAAATCTTGAGCTGGGCCGTCTTTTGCTCAAAGGTGGGGGTGCTTTCTGTCCATACGTCGCCCACATCGTAGAAAGTGGCAGTGGGGGCAGTGGCCTCCTGATTGTAGGTGAGGCCATTGCCCACGATCTCGATGAAGGGCAAAACCTGCAGGATGGGCGACTCTTTAATGATCGTCTCAATTACGCCCACCAGCAGCATGTCGTTGGAGAGCTTGGCTGCTTCAGCTAGCGTCATGGCCATGATCCATCCACCTCCTCTTGCTCTTTAGATTCGCTGCAGGCCCCGGCGGATCTTCTCCAATGGGCTGAGGCCTGAGAGGTCTGGCGGCCGCCGCGGGGGAGACCCCAAGGGGAGACGCAAGGCCTGGGCTTCCTCGTCCCACTGGCGTCGCAGCTCTGAAACGATGCGTTCAGCCTGGCGGAACCGCTCCTCCACCTCTTCCAACGTTTCCCCTGTCACCATCTCCCCAGGTACATGGGGGGCTGCGGCTAGCCTGGCCTCCCGGTAGCGGGCAACGGCCTCACGTAGCTTATCCCTGAGGCCCCGGGCCTCCTCCCGCACCGCCTCTAGCTCCCGGCGCAAGGTCGCCACCTCCTCCTCCAACTGGCCGATGCGACCTTGGGCCTCCCGCAGAGCTGCCGCCAAATTGTCCCTCTCCTCATGGTAGTGGGCCGCCCGCGCCTCGGCATCCGCCAGCTTCGCCTCAAGGGCCTCCACCTCCGCCCTCACTTCCCACATCTCCCCTATCTCATCTTCCATCCTTCTCACCCCCTCCTCTGCCCTTAAAGTAATAGAACATTAGTGCTAATAACCAAGGGGGAGATGGCACCCTTGTGGAGGGGTTTAGGGAGGTGGTAGGATAAGGAGGACTTAGAGGGAGGAGGCCATGGTAGCTGTATATGGGGACTTGACGGTGCAGGACGACTACACTCACTCGCCCGGCCCTGAGCCCAACTTCAACGAGAGTGCGTACTACAACTTCTTCGATATGGCCAAGGGCCTTGGGGGGTTCGTGCGTATCGGCAACCGTGTGAACGAGGGTTATGCCGAGGTGACATTGTGTCTATTTCTGCCTGAGGGCAAGGTAGTGTTCAACTTCCTACGCCCTCCCATCTCCTCTAACGAGGCCTTTGAGGCGGGGGGGATGAAGTTTGAGGTGCTAGAGCCTTTCCGGCGTCACCGCACCATCTATGATGGTTGGGCCATCTACCTAGAGGACCCTTACCTCTTGGCTGATCCAGGGCTGGCCTTTCGCACCTGTCCGCGGCGCCAAGTGCGCCTAGAGTTGGTGCACGAGGCGATAGGGCCTGTCTACGGCACGACCTCTGGCGAGCGGGGGGTGGAATCGCCTGAGCAGGCCTTCGCCCGTGCCCACTTCGAGCAGCATATGGCGGTGCAGGGCACTTTGGCCATCGACGAGCAGGTCTATTCCCTGCAGGCTTTGGGCCTGCGCGACCACTCTTGGGGCCCTAGGTACTGGCAGGCTATACCCTGGTACCGCTGGCTCACCTGCTCCTTCAGCCCCGAGTTGGGGATCATGGTCAACGTCACGTGTCGCCCAGATGGCACCGTTGCCCGACACGCGGTGGTAGTGAGGGGGCCTGAGCACCTGGAGCAGACGCGGGAGGTAGAGCTGGAGGCCCAGTACCAGGAGGGCACCCCCTACCCCAAGGCGATGCGTGCTGTCCTCCATCTCCCTGGGGAGGATCTGGTCATCGATGGCGTGGTGAGGGGCTTTGTCCCCTTGCGCAATCGTCGTGCTGGTCACGTCACCAGCATCGGCGAGGCGATGACGGAATATCGGTGCGGCTCCCTGGTGGGTTATGGCATAGCCGAATACCTGGACCAGGTCCAGTAGCCTTATGCAAGATCGCCCCACAGTGCTAGAGCTGCTTAGGGAGGTGGAGCGGTTCCTCCAGGAGCTGGCCTCTTCCCTAGAGGGAGGGCGGAGGTTTCAGGCTTTGGTGGCCGCCAACGCCGTGCGCATCGTCATGAGGGAGCTGGAGGGGGAGGAGGATCAGCTACGGCAAGAATGGGAAGCGCTGGACCGTCTATTGGGGCCTCAGCCTATGCCGAACCTCACGTCTCAGCTAAGGGAGGGGGTAAAGGAAAGGTTGCAGGAGCTGTGTCGGCGCATCAACCAGGGCGAAGCTGACCCCTCCCATCCCCTTCGGGAGGGGATTATCTCTTTCCTTTGGCTGCTTACCCGGCACAAGCTGCAAGTGAACGACCCGGGATGGCTGGAGAGGCCTCGGGCCTGATGGTGCACGGTTAGGAAAATCTCTAGCTAGGAGGGAGCCCATGCGTTTCGGAGTGCACATCCCCCATGTAGGGCATTTGGCCAGCCGCGAAAACATCGCCACCTTTGTGCGCCGGGCAGAAGAGTTAGGCTTTCACTCCCTTTGGGTGAGCGACCACATCGTGATCCCTCAGGGGATGGAGACCCGCTATCCAGGTAGGGCGTCTGGTCGCTTTCCCGTCACCCCTGATATGCCCTTCCTAGAGCCCCTAATCACCCTGGCCTACGCTGCAAGCCTCACCCAACGGATGCTCTTGGGCACATCTGTCCTTATATTGCCCATGCGCCATCCCATCATCGTAGCCAAGGAGCTGGCCACCCTGGACGTCCTCAGCGGCGGCCGGCTGATCTTTGGCGTGGGGGTGGGCTGGCTAAAGGAGGAGTTTGACGCCCTGGGCGCCTCCTTCGCTGGCAGGGGGCCACGCACCGACGAGTACCTGGAGGCCATCATCTCCCTCTGGACCCAGGACGACCCCTCCTTTGAGGGGAGTCATGTGAGGGTGCAAGGGATAGGCTTTGCGCCCAAGCCCCTTCAGAAGCCTCGGCCTCCCATTTGGGTAGGGGGCGTTTCGCCTGGTGCCCTAAAGAGGGCAGGCCGCTACGGCGATGCCTGGCATGCCACGGGCCTTATCTCTCCCCAGGAGCTGAGTGGGAAGTTCCAGGAGGTGCAAAATTATGCCCGAAAGGCAGGGCGCGATCCTTCTGCCATCGCCCTTTCGGTGCGCCTAGACGGGGTGGGGCGTCAGGACCCCCAGCAGGTCATCCCCTATCTGCAGGAGCTGAAGGCCATAGGCGTATCTCATGCCCTAGTGGCCTTCCCAGCCCGCACCCTGGAAGCTTCCCTAGAGCTGATGGAACGCTTCGCCAGCCAGGTGATACCCCCTCTCAGCTAGCGAGGGGGCATCCGCAGGGCCCCGTCCAGCCTAATAGTCTCCCCGTTCAGGTAGGGGTTGCGTATTACCGCCTCCACCAGCATGGCGAACTCGTCAGCCATCCCCATGCGCCTAGGGAAGGGGACGTTCTCGGTGAGGGCCTGCCTTTGAGGCTCGGGCAAGAGGCGCATGAGGGGCGTATCGAATATGCCAGGAGCAATGGTCACCACTCTTATGCCCAGGCCTGCGAGGTCACGGGCGGCAGGCAAGGTGAGGCCCACCACCCCTGCCTTAGAGGCGGCATAGGCTACCTGCCCCACCTGGCCCTCGAAGGCGGCATCAGAGGCGACGTTGATGATAACGCCTCGCTCTCCTGTAGGTAACGGGTCCAGCTTGGCCATGGCGGCGGCACCTAATCGCAGGACGTTAAAGGTGCCCACCAGGTTGATCTCCAGAACGCGCCGGAAGTGCTCCAGGCTATGGGGAGTGCCTTCGCGGCTCACTATCCGTGCCGCAAAGCCGATGCCAGCGCAGTTGACCACTATGCGCAAAGGGCCTAACGCCTGGGCCCTCTCCACCGCCTGTGTTACCCCCGCTTCGTCGGCCACGTTGGCTTGGGCGAAGGCCACCTTCTCTCCCAGCTCAGCAGCCAATGCCTCCCCGCGCTGGGCGTTAAGGTCCACAATCACCGCTTTAGCCCCGCCAGCGACGAGGCGTCGCACTGTTGCCTCGCCTAGGCCTGAGGCACCACCAGTTACCAGGGCTACGGCACCTTCCAGCTCCATCTCTGCCTCCTAGGGTTACTTACCTCAATTTAGGGCGCCCCTATGGTAGGGTCAAGGCAGGTGTTGTCCTATTTGGTATCAGTCTTTACACTGGGCTCTGTGCTCCCCCTGGCCCATATCCGAGTATTGGCCCTAGAGCAGGCAGTGGCTGTCCCCTTGGCTACCCGCCACCTGGCCGATATGGGGGCAGAGGTCATTAAGGTAGAAAGGCCAAAGGTGGGTGACTTTGCCCGAACCTATGATAGCTTGGTCAGGGGCCAGAGCACATACTTCGCTTGGATCAACCGGGGCAAGAAGAGCATAACCGTCAACTTGAAGCATCCTAAAGGGCAGGAGCTAATAAGGGAGCTGGCCCGCACCTGCGACGTCCTCGTCCAGAACTTAGGTCCGGGAGCTGCCCAGAGGCTCGGTCTAGGCCCCCAAGAGATGATGGCCATAAACCCCCGCCTCATATACTGTTCCCTCACCGGGTACGGCTCTACTGGCCCCTACCGCGATAAAAAGGCCTACGATCTCCTCCTTCAAGGGGAAGCAGGGGTAATAGCGGCTACTGGCACGCCCGAGGCCCCTGCCAAGACGGGCATGTCCATTGTCGACATAGCTGGGGGGATGTACCTCTTTGCCGGCATCCTGTTGGCCCTCTTGGAGAGGGAACGCACGGGCAAAGGGCGGTACCTGGAGCTCTCCCTCTTCGATGCCATCTTGGAGTGGATGCACGTCCCCCTTCTCTACGTGATGCATACTGGCCGTCCCTTCCCGCGCAGTGGGCAGCGCCACAACCTCATCGTCCCCTACGGCCCTTACCTCTGCCGGGACGGCACCATTAACCTAGCCATCCAGAATCAGGATGAGTGGCGGCGTTTTTGTGCCATCGTGCTGGAAGAACCTGGGCTCGCCGATGACCCCCGTTACGCCGATAACCAGCGCCGCCTAGAGAACCGCCACTCCCTGGAAAGCTACATTGAGCAGAAGCTGTCCACCCTGCCCTTAGTGGAGGTGGCCCGCAGGTTGGACGAGGCCGATGTCCCATACGCTATCGTGCGCGACGTGACGGAGCTGCCCTGCCATCCCCAGCTACAGGCAAGGAGCCGCTGGATGGAGGTGGACAGCCCTGGCGGACCTATCGCCATGCTCCGTTTCCCCATCGAGGCCGATGGTTGGGATCCAGGGCCACAAAGGATTCCTGCCCTGGGCGAACATACCCGCCAGGTCCTGGCCCAATTAGGCCTCTCAGACCAAGAGATAGATCAACTGGAAAGGGAGGGCGCTATCTGAGTTTCCCTTCGGGCGGCTCTCTCCTCTTCCAGCCATCGCTGGAACTCGCCCGTAGGATCGGCGCTACCCAGGGTCATAGCCGCTGTGCGCCTGCTGTGGATCCCTGCTGCCACCATTCGCACCTCATCTTCGACCAGGCGCGAGCGGTCTGGGGGGAGGACAGGGTCCCAGGTGACTTCGGGGTGCAGTTGGGAATAGGGACGGTGATGGAATTTTTCCAGCAGCCTAAGGATCAGGCGTGTCCGCTCCTTTATGGCGACGGCACGGATAAGCCGCTTGCGCTGGACTTTCTTGATGAGAGGGTCCAGCTCCATCTGCAGGGCTACCCCAGAGAGGGCACGGGCATTGTCGCCAAAGGCGGTGCGTGGGGTCTCCGACAGATCGTGCAAGATGCGGAAGAGCAGGTTGACGTAGTCTACGTGCAGGCTCACCCCTCCTCCCTGTAGCAGATCCAGGAGGTAGGCCCGTGCCCTCTCCGGGAGCTCCCACACCGCCCCAGGCTGCACTACGATATCTTGCGCCTCGGTGACGTTTTCCAGGACGGCGATGGGGTTGCCTGACAGCTCCAAGATGGTAGATAGCTGGCTCATGGCCCGGTTTAGCTCCTGGGCCACCTCTTTTATGGCTACGATATCTGATGTGCCCCAAAACTGTTTGGGTTCGCGCAGGTTGGGATAAATGACGAAGGGGATGAAGCCATAAGGGTTGGACCTCTCTTCCACCACATCGTTATCTACCCAAAGTTGGAAGCTCCTGGGCGTCCACACCTCCACCAAGGTGTGTGAGGGGCCCCGCAAGGCCGAAAGCCTGGCCTTGGGTCTTCCCCCCACCTGAGGCACCAGGTAGGGGTACGCCTCTTCTAGCTCGTCGGCGGTGAGGGTGTAGCGTAGAGCCACCCGCCATATGCGACTGACATCGTCGCCCACCCACCATACGTAGAGGCCCTGGACGTCGGGAGCTGTTACCCGTATCGTCTTCTCTACCGGGTCCCATGTCACCTTGTAGCAGGCGTCTCCCAAGACGGAGCAATCGATCTCGTTGTCCAAGTCCAGCAGCTCTAGGCGATTGGCCTCATGGACCTCCCTTAGGGTGCGGATGGCCTCCTTTGCCAACTCTTCCCCTTGGGGATAGGAAGGGGGAGGCAGAAGATGTACCTGAAGCCCCTGCATGACGTAAGCGGCCGTCTTGTCCACGATGGCCTTGGCATAGTTGAAGGTGAGGCGGCGTTGGCGTCTTGTGGCTCCCTCCCACTGGACGCCCGAATAGAAGTCCAGGTTCTCGCGGTAGGCGCGCAAGCGGTCAAGGTCCATGCGGGCGATCTGTTGAGGTAACGTCTCGGCCCTAGCGACCATCAGATTCACCTCCCAAGTTCTGCCGGCGGGCCTTTTCCAGGGCCCGGAAGACGGTGCGACGGGAAACGCCAAAGCGACGGGCCAGCTCATCGACGCCTATTCCCTGGCCCCGCATGTAAACGATGATCTGGTCCCGATGGGCTCCAAGCAGGGCCCTTATGCCTCCGGGGGCATCGTAGCGACAGCGGGGCAAAGGACAGGAGAGGCATGATGGGTATATGTCGCATCCCTCATCTTGGTAACGGGTGTGCTCTGGCAGGGCGTCCTCGCGTACGCGCCAAAGGGGTTGGTTCATAGCCTCTACCTCCTCTAGCGAATATGGCCACGGGCCACTCGCGGCCCCTCTATCGTCTGGGCCGCCTCTACGGCCAGGCTCAAACTCACCAGAAAGTCGTCCCCGCCCCGGGCAGTGAAGTCCATAGTCCGGTTGGGCCGGAATATGGCTTGGGCCCCCTCTAGCTGCCTCCACATTTCCATCGCCTCTGGGGAGCCGTCCTGGGCGTAGAGGCGTAGTCTGCCGGTGCCTGCTGCTGCCAGAAGGCCGAAGCCTAGGCGGGACTTCACCTGGGCCGAGAATCGCACTGGCATCACCACCTCCGGGCCAAGGACTCGTACCAGGTGGGCAGCTAGCGCCTCCCCCAGGCCGGTGGCATCCACGGCTACCCGTCGCACCCGCCAGAGCCGGCCTAGAAGGTCAGTCAGGCGGGGCCATAGCTCCTCATGGGGGGTGCCCACAAAGGCCTGGTGTTCCACCACCTCTATGAGGGCGCCTTCGTCGGGCGTGCCTGGGGGGAGGACGCGTGCTACCGTGAGGACGGTAGGGTTGTGGTGTCCTTCCCAACCTGGCAGGTCTTGGCCGCCCACGTCTAGGCCGGCCACGTATACTTCTCCAGGTCGCGGGCTTTGCTGTCGGGGATGGGTGCCGCGCAGCTGCTCCAGATGGCTGGGGGAGAAAAGGCGGCCGCTATCGCCTATGGGCCGCAGGGCGTACTGGGTGAGGAAGAGGGGGTGGTCTTCTCCCAACCTCTCCTTCTCCCTCTCTACAAACTGGCCGTAGGCGGGGTTGCATTTGGCCACTACCTCCCAGCTCACCTGGAAGTGGCGCCGGATGCCATCTCTTTTCTCCAGCTCCTGGTTGAGCTGGGCCATCTCCTCCAACAAGGTGGAACCGTCCCAAGGGGTGCCATAGAGGACGATGGTGGCGCCGGTGGCTGCGGCCATGGGCATAAAGTCGCGATAGAACTTCTCTTTTGCCACCTCCTGGGCCTCGTCTACCTCCAGGAGCAGGTGGGCAGTATGACCTACCACGTGGGCGTTGGGCTCGGCCGAAAGGAATAAGACCCTAGCTCTACCCAGACGCACCGCTCTGCCCTCTTCCAAGGAGGCGAGTTCCCCAAGCCCTGCAGCCCAAATCCTCTCCCACAGGCGGCGCAGGCTAATTCGCCCCTGGGGATCCATCGTGGGGGCCGCCTTCACCATCTCCACCGGCAGCAGCAGGTGTCGGGCCAATAGGTAAAGCTCCAGCTGGGCCGAAAGCTCGTTCTTCCCCGCCTGCCGGGCCATCATCACCGTAAAGGTAAGGCCCACCCCAGCCCTCACACTGGCAAGCACGGACTTCGCTACCTCCACCTGATACGGCCTTAACAACCACCGCCAACCCCAACCCATCAGATCCCATGATTGTAGAACAAATGTTCCATACGTCAAGGGGGAAGTGGCGTGGGGGGTGGGTGGTGGTAGAGGGTGGGGGTGGCGGGAGCGTATGGGAGTCGAACCCACCTGGGGCGGGCACGCCGCCCCACCGCGGTTTTGAAGACCGGGAGGGCCACCGGGCCCCTGCCGCTCCCTTGCTACCTTAGGGCCTTAGGGGGGTTGTCTGCTCTATCTTCTTAATTATATGTCCCTCCCCTTGGGCGGGTGGATTGGGTATAAAGTAGGGGGTGGAAGTAGGGTCCTATGTCTGAGGGTGCTAAACATAGGTGGAAAGACGATGGGCCCAAGGCCTATCATTGCCCTCCTCACCGATTTCGGCCTAGATGACCCTTACGTGGGTATCATGAAAGGGGTGATCCTCTCCATAAACCCCGAGGCGGTGGTCGTGGACGTCACCCAGCAAGTACGGCCCCAGCAGGTGGAACAGGGGGCCTTCCTCCTAGAGCAAGCTGTCCCATACTTTCCAGCTGGGACGATATTCTTAGCAGTGGTAGATCCAGGGGTGGGCACAGGACGACGCCCCCTGGCCTTAAGGACGTCCCATGGCCTCTTCGTGGGCCCTGACAACGGTCTTCTATCTCCGGCCCTGCCCGGCGAGGCGCGGGAGATGGCCATTGAAGGCCCAACGCTAGTCCCCCTACCTGCAGACCTCGGCGCTGTGGCCATCGAAGGGAAGGGCTATTTAAGACACCCGGTCAGTGCCACCTTCCACGGGCGCGACGTCTTCGCCCCGGCAGCGGCCCATCTGTCCCTGGGGACGCCCTTGGAGTCCCTGGGGCCACCGGTAAAGTCGGCCTTTGCCCTGCCACCCTTCCGTGGCCGCCTCCTGGGCGACGGCACCGTGGTAGGGCGAATCGTTCATGTAGATCGCTTTGGCAATTTAATCACCAGCGTACGCAAGGATGACCTACCGTGGGGCCGGCTAGAAGTGGAAGTGTGTGGGCGGCGGGTACCCGGACTTGTCCCCACGTATGCCAAGGGGAAGGGCCTCTGCGCCCTTATCGGCAGCGCAGGCTACCTGGAGATAGCCCTTCCCATGGGCTCTGCCTCCCAGGCCGTCGGTGCTGACATTGGCACTCCCGTGCGGGTATGGCCAGCCTAATGCCGTAAAGGGAAGAGTAGGGAGCCAAACACTGCTTGGGAGGGGCAAAGAAACCCCATTGACAAGGCGGGATGGGGGCGCTATATTAAAAAGGCTGGGAGTGGGTGCACCTTAACAGCCGAATAGTGGGAGGAAAGGCAGCCCCGTCCGTTTGAGCATTGGCCACAGGTCTTTTGAGCGAGGGTTTGATCCTGGCTCAGGGTGAACGCTGGCGGCGCGCCTAACGCATGCAAGTCGTGCGGGTGTAGGGGCTTCGGCCTCTGCATCAGCGGCAGACGGCTGAGTAACACGTGGGTAACCTGCCCGGAGGTGGGGGATAACCTGGGGAAACCTGGGCTAATACCGCATGAGGTTGGGGTGGGGAAGGTCCCCCCAACCAAAGCCCTATAGGGCGCCTTCGGAGGGGCTCGCGGCCTATCAGGTAGTTGGTGGGGTAATGGCCCACCAAGCCTATGACGGGTAGCCGGTGTGAGAGCATGGCCGGCCAGAGGGGGACTGAGACACGGCCCCCACTCCTACGGGAGGCAGCAGCGGGGAATCTTGGGCAATGGGGGAAACCCTGACCCAGCGACGCCGCGTGGGGGATGAAGGCCTTCGGGTCGTAAACCCCTTTTGCCGGGGAAGAAGTCCTGACGGTACCCGGCGAATAAGCCACGGCTAACTACGTGCCAGCAGCCGCGGTAAGACGTAGGTGGCTAGCGTTACCCGGATTTACTGGGCGTAAAGGGCGTGTAGGCGGCCGAGCAAGTCCGGCGTGAAATCTCCCGGCTCAACCGGGAGGGGTCGTCGGATACTGTTGGGCTAGAGGGGGGCAGAGGGAGGTGGAATTCCCGGTGTAGCGGTGAAATGCGTAGATATCGGGAGGAACACCGGTGGCGAAGGCGGCCTCCTGGGCCCTTCCTGACGCTGAGGCGCGAAAGCGTGGGGAGCGAACCGGATTAGATACCCGGGTAGTCCACGCCCTAAACGGTGGGTGCTAGGTGTGGGGAGTGTCGACCCTCCCCGTGCCGCAGCTAACGCTTTAAGCACCCCGCCTGGGGACTACGGCCGCAAGGCTAAAACTCAAAGGAATTGACGGGGGCCCGCACAAGCGGTGGAGCGTGTGGTTTAATTCGATGCAAAGCGAAGAACCTTACCAGGGCTTGACATGCCGGTAGTAAGGGCCCGAAAGGGTACCTGACCCGTAAAGGCGGGAGCCGGCACAGGTGCTGCATGGCTGTCGTCAGCTCGTGCCGTGAGGTGTTGGGTTAAGTCCCGCAACGAGCGCAACCCCCGCTCTGTGTTACACGTGTCACAGAGGACTGCCCTGCAAAACGGGGAGGAAGGTGGGGATGACGTCAAGTCATCATGGCCCTTATGCCCTGGGCTACACACACGCTACAATGGGCGGTACAATGGGCTGCGAAGGCGCGAGCCGGAGCTAATCCCCAAAAGCCGCCCCCAGTTCGGATCGCAGGCTGCAACTCGCCTGCGTGAAGCCGGAATCGCTAGTAACCGCCGATCAGCACGCGGCGGTGAATACGTTCCCGGGCCTTGTACACACCGCCCGTCACGTCATGGGAGCTGGCTTCACCCGAAGTTGCTGGCCCAACGGCCCCGCCGAGGGAGGCGCCTAGGGTGAGGCTGGTGACTGGGACGAAGTCGTAACAAGGTAGCCGTACGGGAACGTGCGGCTGGATCACCTCCTTTCTAGGGAGCTTCAGTGCTCCTAGGTCGGCCGGACAGGGCCAACCCCTTTCCTCCCACTATTGGGCTGTTAAGGGTGGGCGATTAGCTCAGGTGGTCAGAGCGCGGTCCTGATAAGACCGAGGTCGGAGGTTCGAGTCCTCCATCGCCCACCATTTTTTTCTTCCCCAAGGGGCCGTAGCGCAGCGGGAAGCGCACCTCCTTTGCAAGGAGGGGGGCGGGGGTTCGAATCCCCCCGGCTCCACCAGCTACCCTGTAAGGTTATCCCTTAAGCCCCTGAGAGGGGCACCAGACCCCATCGTCATCGCCCAGAAGACGGTTATCCACTGAGGTAGCGGCCATGTCTAAAGGGAAAATGGTGGAGCCTCGCTTTTTGGCCCTCCCTTAGGAGGCAGGAGGTTGGCGAAGTAGGAGGCATCGCCCCGTTCTAGGTGGTACAGGGAGTTGCCTACGCCCTCCCAAATCCTCTGGCGATGCCAAGGTCCCAAAAAGGGCAGTGGATGCCTCA
>JAUQPQ010000037.1 GCA_030550295.1 Chloroflexota bacterium
GTGCCCATAAAGGCCCTGAGCGAAGTTAAAGAGCGGCTCGCTTCTATCCTTGACCCTCAGGAGAGGAAGGCCCTAGCCCTGGCCATGCTGACCGATGTGGTAACAGCCCTTTTAGGGGCAGCATCCATAGCCTACTTGGCCGTAGTGAGCCCAGATCCTGAGGCCTTGCAATACGCCGAAAAGCTAGGGGCACATCCGATACCTGAACCGTCCCATACCCGTGGCATTAACGCCAGCCTCTCCTACGGCGTCTACTTCCTGTCCCAGAAGGGGGCCACCGCTGTCTTGGTGGTGCCTGCCGACCTCCCTACCCTCGCCCCTTCCCTGGTAGACGAAGTTATCCAAGCCCTACCCCAACCTAAGGGCATGGCCATTGTCCCTTCGGCGGAGGGGGGCACGAACGCCTTAGCCCTCCGCCCCCCTCAGGCCATACCCTTCCGCTTTGGGCCCAAGAGCTTCACCGCCCATCGTCGGGAGGCCGTGGCCCGAGGAATACCCACAGTGGTCCTCCGCCTTGAGACCCTAGCCTACGATGTTGACAGCCCCCAAGACCTGCTGCGCCTTGAAGGGGCCCAAGGAGCGCACCATACCTTGGCCCTCATAAAATCGCTAAACATACCCCAACGCCTCAAGGGAGGGACATAGCCTTGGACGTGGCTGAAGCCGTCCGGGGGCGACGCTCCGTTCGCCATTTCTCTCCTTGCCCCGTGCCCCGGGAGACTATAGAAGAGCTAGTCCAGGCTGCGTGCCTCGCCCCAGCCCCCCACCATAGCCGGCCATGGCAATTCGTCCTCCTGTCCCAGAAGGTCCGCACCGCCCTTGTCCAGGCTATGGAAGAGGCATGGCAACGCGACTTGGCCGCCGATGGGGTTCCCCCAGCCCAAGCCGAGGCCCTTCTAAGGCGCTCGCGCCAGCGCATCCTCTTTTCACCGGCCCTCATTTTGTGCTGCCTGGACATGGCCCAGGCCCGCCCCTGGCCTGACCCTCGCCGCCAGAGAGCAGAGAGAGACATGTTCGTCCAAAGCCTGGGGGCAGCCATCCAGAACCTGCAACTTCTGGCCCATGCCAAAGGGCTGGGCACATGTATCATGGCCGCACCTGCCTTTTGCCAGGAGGACGTGAAAAGGGCTCTTGCTTTGCCCCAAGATTGGGAGCCCCTTTTCTTGCTCCAGCTGGGCTATCCTCATCCCTCCCATCGGCCTCCACCACGCCCCCCTTCCCCCTTAGATGCCATCTTTAAGGAGCTCTAGGGTGCCCTACGCCTTCACGAACGGAATCGTCACCTTCTACGAAGACGCGAGGCCTGGGGGCCGAGTAGATGCCCCCACCGTTGTCCTCGTCCATGGCGCCTCGGTGGACCTCCGCCTATGGGATGACCAGGTCCCGGCCCTTTTGGCAGCCGGTTTCCGGGTGATCCGCTACGATGTACGAGGCCATGGCCGCTCCCTTGTCCCCCCTTCCGGCTATTCCTTCCCTACATACGCCGCCGATCTGGCCGATCTGCTGGACCGCCTCAACGTAGATCGCCCCATCACCGAGGATTTAGGGGTGGAGCAAGTCCACCTGGTGGGCCTGTCCATGGGGGGAGGCATCGCCCTCCAGTTCGCCCTATACCACAAGGAGAGGGTGTGCTCCCTGGTGTTGGTAGATTCGGCCTTGCCCGGCTTCGGCTACTCAGAGGAGTTCTCCAAGGAAGTGCAAAGGCTGGTCGACGTGGCCCGTGAGCAGGGGCCCAAGGCCGCCCTGGAAGAGGTTTGGCTGTCCCATCCCATTTTCCACGGGGTGCGCCGATATCCAGAAAAGTTCGCCCGCCTCAAGGAGATGGTCCTCTCTCACCAAGGGCAAGACCTCCTAGCACCCCCCGAGGAGACGCCACCCTTGATAGACCACCTATCCACAATAGAGGCCCCCTCCCTAATAGTGGTGGGGGAGCTAGACTTGGACGACTTCCAGCTCATCGCCCAGGTCCTAGCCGCCAACCTGCCCCGCGCCCGCCTGACCATCATCCCCGACTGTGGCCATATCCCTCCCCTGGAAAAGCCCCACGAGTTCAACCAGCTCCTCATCTCTTTCCTGAAGGAGGTGGAGGCCCATCTCTAGAACAGGAGGCTATCATGAACGTATTTGAGGCTATATATACCCTTAGGGCCATAAGGCGCTTTCGCCCTGACCCTGTACCCCCAGAGCTCATATGGCGGGTGTTGGAGGCTGCCACCATGGCCCCTTCCGGGGGCAACCGCCAACTTTGGCGCTTCATAGTAGTGCAAGACAGGCCACTCAAGGAGCAAATAGCCCAGTTCTACCGCGAGGGTTGGGACCGCCTCTATGGCCCCATTAGGGAACAGGCCCTAGCCGACCCCAACATGGCCCCCATCTATCGGTCAGCGGAGCACCTGGCCCATCACCTGGCCGAGGTGCCCGTCCTCATATTGGCCTGCCTGCAGACATCGCCTTGGCCTGTATCCACCTCCCCGCCGGGCTCATACATCTATCCTGCCGTCCAGAACCTGCTCTTAGCCGCCCGTGCCCTGGGCCTTGGCACCGTCCTTACCACCCTTTATCGCGTGCACGAGGAAGAGGTAAGGCAGCTCCTAGGCATCCCCGAAGGATGGGAGACTATGGCCCTCATCCCCCTGGGATGGCCAGCGCAACCCTTCGGCCCCTTGCGCCGCATCCCTGTGGAGGAGGTGACTTACTGGGACCGTTGGGGCCAAAAGCGAAAGCGGTAGGATCGTGGGATAATGGTGTTGGGTTGAAGGAGCGGCAAGAGGAGATCTCCCCCCAGGCGCATCGAGGCAAATCTCATCAGGCGCCCCTTTCCGCCCGGATGCGGCCCCGCACCCTAGACGAACTAGTGGGGCAGGAGCACCTACTGGGCCCTGGCCATAGCCTTCGCCGCGCCATCGAGGCCGACCAAGTGCCATCTATGATCCTATGGGGCCCCCCAGGGACGGGAAAGACCACCATCGCCCGCCTTATCGCCTCCCTTACCCAGGCCCACTTCGTCTCCATCTCGGCCGTAACGGCAGGGGTGGCTGACTTGCGGCGCATAGTGGAGGAGGCCAAGGAAAGGCGGGCCTTTTATGGTCAGCGCACCATCTTGTTCATCGACGAGATCCACCGTTTCAACAAGGCCCAACAGGACGTTATCCTCCCTTACGTGGAGGAGGGGGTGGTGACTTTAATTGGGGCTACCACCGAAAATCCCTCCTTTGAGGTGGTAGCCCCTCTCCTTTCCCGGTGCCGGGTCTACGTTCTGGAGCCCCTCTCGCCCCAGCATATAGAGGTCATCCTGAGGCAGGCCCTGGCTGACCAGGAGCGGGGGCTAGGAAGCCTCAACATAGAGGTGGAAGATGAGGCCATCGCCTTTTTGTGCCGCGCCGCCGGGGGCGATGCCCGAGTGGCCCTGGACACCCTAGAGTTGGCCGCCATGACCACCCGCCCCAACGCCGAGGGCAAGCGCCACGTCACAGCGAAGGACATAGCCGAGGCCCTCCAACGTCCTGCCCCCCTCTATGACAAGGCCGCCGATCTCCATTACGACACCATCTCCGCCTTCATAAAATCGGTGCGCGGATCCGACCCCGATGCCGCCCTTTATTGGCTTGCCCGTATGCTAGAGGCAGGGGAAGACCCCCTATTCATCGCCCGTCGCTTAGTCATCCTGGCGGCAGAGGACGTCGGCCTGGCCGACCCCCAGGCGTTACCCCTGGCCGTGGCCTGCCAGCAGGCCGTCCATTTCATCGGTATGCCTGAGGCAGCCCTCCCCTTGGCCGAGACCACCATCTACCTGGCCTGCGCCCCTAAGAGCAACTCCGCCTATAAGGCCTACAAAGAGGCAGCCCAGGATGCCCAAGCTACCCGTGGGGAGCCTGTCCCCTTATTCCTGCGCAACCCTGCTACCACCCTTATGGCCCGTCTGGGCTACGGCCGGGGATACCGATATGACCATGAGCATCCCCTTCACTATGCCGGCCAAGACCATCTCCCTCCGCCCCTGCGGGGCCGTCGCTACTACCACCCTGGAGAGCTGGGGTTTGAGGCCAAGATAAGGGAGTGGCTTTCCCGGCTCAGGCGGAAGCCATCACAGCAGGAAGAAAAGGGCCCTCCTTAGGCCCTGATCAGGTGCGCACCCTTCTGCCACACCCTAGGCAGGTCCATATCTGAGCCACCGGGGCAGGCCAGCCGGGGGATTCCCCATGGAAAAGGATCACCTCGGGGGCAGCTAGCACTAGTTCCAGCCACCAACGAAGACGGGGCTTGGGGCGTGTCTCCAACCGCCACCGCCTGCCTCCACAACGGCGACAGATGGGATACCCTTCCCCTTCCACCTCTTCAGATGCGGTCATCACCGGAGCAAGTCCAAAAGCTGCTTGAGTATGCGGGCGGTAGCCCCCCAAATGCGGTAATTGCCCCAAAGGAAGGCAGGTACCAGCACAGGCACTCCATGCCACTGCCGCAGTTCCAGCTCCATGTGCCGGCCATCGAGAAGGTGAGAGACGGGCACCTCCAGCAAAGTGGCTACCTCCCTTGGGTTGGGGGCGAAGGGATAACCAGCGTAGCTATGGATCACACCCACATAGGGGCGCACCAGGAAGTTAGTTATGGTAAGGATATCGTCCAGCTGCCCTATCACTTCCACGTCCTCAGGACGAATGCCCGTCTCCTCATAACTCTCCCTTAGGGCAGTGGTCAGAAGGTCGGGATCCTCCGGATCTTGGGCCCCACCAGGGAACGATATCTGGCCCTTATGGTGCTCTACGTGCTGTGTCCTTTCAGTGAGGAGGACGTAGGCCTCGCCCCCCTTCATGTAAAGGGGGACAAGGACAGCAGCTGGCACCGCCTCAGAGTTGTCCAGACAGGTGGGGCTGTAGGAGGCGAGCACCTCCTTAGCCCGCAAGATGATATCTTGTCCTCTCACTACCATAAGGTGGTCTCAGCTCTCCTGGGGCAGGGACTGCTTCACCTTCATTATATAGTTGCGGAAGCTTAAGATGTCCCAAAAGGTCCAGCCCCTGGCTGCTTCCCGCCGCAGATGTTGGTAGGCCCGGGACCGCACGGGCATAAGGGCCTCGTAGGCAGGCTCGTTCACCTTGTCCTCGCAGAGGCACAAGAGCCTCTCCAATGCCCCTAAAAGCCTCCGGTGCCGTTCCTCTAGGGCCGATAGACGCAAGTCTTCTCCCACTCCCCCCTGGAGGGCAACTTCCAAGGTCTGCAGTAACGAGCTCACCTGGGGGTCGTCTTGGGGCAACCTCTTTAGCAGGTCCCGCGCTTGGCCTAAGATCTCCTCCAGCTCGCGGATATCATGAAAAAGATGATGGGCGGCCTCGTTCCAACGGTTGGCCAGATCTTCTAGGAGCATGAAACAGAACTGGGCCTGGGCCTTGCTATAGGCCGAGGGCACTTCCTGTCCCAGCTCCAGCATCGTCCCCTCTATTAGGCGCAGCAGCTCCAAGTCGTTTGGTCGCATCTCAGACCCCCATAAGGTCCATAATCTCCAGCTCCAGACGGGGGTTGCCTCTGGCTACCATGGCCAGAATGGGCTCCCTTGTCTTGCCCTCGGCCAGGGAGCGAGCGCCGGTGATGAATATGGCCGCCAGCTTCACGTTGCCTAGGAGCTCCCAAAAGTGGAGGGCTTGGGGGTCGACACGGATGCCCATCGCTTCCTCGTAGCGACAGAGGAACTCCTCCCGGGTGATGATCCCTCCCACTAGCTCATCTCCTGCCCAGCGCCAGGGGCGCAGACATGCCCAGGCGACATCCTCAATAGGGTCCCCTAGGTGAGCCATCTCCCAGTCCAGGACACCCCTTATATTGCCCTCGTGGTCGTACAAGAAGTTGCCCACGCGGTAATCGGAATGGACAAGAACTACCTTGGGGGCAGGAGGCGGCAGATGACGCCTCAGCCACCTTAGGGCTGCCCTGAGGACGGGTTGGGGCTCCAGAGCATCACGATCTATTACCCGTTCCCATTTCTCGATCTCCCTTATGGCGCATTCTTCAGGGGCAGGGGCAGGCCCTAAGAAGGCCTCGGCCCCCATGGCCTTAAAGTCCAGGCTGTGGATGGCAGCCAGCACCGCCACGAACTGTTGGGCTATCTTGGGCCTCGCCTCTTGGAAGCTAGGATCGGTGAGAAGGACTTGCGGGCTGGTCTCACAGCCATCGATACGGTCCATGATGAAGAAGGGCCTCTCCAGCCATCTCCCCTCCGTCTCCAGCCACCGCAAGCGGGGAACGGGAATGCCACCCCGATAGGCCATCTCCATCACCTGGAACTCGATGTCGCGGTCGGTCACTAAGAGGCTAGCGGGGGGGTCGCGCCGGAGGATGAAACCTTGGCTTGTCTGCCTCCCTTCCTCTAGCCACCAGGCATCGAAGGACCACGTCTCCCTAGAGGCGCCCCCAGGTATACGGAAGACGTTGCTCACTGAAAGCTGGGATGCTTGGGGTAATCGGTAGGCCAGATATTGAGCCAGCTGCTCCGCCAGCAATTTCTGTCCTCCCCGGCCCGCCCAGGGGAACATAACACAGAAATGTACCCCCATGCAAGGCCTAAAGCTAGGCACCGTAGCGAGAAGCTAACTCCTCTACCAGCTGCTCCATCCGGTGGTGAACTTCCCGGCCTACCACCTCCTCTTCTACGCTGTGGAAGGCCTCAACCAACCTCTCATCTTCCTTAGGGTTTGTAACCTGCTGGGCCATCTGGAAGAGGACGTTCTCCTCCCTCGCTATGTGCTCCATCATTAGCTGGACGTATTCGGTGGCAGCAGATATGAACTGGGCCTTAGCTTGTGGGTCGGCAGCCACGTAGGGTAGGGCTCCCTTCATTTGGTGGCGGAGGACACGTCCCCTTAGGTGTTCGCATAGCATAACGCCTAGGGGGCCTCCCATGCAGGGGATCCCCTTCCCCTCCATATGGGGGAAAAGGCCCCACTCCTCCTTCATGTGATGGCAACGGTCGGCGAAGGTCTGAAACATGGCCAAGAGGGCCTCTACATCCTCTATAGGTAGCTGGGAGCCGCCCCTAAGTTGGGCAGCCATAGACTCCAGTATCTCTAGCCCCTTCCTGATGACCTGGTGCTCAGCTATGAGCAGCTGAAGGGCGTGCAGCTCCATGCCATTACGCCTTGGGCCTCATTATAGGTGGGAAAACCAAGGGGCACAATAGCGATGACCTGGTGGGCCCGGAGGGATTCGAACCCCCAACCAACCGGTTATGAGCCGGCCGCTCTGCCCTTGAGCTACGGGCCCCATATGGAAAGACTATTGCTAGGTAGTGGCGTTGTCAATTGGGGGCGCGTTGACCACAAACAGGTGAGAGGTTTAAAATGCACTTGCTTCCTAGTAGTGGCCCCGGGCCGGCCCGGGGCCACTATGTGAAGAGGCCTATGGCCGTGGCCCACAGTCTCCCCAAGGCCTACGAGCCCCAAAAACATGAGGCTCCCTTATACGTCATGTGGGAGCAGGGCGGATACTTCCGCCCTCGCCAGGTAGAAGGGAGGACCCCCTTCTGCATTATCATGCCCCCTCCTAACGTCACGGGCGCCCTCCACATGGGCCACGCCCTCACTGCCACCTTGGAGGACATCCTAATCCGCTGGCACCGCATGAAGGGAGACCCTACCCTTTGGGTGCCAGGCGTAGACCATGCAGGCATCGCCACCCAGAACGTGGTGGAGAGGGAACTGGCCAAGGAGGGCCTAACCCGTCACCACCTGGGTAGGGAGAAGTTTTTAGAGCGGGCCTGGGACTGGGTGGAGAAGACACGTTCCACCATCTCCCTCCAGCACCGACGCCTTGGCGCCTCTTGCGACTGGGAACGGGAACGCTTCACCCTTGATCCAGGCCCTTCCAAGGCCGTCCGCACCACCTTTGTCCGCCTCTACCACGATGGCCTCATATACCGCGGCGAACGGATCATCCATTGGTGTCCTCGCTGTCAAACTGCCCTCTCCGACTTGGAGGTGGAGCATCAGGAGGTGGAGGGGCGTTTATGGTACGTACGCTATCCCCTGGCGGAAGATGGCCAGCCTACGGGCCAGCACATAGTAATAGCCACCACCCGCCCCGAAACTATAGTGGCCGATGTAGCAGTGGCTGTGCACCCTAACGTGGCCCGCTGGCGGCCCCTCATCGGCCGGCGCGCCATCGTGCCAGTAGTCAACCGGATAGTCCCCATCATCGCCGACGAGGCAGTAGACCCTCATTTCGGGACCGGGGCCCTAAAGATCACCCCAGGCCACGACCCCCTAGACCTAGAGATAGGGGAGAGGCACGGCCTCCCCGCCATAGTGGCCATAAGCCCCGATGGCACCATGAACCAAGAGGCAGGCCCCTACCAGGGCCTAGACCGCTTCCAGGCCCGGGAGGCGATAGTGGGCGATCTCCAAGCCCTAGGCCTCATAGAGAAGGTAGAGCCCCACCATCTAGCCCTTGGCCACTGCCAGCGATGTGGCACCGTAGTGGAACCCATCATCAGCAAGCAGTGGTTCGTCAAGACGAAGCCCTTGGCCGAACCGGCCATAAGGGCCGTAAAAGAGGGGAAGATCCGCATCGTGCCCCGTCGCTTCACCAAGATCTATCTTCACTGGATGGAGAACATCCGCGATTGGTGCATATCCCGTCAGCTTTGGTGGGGACACCGCATCCCTGCCTGGTACTGCCAAGACTGTGGGGCCGAGGTGGTTCCCCCCAAGGACGACCCCATGCGCGATCCCACTACCTGCCCCCACTGCAACTCCCAACGCCTCCAGCAAGACGAGGACGTGTTAGATACCTGGTTCTCCTCGGCCCTATGGCCTCACTCCATCCTGGGTTGGCCTGAGAAGACCGAGGACTTCCTTCGCTTCTACCCCACCACCGTGCTGGAGACAGGCTACGACATCCTCTTCTTCTGGGTGGCCCGCATGATCATGATGGGCCTCTACAATACGGGCCAAGTACCCTTCCGCTACGTCTACCTCCATGGCCTTGTAAGGGACCCTCAGGGCCGCAAGATGACCAAGAGCCTGGGCAACGTGGTAGACCCCTTAGAGACCATCGAACGCTACGGATGCGATGCCCTACGCTATGTCCTCGCCACAGGTGCCGCCCCAGGCAACGACCTGAAGCTCTCCCAGGAGAAGTTGGAAGGAGGAAGGAACTTCGCCAACAAGATATGGAACGCCACCCGCTTCGTGGTCCAGACCCTGGCAGAGCACATGGGCCTGGAGGCCCAGGCTGAGGCGCCTAAAACGCGCCGCCGCCACCTCCTTCCGCCCGAAGACCGGTGGATCATGTCCCGCCTCTACTCCGTGGCCAACCAGGTAGAGCGCCTCCTGCGCCGCTTCCAGATAGGAGAGGCAGGGCGTAAGCTCCATGAGTTCTTCTGGGGAGAGCTGTGTGACTGGTACCTGGAGATGGCCAAGATCCGGCTACGTTCCCAAGACCTCTCCCCCTTGCCCATCCTCGCCTACGCCCTAGACTCATCCCTGCGCCTCCTCCATCCCATCATGCCCTTCGTCACCGAGGCCGCCTGGCAACACCTGAAGCCCTATCTGCCCTGGGCCAATAGCCAAGCCCTCATCGCCGCCCCCTGGCCCAAGATCTCACGCACCTGGCTAGATCCCCAGGCCGAGGCTCAGGTAAGGATGGCCATTGATGTGGTGAGGGCCATCCGCCACCTCCACGCCCAATGGCATCTGCCTCCTGGCCGGCCAGTAGAGGTGTACGTGGCTACTTCCCAGAAGCCGGCCCTTGAGCCCCTCCAATCCACCATATCGGCCTTAGCCCGCGCCCAGCCCCTCCACCTGCTAGAAGACCCTTCCCTCCTCCCCCGCCACCAGACAGCCATGGCCATCTTGGACGGAGCCCAAGTGGCCCTCCCCTTAGCCAACCTTATAGATATAGAGAAAGAGAAAGAACGAACCGCCAAAGAGCTACAAGAGGCCCAGAAAGAAGTGGAGCGGCTAGAGGCCCGCCTCTTTCAACCCCAGTTCCGTGCCCGCGCCCCCCAAGAGGTGGTGGCCCGGGAACAGGAGAGGCTCCTTCAAGCACGCCAGCGCCTCCAGGCCCTCCGCCAACGCCTCCAAGAGCTGGAATAGTTTGAAAATGGAATGCTTTCTTTATTGACCCAAGGGATAGGGGGTGTTAGGATTACCTTGTGGTAAAGAGAACTAATAGGTAGGCTTAAGGGCAGCATGGTGGCGGAGCTCTTTCAGCAGTACGTGGGGGTGGTGGTGGCAACGGTAGCAGGCTTCGTGCTAGTGGGGGCAGCCCTCTTCGCCAATCGCCTTCTTGCCCCCCGCCAGGCTACCCGTGCCAAGGGGCTCACCTACGAATGCGGCATGCTCCCCATTGGGCGGGGCAGGCTGCAGATCCACTTCCGCTACTACCTTTTCGCCATCCTGTTTTTAGTGTTTGACATTGAGGCCGTCTTCCTTTTCCCCTGGGCGTTGAGCTTTCTAGACGTGGGGGCGATGGCCTTCTATGAGATGCTCCTTTTCATCATCGCCCTTGGCTTTGGCCTGTATTACGCATGGCGCAAGGGCGTCCTTCAGTGGAGGTGAGGTAAGGTGGCCGAGAGGCGTCCTATCTCATTCCATGAGATAAAAGACGACCCAGCCCACGCCATCTCTGATGTAGTCCCTGAAGAGCTGCGCCACCAAGTGAAGCAACTGCGCCCCACCCCCCACATGGGCCAAGGCAAGGCCCCTTACCGTCAGCTCTTGCCTGGCGTCATCCAATTGCCGGCCGACTGGCTTATAGCCTGGGGTAGGAAAAGCTCCCTTTGGCCCCTCACCTTCGGCCTCGCCTGCTGCGCCATAGAGATGATCGCCACCTTCATGGCCCGTCACGATCTGGACCGCTTCGGCATCCTCCCTTGGCCTTCCCCAAGACAGGCCGATGTGATGATCGTATCGGGCACCGTCACCAAGAAGATGGCCCCTGCAGTGAAGCTTTTGTATGAGCAGATGCCCTATCCTAAGTGGGTGATCTCCATGGGGGCATGCGCCACCAACGGTGGCCCTTACAGCCGGTATGACCGTGTCTTACAGGGGGTGGACAAGATCATCCCAGTAGACGTCTACGTACCGGGGTGTCCTCCTCGCCCCGAGGCCCTCATGGACGCCTTCTTGGCCCTCCAGAAGAAGATCATGGAGGAGAGGGGTAAGATAGGCCGGTAAGGATGACCGAGGCCGTAACGGTGCCACCACACGGCGCTCTGCCGCAGGTGCTAGAGCGCCTGCGGGCTATCCTGCCCCAACTGGAGTGGGAGTTTGTGCCCACGCCCAACGACCCAGCCATACTGGTAAGACGTGAAGACCTCCTCCCCCTTATGGAGACATTAAAGGAACATCCCGAACTAGCCTTAGATTACCTGCGCTTCCTCTGTGGGGTAGACCACCTAGATGAGCTAGAGGTAGTCTACTACCTCCGCTCCTTCCGTCATGGCCATACTCTGGCCGTGAAGGTACGCCTCCCCCTGGACGACCCTCATGTGCCTACCGTGAGCCACCTCTGGCAGACAGCTAACTGGCACGAACGGGAGACCCACGAAATGTTCGGCATCGTCTTCCAGGGGCACCCCGACTTGCGCCCCCTCCTCCTGGAGGAGGGGCTGGGATACCATCCCTTGCGCAAGAGCCATCCCCTGGCCGAGATCGAAGAATGGCAAGAAGAGCTCCTAGAAGAGGAAGAAGAGCTGGTAGCAGCAGCTGCCCCCCCAGGCGCTCCCCCCAAGGCCGAGGAAGATGAGCGGGCCAAAAAGGTGGCCCTCGCCCAAAGGAAGGCGGAGGTCATAAAGCAGGCCCGCCAAGAGGCGAGGGCCAAAGGCCTCTCCGGAGAAGAGGAGCGTCGCTACGTCCAGGAGGCGATAAGGCGCTTCGAGGAAGGGTTAGCCAAAGAGGCGGTAAAGGCCCCCTCCCCCACCCCAGCCCAGCCCCGCGATGACCGCGCCGCCAAGATAGCCCTCGCCCAGAAGAAGGCGGAGGTTATCAAGCGAGCACGGGAGGAGGCGCGGGCCAAGGGCCTCTCCGGGGAAGAGGAGCGGCGCTATATCCAGGAGGCCCTCCGACGCCTGGAGCAGGAAGGATAAGCCATGGCCATAGAACACGAACTGGAAACCATAGACCTCCACATAAACGTAGGGCCCCAACATCCCGCTACCCATGGCGTCTTCCGCATGATCCTCACCGTGGACGGAGAAAAGGTGGTAGACTGCGACCCCGTCATAGGCTACATGCACCGGGGAGCAGAGAAGCTTTCCGAGAACTGCGACTACCGTCAGGCTATAGGGTACCAGGATCGCACCGAATACTTGGCCCAGTTCAACGCCGAATGGACCTACTGCCTGGCCGTGGAGAAGCTCATGGGTTTGCAAGTCCCCGAAAGGGCCGAATACATACGCGTCATCCTTGGGGAACTGAACCGGGTAGCAAGCCACCTAATGTTCATGGGCGCCTTCGGCACCGATGTAGGCTTCTTTGGCACCCCCTTCATGTACGCCTTCCGGGAAAGGGAGGTCATCCAGGACTTCTTCGAGGCCATTACCGGTGAACGTATGATGTACAACTACTTCCGTCCCGGAGGAGTAGCCTGGGACGTGCCTCCAGACTTCGTCGAACAATGTCGCTACGTCGTCAACCATGTGCGCCGGGGCGTGGAAGAGCTGGACGCCCTCATGACCGATAACGAGGTGTTCATGGCCCGTTGCCGTGGCCTTTCCCCCGTTACCCCTGAGCAGGCCATCAATTGGGGCTTCTCTGGGCCCATGCTCAGGGCCTGCGGCCTCAAACACGACCTAAGGCGGGCGGAACCGTACTCCATATATGACCGCTTCGACTTTGAGATCCCCACAGGAACACAGGGAGACGTATACGACCGCTACCTTGTGCGGATGGAAGAGATGAAGCAGGCCCTAAGGATAGTGGAGCAGGCCCTAGAGCAGATGCCCCCTCATGGCCCCATCATGGCCGAGGGGCTCAAGCGCACCATAAGGGTACCTCCCGGCGAAGTGTACGCCCGCACCGAGTCCCCCCGGGGGGAGTACGGGGTCTACCTCGTCTCCAAAGGGGGCGACAAGCCCTGGCGCCTCAAGATCCGCTCGGCCGCCTTCTCCAACCTTTCAGCCCTTAAGAACCTGGTAGTGGGCAATTACGTGGCCGATGCCATCATCATCCTTGGTTCCATTGACATCGTCCTGTGCGAGGTGGACCGGTGATTGGAGATAACGCCTGGCTAGACGCCTTTGTGCGCATCTTGGCGATAGCAGCAGGGGTACCTGTGGCCGTCATCGTCCTCAACTATCTGGAGAGGAAAGTGGTGGGGCGGATCCAGAACCGTTTAGGGCCCATGCGCGTAGGCCCCTACGGCACCCTGCAGGCAGTGGCTGATACCATAAAGCTCCTCACTAAAGAGGACGTGCGCCCCACCACCGCCGACCGCTGGGCCTTTGAGCTGGCCCCCTACGTAGTAGTGGTGCCCACCATCGTCGCTATGGCCGCCCTCCCCTTCACCCAAGACCTCTGGGTGCGCAACCTTGGCCTCGCCCTCTTCTTCATCTTGGCCGTCTCCACCGTTTCCATAGTTGGCTTCCTCATGGCCGGGTGGGGCTCCGATAACAAGTACGCCATCCTGGGGGCCATGCGCTCAGCTGCTCAGCTCATCAGCTACGAGATACCCCTGGTGATGGCAGCAGTGGCGGTGGCCATGGTAGCCCACGTCGATGGGGGCCGCGGCTCCTTAAACCTCATAGAGATAGTGGAGGGGCAAGGCAGGGTGCCCTACCTAATCTGGCAACCCCTAGCCTTCTTCATCTTCACCGTGGCCGCCGTGGCCGAGCTCTACCGCCAGCCCTTCGACATCCCTGTAGCCGAGTCGGAGGTGGTGGGAGGGCCCCTCGTTGAGTACTCGGGGATGAGATGGGCCATGTTTATGATGGGCGAGTACGTCAACTTAGTCCTCCTCTCCGTCTTGGCCTCCCTAGTGTTTCTGGGGGGATGGAATTGGCCCCTAGGGGACGAGGTAGGCCCCGCCCTCCAGGTACCCCTTATGGTGATCAAGGTCTCCGCCTTCATCCTCTTCTTCTTTTGGGTGCGGGCCGCCCTCCCCAGACTGCGCATTGACCAGCTCATGGCCTACTCTTGGCAGGTGCTTTTGCCCCTGGCCTTCTACCAGATCGTGGTAAACGGTCTGGCCCTGGTCTATGAGTGGCCCGATGTAGCCCTGGGGGCATTGTCAGCGGTAGGCACCATGGTAGCTATCTACCTGACCTACAAGGCCGTAAGAAGGCCGGTGCGCCGTCCGGCACCGGTAACACAAAGAGTGGAGGTATGAGAAGGTGTTGGGGGTATTTAAGTCTCTAGCTACAGCTGTGGCAGCAGCTGTTAGGCGCCCAGTGACCGTACAGTACCCCACCCAGAAGAAGGAGCTGCCCCATCGCTCCCGTGGCTTCCCCCTCCTCTTGTGGGACGCCGAGCACGATGAGCCTTTCTGCACAGGCTGCCAAGTGTGCGCCCGCTATTGCCCCACCAACTGCATGACGGTGACCATGAAGGACAATCCCCAGTATGCCGAGGGTAAAAGCCCACGCAAGAAGATCGTAGACCGCTTCTTCATAGACTATGCCCGGTGCATGAGGTGCAACATCTGCGTAGAGGTATGCAACTTCGATGCCATCGTCATGGATAACACTTGGCGGAGCGTGGAGATGTCCCGGTACGACCGCCAAGACCTGGTAATGGATCTGGAGGCGCTATTGTACGCCTCTAAGACGGGATACCTTAAGGACCCGTTCCGCATCCCTATGGGTATGGCCCACAGCGGCTGGATGCCCAAAGAGGAGCGGGCCAAGGTAGGAGCAGCCTCCCCAGAAGGGGGATAGGCCTAAAGGGATTAGAGCACTAAGATAGGGCACAGGGCGGCCTCGACAGGGAAGGGGGATGAGCTACGAGGAAGGGCTTTTCTACGTAGTAGCGGCGGTGACGGCCCTGGGGGGCCTGGGGGTGGTAGTGAACAGGAACGTCGTTCATGCCGCCCTCTTTCTCATCGTGGCCCTGCTGGGGGTGGCAGGTATCTTCCTTTTGCTCTCGGCCGAATTCCTGGCCATAGTCCAAATCCTCATTTATGGGGCAGCCGTCACCATCCTTGTCCTCTTCGTCATCATGCTGACACGAGTGAGGGACGTCCCACGGGCAACCATCGG
>JAUQPQ010000038.1 GCA_030550295.1 Chloroflexota bacterium
GTCCTCTGCCTGGGATCGCGGGTAGTGGGCGCGGCGTTAGCTGTCGAGCTGGTAAAGGCCTTCGTTACTGCTCGCTTCAGCGGTGAGGAGCGCTACAAGCGGCGCCTAGAGAAGGTGGCAGCTTTGGAGGAGGAGATGGCACAGGCCAAGGGAGAGGTGAAGGCATGAAGAGCCCAGGGCACGCCCTCCGCCGCCTGGGCCAGAGTCTTTGGCTGGACTATCTCCATCGGGGGCTTTTGCGGTCAGGAGAGTTAAAACGCCTGATAGATGCAGATGGCATAAGTGGCATCACCACCAACCCCACCATCTTTGACAAGGCCATATGCGAGACCGGTCTCTACGACGAAGATATCGCCCAGCTTTCCACCCAAGGCCTCAACGACCACCAAATCTACCAAAGGCTCGTAGTCGCCGATGTGCAGGCAGCAGCAGACCTCCTCTATCCCCTTTATGAGGCCACAGGACATGTGGATGGATACGTCTCGGTGGAGGTGTCACCTGCCCTAGCATACGATACCCAGGGGACCATAAGAGCAGCTGAAGAGCTGTGGAGCAGCATCGGCCGGCCCAACGTGCTTATCAAAATACCCGGGACAAGAGAAGGGCTTCCCGCCATCGAACACTGCCTACAAAAGGGGATAAACATTAACATCACCTTGCTTTTCAGCGTCCAGAGGTATGAAGAGGTTGCCTGGCTTTACATAAGGGCATTAGAGTCGCGGCAAGTGGGGGGCTTATCTCTAGAGGGCGTGGCCTCAGTGGCCAGCTTTTTTGTGAGCAGGGTGGATACCTGGGTTGACAAGGAGTTAGAGCGTCTGGTGGCTGAGGGTGGGCTAGGTGCAGATGAAGCCCAGCACCTCACAGGCCGGGCAGGGATCGCTAACGCTAAGCTAGCCTACCAGCGCTTTTTGGCCATCTTCAGCCACCCGCGTTTCTGTCGCTTGGCCGAGATGGGCGCCCGCGTCCAGCGCCCTTTGTGGGCCAGCACCAGCACCAAGAACCCTAATTACTCCGACGTCATGTACGTAGAGGGGCTCATCGGCCCCGATACCGTAAACACCGTTCCCCCTGTGACCCTTGATGCCTTCCGCGATCACGGGGAGACCCGCCCCACCCTCACAGAGGGGGTTGATGAGGCCCAGTACCTTATTGATCGCTTGGGGGAACTGGGGATCGATATAGAAGAGGTGGCGCGCCAACTGGAACACCAGGGGGTGGAATTGTTCGCCCAGTCCTATGAACACACCATATCTTCTCTAGCCAGACGACGACAGGAGCTCACGCGCCCCGGCCTTCGAAGAGGCTAGCCGGCCTTATGGAAGTGCGCAACGTCCAGATCCCTTGCAGAGATATAGCATTAGAGGGCATGGCCCACTTCCCAGATGGACAGGCCTCTGGAGCAGTAGTAGTATGCCATCCTCATCCTTTGTACGGTGGCGACATGGGCAACCACGTGGTCATAAGCACCTGCCAGGCTTTGGCTGGGGCAGGAATTATGGCACTGCGTTTCAATTTCCGGGGCACAGGCCGCAGCGGAGGAACCCACACGGGAGGCGCTAGGGAATGGGAGGACATTGTAGCAGCAGCAGAGAAGGCTAAGGAGCTTTTAGGCAAGGAAACCACAGCCGTGGGCCTGGCAGGCTACTCCTTTGGCGCAGCAGTAGCCGTGATGGCTGCCCCCCACGTGCCTGGCCTCAAGGCGGTGGCCCTGATCTCTCCACCCACACGGGCCCTAAACAAGGAAACCATCGCTGCACTAAGAGTGCCAGTGCTGATCATCTCCGGGGAGCAAGACATTTTCGCTCCCCCAGACGAGCTACGCCAGTGGGAACGGCAGATGCCAGAGCAAGTGGAATTGGTGCTCATGCCGGGGACGGATCACTTCTGGGGCATGGGGTTCGATGTCCCTGCTGCCCGCTTGGCCGCCTTCATGAGGCGGCACCTGGAAGGCCACGCAAGGCCATAACCTGGGCCACCGCCCTATGGGCCAGATAGGATGAACGCACCAAAGGCCCGCATTCGGCAGCCCGGAACCCTAACCTTAACGCCTCTTTCCGCAGCGCCTCAAACTCCTCAGGCGTATAAAAACGCTCAACCTTTAGATGGCGCCCGCTGAGGGTGGGCCGGAGGTATTGGCCAACGGTGATGATGTCCACGCCCGCCTCCCTCAGGTCACCCATTACCGACAAAAGTTCCGACCACGTCTCGCCCAAGCCTACCATAAGGCCAGACTTGGTGATGATTTGGGGATCCATCTCCTTCGCCCGGGACAGCAGCTCCAACGAACGCTGGTACCGGGCACCTGGCCGGACGAGCTTGTAGAGTCGGGGCACTGTCTCCACATTGTGCCCCACCACATGAGGGCGGGAATTGACTACTCTAGCCAAGGCCTCCCACAAGCCTCCAAAATCGGGCACCAGAACCTCTACCTGACATCCTGGGACGAGGGCACGACAAGCTTCAATACAGCGAGCAAAGAGAGCAGCGCCACCATCGGGCAGATCGTCTCGGGCTACTGACGTTATCACCACATGGCGTAGCTTGAGCCGACGCGCCGCCAAAGCTATGCGCCACGGCTCCCCCCAGTCCACCGGCGACGGACGGCCATGAGTGACGGCGCAAAAGCTGCAGCGGCGAGTACACACATCGCCCAATATCATGAAGGTGGCTGTCCCCTCTCCCCAGCACTGGAAGATATTGGGGCAGCGGGCTTCCTCACAGACGGTATGGAGGCCCAGGCCCTTTACCGCCCCTTGCACCGCGAAGTATTTGGGCCCGGTGGTAAAATTTACCTTGAGCCATCTAGGCTTAGGCGGTGGCCTCTCCATCACAGGTAAATGCTGGTGCCCGCACCCATCCGCACCGCTTCGCCTAGCGCCTCCACTATGGAAGGGTGAGGGTGGAGCACATCTGCCCATTCCCGCAGCGATACGCCAGCCTTAAGGGCCAGGGCAGCCTCACCTATAAGCTCTTCCACATGGTGGCCTAAGGCATGCACTCCCAGCAGTCGTCCCGTCTCCTGGTCATATACCACCTTCACGAACCCTTCTGTCTCCCCCACGATATGGGCCATAGAGTTATAGCGGAAGGAGAAGCGGCGGGCCCTGACCTTGAACCCTAATGCTGTGGCTTCCTCCTCGGTAAGCCCCACAGCTGCCACCTGGGGCCTGCAATAGGCGACGCGCGGCACTAACGTTCTGTCTAACGGACAGGGAGAGCCACCGCACAAATCTTCCACCGCCAGGCGGCCCTCCTGAGCAGCCTTATGGGCCAAGAGAGGGCCTCCCGCCACATCCCCTATAGCGTAAATGACTTCTTGGGTGGTACGCAGATTTCCACCTACCTGTATGAACCCTCCCTTCACAGCCACCCCAACATCCTCCAGGCCCAGGCCTTGGACGTTACCCGTGCGACCCACCGCCACCAGCACATGGGTTCCCCTGATGCGGCAGGGGCCTTCCTCTCTGGCCACAGCCAGCTCCACCCCATCTCTGGACATATGGGACGCCTCCGGGATGGGACGGGCCCCTGTAAGCACCGATGCCCCCCTAGAGCTCAAAGCCTTCTCCAAAGCCTGCGATATCTCCCTATCCTCCTGGGACATGAGACGGGGCATAATCTCAACTATCGTCACCTGTACCCCTAAGTCTAAAAGTAGGGAGGCGAACTCAACCCCTACAACCCCTCCACCCACCACTATTAGATGCTGCGGTAACTCGTCTAACTCTAAGAGGTGGTCACTGCTTAGAATGCGGGAGCCGTCCCAAGGAAGCCCTTTTAAGGGGATGGGACTGGAACCAGTGGCCAAGATCGTCCAGCGTGTCTCGACCACTTTGCCCAGATCAGGTATGGCTACCCTGCCAGGCGCGACAAGGGAGCCCCTTCCTTTCTCAACTTGGATCCGGTGTCTCCTCAAAAGACGCACCAGGGAGTCGTAGCCCTGGGCTACCACTTCCGCCTTCCTCTGGTGAAGACGGCGCCATACCTCTTGGGACGAAAGGGTAGCACTCCACGTCTGTGCTCTTAGGAAGGAGTAGGCCCCCTCTAGCAGGGACTTAGTAGGTATGCAACCGCGGTGTAGGCAAACGCCGCCCAGCTGATCCTGCTCCACCAGCAAAGTGCGGAGGCCTTTCCTAGTGGCGTAGATAGCGGCAGTGTATCCAGCAATGCCGCCCCCCACTACCACTAGGTCGTACTCATCTTCCGCCATGGACCCCTCGGGCCCATGTTATCATGAAGGACACCTTATCAGCGTAGCTCTGCCAGCCACTCCCGGTATATGGCCAAGTTGCTTTCGATGGCGATGTCAGCTAACGCTGGAGGCCTATCTGCAGAAATGCCTAAGGCCTCCGCCATGGTAGGTGCCGATTCATTAATTAGCAGGACCCCCGTCACCTCCCGTCCCATCTTGGCGGCCTCCTCAATAAGCCGCAATGCCATAAGGGCAGCCTCGTGATGGGTAGGATCGTAGTCGGCCGGCAGACGAGAGCGTTCCTCCTCAGAAAAGACCTGTTCTTGCATTCGGCGCCAGGCCTCTTTGATATCTACCACGTAGTTGAGGCGATACCAGTCTACGATGGCCCCACTACCCCGATAGCCAGGCTCGCGGTGGTAGGTGACGCAGGGGGAGAAGACGTCTATCAAAGAGAACCCTCTGGTGGTTATGGCCATACGCATTATCTCTGCCAGCTCCTTCTTCCTCCATGACACCCCTCTCGCCACGAAGGCAGCCCCAGCAGCGATGGCCAGCTTCAGGGGGTTCACCGGCCGTATGGTCTTCCCATAGGGGGTAGAGCTGGTCTTTAGGCCCAGGTGCCCAGTAGGCGAAGCCTGGCCCTTGGTGAGCCCGTAGACCTGGTTGTTCATCACCACCAAGGTCATGTTAACGTTCTTGATGCAGGCATGGACGAAATGCTCCATCCCTATGCCGTAGGTGTCGCCGTCGCCCCCGAAGTCTACCACGACCAAGGAAGGATTAGCCAAGGCCAGGCCCATGGCCACAGGTATAGAGCGACCGTGCTGTCCATGGTAGGCGTTTACCCTGAGCATCTCCGGTTCCTTGCTCGAGCACCCGATGCCCGAAACGATGAACACCCTTTCAAGGGGCACGCCTAGCTCATTGACAACGCTGAGGAGCACATCCTTGAAGGCAGCTGTCACGCCAAAGTCGCCACAGCCATTGCACCACCAGGCACCAGGGCCAGTTATGTCAGCAGCGCTAATGGGCCGGGCTACCGTGTCGATGGCCATTATCCATCCTCCATAGCACGCAATATATACTGGGGCGTCATGGGACGTCCATCGTAGCGCAGTATAGAGCGCAGCTTACGCGGCATGGGGCCTGTGGCCTCCATCTGCACGAGCCCCCTCAGCTGGGCCCCCACTGAGTATTCCACCACGTACACCCGCCTACACGACTGAACGAAGCGACGCACCTCTTTGCTTGGGAAGGGCCACAGCGTGCGTAGGGCCATCAACTTGGCAGGCCTACCTTCAGCGGTAAGCTGGCCCACCACCTCTACCAGGGGACCATAAAGGGAGGCGTAGGCGATAAAGCCGATTGAAGCCTCTGGATGGCCCCCAACCCTAGGGGGAGGGAGGTCAGAGTCTTTACGGATGATGGCCAGGCGTTGGCGAACCCTCTTATTCACCATCGCCTCCCTTATAGGTATCTCCTCAGTAATGTAGCCGTCCTCGTTATGCTCGTTACTGTTGTAGTACATGGTGGTGATCCCAGGAGTGCCAGGCACCGCACGCGGCGAGACGCCATCGGGCGTAAGGAGGTAGCGACGGAAAGGCCCATCGCCTCGCCACGGGGGACCCCATGGCCCTATCAGTTTGCCCCTGTCGATGCTGAAGCGCTGGGGGTCTAGAGGGGGTATAGTGTACTGGGACTGGGCGAAGACCTGGTCGTAAATAACTAAGACAGGGCACTGATAGCGCTCCGCCAGGTTGAAGGCCGTGCCCATTAGGTAGAAGGCGTCTTCTGGCTCTGTAGGGGAAAGGACTATGCGGGCGAAGTCGCCGTGGCCCCCAAAGATCGTCTCATTGAGGTCCTCCTGACCTACCTTAGTGGGCAGCCCTGTGGCCGGTCCTCCCCTCTGAGAGACAACGATCACTATAGGCGTCTCGGTCATCCCCGCGGCGGAGATGGCCTCCTGCATGAGGGAGAAACCAGGGCCAGCAGTAGCCGTCATGGCCCGGCATCCTCCGATGCTGGCCCCTATCACGTGATGGATGGCGGCCATCTCGCTATCGGCCTGGACTACCACGCCGCCCACCTTAGGCAGCTTCTCGGCCATGTACTCCAATACCTCTGAGGCAGGCGTTATGGGATAGCCAGCGAAAAACCGGCACCCCGCCACAATCGCCCCCAAGGCTACCGCCTCATTGCCCATGAGGAATTGCCGCCCATCTGCCTCAGCAGAGTCCAACCTCACCTCCAGATCGGGCACTTCCCATCCCTCATGGCGTGCGTAAGCTACACCTTCCAGCAGCGCATCCATATTGAGGCGGAAAAGCTCTTCATTGAAGAGGCGGCGAAACTGCCTCTCAAAGGCCTGAACTGGTAACCTTAGCATGTGGGCCAAGACCCCTAGGGCGATGGCCCCGCGAACGATGTAGTTGCCGAAACGCTCCTTGGCCATCGCACCAAAGGGGGCACCAAACACCTTCAACCCCTTAGCCTCGGCAACAGAGGCTACCAGCTCCTCCTTAACTTCATGCCCTGTGTTGGGATACTCAAGACGAGGAGACGAGTCATAGATGAGCACCCCTCCAGCCCTAAGACGCTCAATCGGCGGGATCCTCCCCTCCCGTGTCCAGTCCCATAGGGCCCCCTCATCGAAGGCCACCAAAATGTCAAACCCCTCCTCTGGACCGTAGATGGGGAAATCGGCTGCCCGCATGCCGAAAGCGCTGTCCCTGGTCTGAATATTGGAGTAGACCTCGTCCCGCCAAATGAAGACCCAGGCACCCATATCCTTCAAAATCTTCCCCAACAGCTGAGCAAAGGTGTTGGTGCCATCACCAGCCCGCCCCGCACCACACACCTGGAGCTTCCACATATCCCCTCCTATCCCCTCTCTGAAGGACTATTGGCGGTTTCTATGTCGTGAATTATGGTTCTCAATGAGGAAGGTTAGGATATGGGGGTAGGGAAGTCAAGGTGAGCGGGTTGCGGGGATGTTAAATTCATGTAAACTGGGGGCGTGGAATTTCGTCTTTCGCCTGAGCAGGAGGCTTTAAAGCTAGAGGTATGCAGGTGGCTGGCGGAGGAGACGGGGGCCGGCCACGACTCCAGCCCTGTGCCTGTGCCTCCTGGTTATCTCCATCATCGGGAGCTGGAGGCGAAGATGGGGGATCGGGGTTGGCTAGCGGTGAGCTGGCCCAAGGAGTACGGGGGACAAGGGCGCCCTCTCCTAGACCAGTTCCTAGTAGAGGAGGAGATGGCCCTTCACGGCGCCCCAGCGAGTGATGCTCTGGGGCGCGTCATCATCGGCCCCATGATCTTGGCCTTCGGCACAGAGGAGCAGAAGAGGCGCTTTTTGCCGGGTATTGCCCGTGGCCGAGAAGTGTGGTGTCTTGGCTACACTGAGCCAGAGGCAGGGTCTGATTTAGCCGGTGTCCAGACCAGAGCTGAAAGCAGTGGGGATGTCTACCGCATTTATGGACGCAAGCTTTACACCAGCGGTGCCGAAGATGCCGATTACTGCCTGCTGGTAGCCCGCACCGACCAGAACGTCCCGAAGCACGAGGGGATCTCTCTCCTTCTCATGCCGATGCGCGTCCCTGGGGTAACGGTGCGCCCCCTCTACAACCTATTGGGTCTACACTGGTTCAACGAGGTGATCTTCGATGGAGCTGAGGTGCCCAAGAGCCAATGTCTGGGGGGAGAAAACCAGGGCTGGAGGATCCTCACCGCGGCGTTAGGACTGGAGCGTATAACCGTCTACAGGTGCTTCCTCCACTGGCGGGCCTTCCAAGGCCTGCTACGCTGGGTGAGGGAGCATCATAGAGGGCCCTTGCGCGCAATAGCGCGCCAACGCATTGCCGATTTGGCCATCGCCTTTGAGGTGGCCCGCCTGCTCTTGTACCGGGCCATTCTAGCGTGGGAGCGTGGGGAAGACATTCGGGCCTATGCAGCCATGGTAAAGCTCTTCAACTCGGAGCTGGCCCAGAGGCTGTACCAGACGGCGTTGGCAGCGATGGGCCCTTATGGAGCCTTACGGGAAGGGTCTCCCTGGGCAGTCTACGCAGGCGCCATGGCCCACGGCTACCTCTCGGCCACCCAAGAGACGGTAGGGGCAGGGACATCGGAGGTGCAACGGGACCTTATCGCCCGTAGGGGGCTGGGCCTACCAAGAGGCTAGGACTCCAGCCGCCTCTTCAGGCGCTCTAGGGAAGTCTCCATATCGTTCTGGAAGACACGGTGGAGGATAAGGGCATCCAGCAACCGGCCTAAGGGGCCCATAGGGGGCTCATACTCCACCATCCACTCCACCCTAGTGACCTCAGCCCCCTGAGGGATGAGGGAGAACCGGTCCCGAAAGACTAGCGGCCCTTCCACAACCTCCCGTGCGATGGTCGAGCCCTGACGTGATTCCCTGACCACCGCCTCTAGCTGGTAAGATTTGGGCCCCACCTGGAAGATCCACCGCTGGATACTACCTTGCGAGACGCCGTCGCCCTCGGCCACCTCTATATCCCGGAAGGGAAGGGCCCACTCCATTTGATGGAGGGGGTTAGCTATCTCTAAGAAGACGTTAGCAGGGGGGGCTTGGATATCGACGTATTTTCGTATGCGGGGCATGGGCCTCCTCTTAAAGAGACTGTCACCAAAAGGGGAGGCTAAAGGCAGCGTATGAGAACTGTCAAGCCCTTCTGGCCTTGCCAGTCACGAAAGGCGTCTTATAATGATTTAGGGTGCAAGGGTGCCGGAGTGGCGGAATGGTAGACGCGGCAGACTCAAAATCTGCTGAGGGGCAGCCCTCGTGCCGGTTCGAGTCCGGCCTCCGGCACCAAGGAGACCGTTATAAGGGCTGCGGAGTGGTGTAACGGTAGCACAGGGGACTTTGGATCCCTTGGTCCAGGTTCGAATCCTGGCTCCGCAGCCAATAAGGTGTGGTTCCCCGGTAGCTCAATGGTAGAGCGGGCGGCTGTTAACCGCCAGGTTGCAGGTTCGAGTCCTGCCCGGGGAGCCAAAGTTACATTTTAGCCCCTTTTGTTGACGCCTCGCCCCCTCCCCTTTAGACTAGCATTGGGCCGGGGTAGCTCAGCGGTAGAGCACACGGCTGAAAACCGTGGTGTCGTGGGTTCGACTCCCACCCCCGGCACCAGCCCCCAAACAGCCGAGCATTGTTTGTCCGCCATATCTGTTATCTGTGATGACGTCCCCTTACGCGCAGCACGGTCAAGGCGAGCTAGCAGGCCAGATCACGTTGATCATCCCTAAAGGGGTGGCTACACTGATGACCGTGGGCGGCTAAAGCCCCTGGAGCATCCCGAGGTGATGAGATGAGCTTCACAGTGACGGAGGCCCTGCGGGCAGCCCACAAGGTTATCTCCACCCACAAGACCCTTACCCTAGTGAGCTGGCACAAAGGGCAGTTGTGGGCAGGCAAGGTCTACTACGGGGTTCAGGACGGCTATCTGTATGTGGCCTTGGAGCAGGGCCGAAATTATCGCAACGTGGTGGCCAACCCCCGTGTTTTCTTCGTCATAGAGCACGGAGTGCCCGACCGCTTCCTCCAGGGTGAGGGGATCGCTGAGCGGCTGGGGCCCATTGAGGAGCGCCCAGAGCGGCACATCATCTTCCGCAACGCATTTGAGCTAGTGCCCTTCGCCAAGTCCTTCCCTGGGGTGGAGGTGTTTCGCATACGGCCCACACGCCTCTACGTTTCTGACTTCACTGGCGACTGGAAGCCTCGGGCCGAGGTGGAGGTCACCGAAGACACGCTGAGGGTCTTCCAGTCCCAGCTGCGCTTCCAGATGCCTGCCTGGAAAGTGCTTTGGCAGGCTACTCGACCCTTCGCCTTCACTGTCACTTTAATCCCCGTTCTTCTAGGGTCGCTACTTGCCCCTGAGCTGTCGTGGGGATGGCTAGCCCTGACCATGCTGGCAGCTTTGCTTCTTCATGCTGGCACCAACGTCATAAGCGACAACTTCGACTATCGTCGCGGCGCCGACTCATGGCGGACCCTGGGTTCGAGCCGCGTGTTGGTAGATGGCCTTATGGAGCCGCGGGAGCACTTATTATGGGGCCTCTTCCTTTTCGCTTCAGGTTGTTTATTAGGGCTATCCTTGGCGCTGTTGCGAGGGTGGCCGGTTCTAATTTTTGGGGTAGTAGGCGGGTTGTTGGGGTGGTTTTATACTGTGCCACCCCTTGGGTTAAAGTACCGTTCCCTAGGTGACTTAGCGGTCTTTTTCGCCTTCGGGCCGCTAATGATCATGGGAGCCTACTTCGTACAGAGCCAGGAGATCTCCTGGCGGGCAGGGGTCTTGGCGGTGCCAGCAGGGCTACTGACCATAGCCATCCTGCATGGGAATAACTTCCGAGATATCATTGAGGATAAACGGGCAGGCTACGTTACAGTGGCGGGTCTGCTAGGGCCAAGGGGCTCTAGCTTCTACTACCTGTTGCTGGTGGGGGGAGCCTACGTGGCCACATTAATCTTTACGGCCATTGACTGGTTGTCGCCCTGGTGCCTGCTGGTGCTAGCTACCTTCCCCTATGCCTGGCGCAACGTGCGCATAGCCTTCCGACCGACGAGGGTGGCCTTTACCATGCTAGACTTGTTGACTGCCCAGCTCCATCTACTATTTGGCCTGGCGATGGTTTTGGGGGTAGCCATTGATCGTTGGAGCTGAAGGGGCTGCAAGGCCACACTGGCACAACTAGCTCACCACTCCTTGATCACTGTGCTGCCGCGGCCTGAGTTTTGCACCCTAAGTCGGGCCGGGAGTCTGTCGGCCAGCGCAGCAAGGTGAGTTATAACTCCCACCATGCGACCACCGCTGCTCAAAGCCTCTAGGGCCGAGGCGACTACGTCCAGATTGTGTTCATCGAGAGTCCCAAAGCCTTCATCGATGAACAAGCTATCTAGGGGCCGACGCTCTCCATATGCCAGGTGTGGGATACGCTCGGCCAGGGCCAGGGCGAGGGCCAAGGAGGCCAAGAAGGTCTCCGCCCCGCTCAAAGAATGGGCTGGCCTCTCCGCCCCTTCCCAATGGTCTAAGACGTAGAAACCTCTCTCCCTCACCGTCAACGTATACCTTCCCCCCGTCAGGTGATAGAGATGCCGGGAGGCATCCTCGGCCAGGATGGTGAGGGCATTATCGCGTAAAAACTTCTGGAACCGGTCGCTCTGCAGCAGGCTCCCTAGGCGCCTGGCGATGCCAGCCTCCTTTTCGTACTGGGTCTGCTTCCTCTCCAAGTCCTCGCGCACGGCGATATCTTTGTCTAACCGCTTGAGCTGCTCTTCAATGGCCCCTATGCGTTTGTCCACGGCCTCTCTTTCATAACGTATCTCTTGGGCCAGAGTCTGGAGCAGGAGGGAGGGATCTTGGTCTTTCCCCAGGGCATTCAGGACAGAGGCCCACTGGTTCTCCCTAGATATGCGCATTAGCTCCTCAAGCAGCCCGTCGCGTTCCCCCGTGAGGCGCTGGAGTTCCTCCTCCAAAGCGAGCTTGCTCCTCATAAGCTCCTCCAGCCGAGATGAATTTTGGGCCAGCTGGATGCGCACATCTTCCAAGGCCTGCCTAAGCTCCTCTTGTTCCTTCCCCAGCTCCGTAAGTTGTTGTAAGCGGGCGTCTATGTCTTCTAGCTGCTCTTTCACGCGATCGTGGAGGATCTGCCAAAAGGTGCCGTGAACGGCCTCTTCTTCTAGCTGGCGGCGCGCCTCGGCTAGGGGCCACGATTTGGTCAAAAGCCCTTCTAGCTGTCGTTGTATCCCTTGGAGCTTTTCTTCGGCCTCCTGTCTTTGGCGATGCTTTAACTGCAGCTTTTCATCGAGACGGGCCAGGTCCTTCTCATAGTCCCATAGTGCTCTCTGTTCTGCTTCCAGTTGCTTTTGGGCCTTCTCCCATTCCCGGTGGGCCTCTTCATAGGACGATTGCGCCTGGCGGCGCTCCTCGTCCAGGGCGGTCTCTATTTGGCTAACAGGCAAATGGAGGCTTGCCTCAGATGCTATGCGATGGCGCAAGCCCTCATATTCCTGCTTGAGCCTTTGGTGGCTGGCCTGGGCGGCCTCTAGGGCCCCTTGTCCTGCTGATACGCGGCCGGCTGCCTCCTGTAGACTTTGGCCGAGGCGCCGTTCTTCGGCTTGGGCTTGCTCAAGGGCCTGACGTGCAGCGTCTAGGTCGGGTGCTTCTTCGTGTGGGGGGAGGATATGAACGTGCTGGCCACATACGGGGCATGGCTGGCCCTCACGCAGGGAATGCCGCAAAACTAGGGCCGCATGGAGTTTTTGGGCCTTTTCCCACGTCCTTTGCGCCGCATCCAGCCGCTCAACGGCCCTAGCATGGGCATCTTTAAGCCGTGCCTCTTCCGCACGAGCCTTTCGGAAGGCTTCTTCTTGCTCCAGGAGCTGACGAGACGCATGCCGGATGTCTTCTTCCAGTCGTCGCAAGCGTTCCAAGAGGGGCAAGAGGCGATTCGCCTTGTCTTTCGTCTCGTCCAACACCTGTTTCACTGCCTTAAGGTTGGCGTCGCATTGTGCGAGGAAGGCCTGGGCCCTATTTACCGATTCGTGCTTTTCTGCCACCTGGGCTTGTTTAAACGCAACCTCAGGCTTTAGCTCGTGGAGCTCCCTTTCCAAGGCCTGCAGCTTCCTCTGAGCCTCCAAGAGGTGCTGGCAGAGAGGCTGGACCTGCACTAGCAGGCGGTAGCGCTCATAGTCCACGGAGATGGCCGATTGGCACTCCTTGAGTTGCTCTAAACGTTGGGCCAAATCGCGTTGCTCCCTCTCTAAGATTTCCCGGCGGGCCTGGCATTGCTCGTATTCTTGCCCCACTCTTTGGAGGGAGCTTTGGGCATTATGGGCCTTATCTGTAAGGTCACGCAGCTGGGCAGACAGGCGCTGGGCCCTGTCAAGCTGGGCCTCTTGGTTCTCAAGGTAAGCCCTCCTCTGCAATAGGGCCAGGCACTCCCTCTCTAGCTCCCGTTTGCGTTGGGGGGTGGCATCGGCAAGCTCGTATCGGATGCGACGATCTAGCTCCTGGACCTCCTGCGCCCTACGCTTATAGCGCTCGTTGGCCCTGTGCATGATATCCTGGTATATGTCCAAGCGCAAAAGTTCGCTGAGGAGCCGGTTCCGCTTGTCAGGGTCTCCCACAAGAAGTTCCTGGAACCGACCTTGTGGTAACACTACAGAGCGGACGAAGGCATCATAGTCTAGCCCTACTGCCTTTTGAATAAAGGTATTGGCCTCTTTAACCCGGTCGGCCAAGCTTTGCCATGACCTACTAGGAGTCAACTGTTCCAACTGGACGATAGCCCGCCGCCCAGTCTCACGGATGATGCGGTATCGGGAGCCGCCGCTCTCAAACTCCAGGACGACCCGAAGCTGGTGAGCCCCTTGGCTGATGAGCTGACGCACCTCTCCCTCTTTTTGGAGGCGTAGGCCTTTACCGTAAAGGGCAAAAACAATAGCTTCTACAAGGGAGCTTTTACCAGCACCGTTAGGCCCCGTAATGGCGAAAAGGTCCAGATCAGAAAAGTCCACATACACTGGGCCTCGGTAGGAGGTGAAGTTTTCCAGGAATAAACTACGGGGCCTCATGGACCTCCTGAAGGAGCTCTAAAAATAACTGGACTAATTCCTGGGGGGGCAGTTTGCCGTGTTCTGTCTTGTAGTAAAGGGAGAACAGCTCCACAGGGCTTAATTCCTTTGTGGGCTGCCCCCCTTCTTGCCGCTGCTGCACTGATACGGGAACCACGGCCACTGCCTGAGGAAGGGCCTTTCTCACCTCCCCTATAAGGTTTGTAACCAAAGAGTCAGCCTTAACAAATATGCGTAGGTAGGTGCCCGATAGCGCGCTGTTTTTGGCTGCTGCCCGCACCTGCTCCAAGGTGAGAGGCGTTTTTGGGCTCCCTAGGTCGTGCAAGGGCCGGAATTTGGTAAGGGGAATCTCCTCAACTTGGGCCTCCTGTCCTGGCCTCACATCTACCAGGTAGACGCACTTCTTCTGTCCTACCTCACCAAAGTCAAGTTGCAAGATCGACCCCGAATAGACGACAGGGGGGCGCTGGCGCACTTTCTGGGCCCTATGGAGATGGCCCAAGGCCAAGTAGTCTACCCGTGGTAGCCTTTGGGGGCTAACAGCGTAGATCTGGCCCAGGTGGAGGGTACGTTCTCCTGCCCCTTCCCCTCCTACCACTGCACCATCGACGAATATATGGGCCATAACGATACTGGGGTACCCCTTAGGGAGGGCAGCGGCCGCTTCCTCCAGGAGGCCTGCCACTATTTCGGCGTACTCCTGCATGGACTGGCCCTGCTGGAGGGCCTCCCAGGACCGAACCCGTCGTTCAGGTAGCCACGGCAGAGCAGCGATGACTGCCTCTTGGCCATTTCTCCCCCGCACATACACTAAGCTATCCTGGCCAGAGGAGGGGAACTCGGCCCGCACATGAATCCCCACTAGGTCTAGCACCCGTCCAAAAGCATCGAGACGCCGGGGATGGTCGTGGTTGCCGGCGATGATGACGGCACTCACCCCGTGGCCCACCAGCTCCCTGAAAAAGTCAAAGGCGAGCCTCTCGGCTTCCGCCGAGGGGGCCACGGAGTCGAAAAGGTCGCCAGCAACGAGGAGGCAGTCCACCTTCTCCCTTTTGACGATGTCCAGCATCTCAGCTAGGACATCATGGAACTCGTCGTCGCGCCTTAGATGGCGCAGCCCCTTGCCCAGATGCCAGTCGCTGGTGTGGAGAAACCTCACCTCGACCTGCTCCAGGGCTCAGATTTGGGCCTCATCTCTCACTCTGTCGTAGGCGCTGGGGCGTTGGGCCTCCTCTGGACGAGTAGCCCAGGCAGGCATGGGGAAGCGGGCCAGGATGGGAAGGGGGATTTGAGGCTGGAACAAGAATAGGGTTCCTGGCTTAAGGATGGTGGCCCGGCGCTGGCCTACAGAGAGCAAGAAGCCGT
>JAUQPQ010000119.1 GCA_030550295.1 Chloroflexota bacterium
CTGAAGCCAACATCTTTCGCGCCTCTCGCTGGGGCATTGTAGGCGACTGGAAAGAGGTTATCCCCATCTTGATCCAGAAGGTCAAGGCCATGAAGGAGGCAGAAGATTGAATGGCTTCTGGGCGTGATGCATGGGGGCAGGCTGGTGGTAGCGGTGCAGATAAACAAGGGGATGCCCCCAGGAAAACTGGCGCCTGCAGTTACTGATCAGCCCTTAAAGCCAGTGTCTTACCACACCCTGGACAGTCACAGGCTAAGGCCAGATTGACGTTTAGATAATACACCAGCTACAATTTTCCTTGGCGTGCCCCGACGGCCGTCGGGGCGTTTTATCCATAGGGGATGAAACGTGAAGCGGCCTTACGTCATCGGCCTTACGGGAGGCCTGGGGACAGGGAAGACGACAGTGGCGGAGATGCTCAAGGCCAAGGGGGCAGTACTTATAAGCGCCGACCGTCTGGGCCACCAGGTATATGAGCCTGGGCGCCCTGCCTACTACGAAGTGGTGCAAGCCTTTGGGCCGGAGGTGGTGGGCGAAGACGGGGCCATAAACAGGCGTCTTCTTGCGCAACGTGTCTTCAGCGATGCCCAGGCCTTAGCCCTCCTCAACAAGATCACCCACCCCCGCATCCGGGAGGCCCTCCAGGAGGAGATCCAAAAGGCCGGCGAGGACGGGGTCCAAATAGCTATAGTGGAAGCTGCCCTCCTCCTGGAGGCAGGATGGGACGATCTGGTGGACGAAATATGGGTAACGGTAGCCCCGCCTGAGGTGGCCGCCCAAAGAGCTGCTCAAAAGGGAAGCATGACCGTTGAGGAGGCTATGGCCCGTATCCGCTCCCAGATGGACAACGGCCAGAGGGTGAAAAGGGCCCACGTGGTCATCGACACCTCAACCACTTTGGAGGAGACCCGCCAGCAGGTGGAGAGGGAGTGGCAAGGGATGCTAGCCCGTTTGCAGGCCAAGGAGGGATGATGGGGGAGATGGAGGAGCCTCACGCCTATCGCCAGTACGCCATAGAGGAATATGTTTTGCGGGAAGAGCCCTACTACGAGCCTATAGGGGACGAGGTGGAGCTGTTCACTGCTGCCTACCGGCAGAAGATACCTGTCCTCCTCAAGGGGCCGACAGGTTGTGGCAAGACCCGCTTCGTAGAGTACATGGCGTACCGCCTGGGCCGGCCCCTCACCATCATCAAGGATGTAACGGGGAAGGAGCCACCTCGTACGAGCCTTCCCCTGGTAACGGTGGCCTGTCACGAAGACCTTACCGCTAGCGACCTGGTAGGTCGTTTCTTGTTAGAAGGGGAGACCACTCGCTGGGTAGACGGGCCCCTCACCCGGGCAGTAAAGGCAGGGGCCATATGCTACCTAGACGAGATCGTTGAGGCCCGCAAGGACACCACTGTCCTCATCCATCCCCTCACCGACCATCGGCGCATCCTGCCCATTGAGAAGCTAGGCCAAGTGGTGGAAGCGCGGGATGGCTTCCTCCTCGTCATCTCCTACAACCCTGGGTACCAGAGTGCCCTTAAAGACTTGAAGCATTCCACCCGTCAGAGGTTCGTGGCCATAGAGTTCAACTACCCACCCCGGGAGGTAGAGGCCAAGGTAATAGCCCACGAGTCTGGAGTGGATACAGCTACGGCCGAAGCCCTAGCCAAGCTAGGCGAAAAGGTGCGCAACTTAAAGGAGCATGGCCTCTCGGAGGGGGTTAGCACCCGGCTCCTCATATATGCCGGCAAACTCATGGCCAGTGGCATACCAGCCCGAAGGGCCTGCCAGGTAGCAGTAGTATGGGCCCTTACCGACGATAAGGAAGTCCAGAGAAGCATACAAGAGGTGGTGAACTCCATCTTTGAGTAGAGATGACTGGCACCAAGAAATAGGACGTCTAGAGGGCCAGCTGGCTGGCTTCTCCCCCTCCCTAGTGGCCGATTTTCGGCGCGCTCTAAAGGAGATGTCGTCCCGTCTGTCTGCTGGGGAGCTGCGCCAATGGGCCGACGAGGGACGGGACCTAGCTCAACAGGCGTGGCGGGCATGGGAGGCGGCCAGTGAATACTTCTTGGCCTCTTCCCAAGTGTTAGAACTGGTAGGGGAGGAAGGCCTATGGGCATGGGTGCGCCATGGCAAGGAACTGGCAGCGCTTTCTTCAGCCTTGGCTGCCGCCTACTTCCGAGCTAGCGGTGCTACCCTTCGCCTTATAGGACTGGAGGGGCTTGGCAAGTGGGTAACCCTGGGCCGGCACCTATACAAGGGGTCCTGGCGCTCGGCGGCCTTGGCCGTCCAATTTTTCGAGCAGAGCCCCGTTCTCTTCACCCACCTTCCCCTGGAGGAAGTGGGGGTGCTGGTCCGCTTCCTGGACATCTTGTGTGACCGCTCCTTCGATCTGGCCACCCACTGTCTAGGGGTAGCACCCCATGTCCTTCAGGCCCTAGATGGGGAAGATCGCCTCGCCTTCTTAGAGTTTGCTGAGGCTTTGGCTAGCATCGGCTGGGCTGACGCCCGGGCCTACCTGGAGCGGGGGCCCCAACACTTGGCCCGTCTTCATCCCAGCCAGAGGAAGAGGTTTCTGGAGCTGGCACGTCATGTCATCCACCAGGAAGGGAGGCAGGCCTTCTCCTACTTTGTAGAGGCGTGCCGCTCCCTGGGATCTGTTGAGCCCTCCCTCCATGCTC
>JAUQPQ010000120.1 GCA_030550295.1 Chloroflexota bacterium
GCCAGGGCCAGTTCCAGGCCAGCGCTAAAGCAGCGGCCATCTACGGCGCAGACCACAGGACGGGGCAGATCGGCCAAGACATCGAAGGCATGGGTGAGGGGGAGGGAGAGCACCCCTTCCTCCATCTGCTTCCAGTCCCACCCTAACGAGAAGTCAGGCCCCGCTGACCATAAGATTACTACCCTTACATCGTTATCGACTTCTATCGCCTCGCAGGCGTCGGCTAGTTGGGAAAGGGTTGCGGCATCTATAAGGTTGCCTTCCCAGGAAGAGTGAAGGGTAAGGTAGGCTATATGCTCCTTTTTCTCCCAGCGGATGGCCATGGCTCCCCTTTCGTAGGTGGGCTACATATGCATGATAGCCCTTCGCCTTGTCTAGCCACAAGGCAGTGAGCTGTTATATACTAGGCTCGTGATTGAGCCACAATACGTCGCCATCGCATTGGGGCTGGGGCTCCTGTATCTACTGATGATCATTTCCGTGGGGGCGATTATCTGGTGGGAGAGGCGTATGTCAAGTGAGCCAGCCCACCAATCCCCCCACGGCCAGACTGACCACCACCACCGCCAAGACGAATAACATTATTAGCAGGCCAGCGTATTCCCTCATCTCTCCCCTATTGTGTGGGCGGTGTTACGTTGTGACAAGCTCTAAAGGGCGACCCCCGTGGCCAAAAGGAGCCCTTTGGCGACCACTTCCCCCGCCAATACCAGGGCCATGACGATGTACAAGAGCCCCGTGGCCGATTGCATGGCCCTGGTAGCGCTACACTGGTAGGCCATATATGCCAAGGCGAAGGGAAAGACCATTCCTCCCCCTACCCTCAGCCATAAAAAGGGAAAGGACGACCCAGTGTCATCGCCAGAGAGGGAATCGTGAGGAAGGAGGAGCCCCAGGGCAGTCACTAATCCCTGTAGGCCAAAGGCCATCATTAAAAGTACGGTCAGTGCCGTCAAGGGGCGCTCGCTGAGACGAGGAGTTACCAGGTACCAGTGCCCTAGGATCATGCCCATGACAGCACTGCCCACTACTGCTGCCCCCGCCGACAACGAAAGGAAGGCACCCATGTACCCCCAGGTAGGGGGGTAAAACGCCCCTGCCCAGAGGGCAATGGCACCCAAACCTGCTACCGACCCCACTGCAGCCATCGCCAGGGCCTGGTTCTTCTCCTCCTTTAGGGCGGTCAGGGTGTAAGCTGAGGCAGCGCCCAAGAAAAGGGCCAACAATCCCCGCGCTGGCCCCGCCAGTTCCTCGTTCAATAAGTAGCCCTCCACCTCCTCAGGGATGGGAACCAATACGCTCACCGCCAAAGCCAGGGCAGCAAGAGTGGTGGCTACAGCACCACCGAACTTCAAGAAGCTCCAGGCGACATCGCTTCTAGCCTGCAGGACAGCTAGCGCCCAAAGGCAACCCACCGCCAGCTCCGTCAGAACCAGAAGGACAACATAGGGGAGGCTGTTTATGGGCATAGGACGCAGAACCCATTTTACAGGGGGGCCCACAAGCAGAGTCAACGCCCGGAAGCTGGCCCAAAAACATCCCCATTATCTTCATTTGGCACCACGCCGCTGGCCGGCCCAACATGTACACACCCCCACACCACCCCCCTTCCATTACCCCCACCTAAGTTGTTAGAATATATGTTCGAAATGGAAAGGGAAGAGAGGCTTAGGCTTCTTGGGGGAGGGGACGACGAGGATGGGGTTGGGAGGCTTCAGGATCCTCAGATGGGGCAGTGTCCGGCGGGGGCGGGGGTGTACTGGGCGGCGGTGGGAGGTGGGCGGCGGATTCCGGTATTAAAAGTGTTGCGCACCAACGTTTGCGAGCTGAACTGTAGGTATTGTGCCATAAACTGCCACCGCTCTGTCAAACGGGCCTCCTTCCGGCCCGAGGAGCTGGCCAAGACCTTCATGGAGATGCATGAGAGGAAGATGGTGGCAGGGCTTTTCCTCAGCTCGGGGGTAGCAGGGGGGGCTATCCGGACCGCCGAAAAGCTGATGCAGACTGTGGAGATACTCCGACACCGTTACCGCTTCCGAGGCTACGTCCATCTTAAGATAATGCCTGGCCAGCCTCCCGACTACATTCAGCGGGCGGTAGAGCTGGCAGACAGAGTGAGCATCAACCTAGAGGCCCCTACCCCTCAGCATCTATCCCTCATCGCTCCCCGTAAAGATTTCTGGGACCTCATGAGGATAATAGAGGAGATCCACCGCCTCCAAAGGCGTTACCCTCACAAGCTTCGGGCTGGACAGATCACCCAGTTGGTGGTGGGGGCAGCAGGGGAGAGGGACTTAGAGATACTACGCACCGCCCAGCACCTGTACGCTACTTATGACTTGCGCCGGGTCTACTATTCGGCATACAGGCCAGTGTGTGGGGAGGTCTTAGCCCCCCCTGCCACGAAAACGCGAGAGCACCGCCTTTACCAGGCCGATCGCCTCCTGCGCCTTTATAGGTTCCGCCTGGAAGAGCTGCCCTTCCAGGCCGATGGATCCCTACCCCAGGAGGTAGACCCTAAGCTGGAGTGGGCCTTACGCCATCCAGAACGCTTTCCAGTAGAGGTGAACAGGGCCCCATGGGAAGAACTGGTGCGAGTGCCAGGCATTGGCCCCACAGGAGCTGAGCGCATCATAGCATTGCGTCGCCAAACCC
>JAUQPQ010000121.1 GCA_030550295.1 Chloroflexota bacterium
CCCTGCCCTTCCTGCCCAACCATATTGGCTACGGGGACGGTTACGTGGTCGAGGAAGAGCTGGAACTGACGCTCAGGGGCCAAGATGCGAATATCCATAGGCACCATCTGCAGGCCATCGGCGGCGGTGGGCACGATGAACATGGCCATGCCTTGCCTCTTGTCCTTTACCTCTTGGAGGCGCATCGTCCTGGCCACCAAAAGGATGTACTGGGCCTGGTCTACCCCTGTGATGAACACCTTCTGCCCTGTTATGGAGAAGACATCCCCTTGGCGCCTGGCGAGAGTACGTATGTTGAAGGAATTGCTTCCGGCATCGGGCTCAGTGATGGCGAAGCAGAAGCGGGCCTCCCCCCTAAGAAGGGCAGGGAAATGGGCCTCCTTCTGTTCAGGAGTCCCGTAGCGAGCCAGGACGAGATGGGCCATAGCGGTGCTTAGCACTAACATCAGGAGGGGTACTCCCTCGCTGCTCAGCTCCTCGATGAGGACAGATAGGAGCTCCAGGTGACAGCCCATCCCTCCATACTCTTCGGGTACAGTAAGGCCCAAGAACCCGGCCTGGGCCAGGTCGCGCCATAGCTCCTCGGGGGCCTCCCCTGCTTGGGCCTTGGCCAACCAGTAGGAGCGGCCGTAACGGCGGGCCAGAGACCGCACCGTCGCCCGCAACTGCACCGTCTCTTCCCTATCGTCAGGCCTACGCATATTGGCGTCCCCCTTCATGGGAGAGGAGACAGGGGTCTGCCTCCATAGCCGTGTTGCCTCTCAAGGCCTCTTCACTCCCCTACGCCTTTGAGGAAGCGTTGGGTGAAGGCGGGGCGCCGGAGCTGGTAGTTGTATAGGCATTTAGGGCAGGGTGTATACCCCTCCCTAAGGGCCTGCTGCAGCCTGTCCGACTCGAACCCAACCGCCCGGCCCGATCGCACCAGCTCCCAGATCTTGCACCCCTCAGGGGTTGGGTCCTCATGGATCACGTCATGGACTATCTTCGTCTCCAGATCGCCCACGTAGTGACGGCCTCGCAGAGACGTTATAGGCACTGCCATCCTAAGATCCCCCTCCCTCGGCCTGGTGGAACACAGGTACCACCTCCCGCCCAAACAGCTCAATGGAGCGCCGCACCTCCTTGAATGGTATCCCCCGCACCTGCATCATGCAAAGCATCCGGTCTATGCCCAGGGCCTCATAGCGCTTCAGGCCCTCGATACACCGGTCAGGGGTGCCCACCACGATAGAGTTATGCGCCCGCAAATAGTCGAACACCTCCCGGGTGCGCCCCTCTAGCGCCTCCAAAAAGGCCTTCTCTTTCTCCCTCAGCACCTGCCAGCCGGCCCCTTTCGTGTGGGCCAAGAAGAGCTTGTACGTGCTCAAGATGTACCAGCCGAAGGCCTCTAGGGCCCGCTCTTCTGCCTCCTTGTCGGTGGGGGCACAGAAGACCATGGTGAAGGCCCCCACCTGGTCATTGATAACCTCCCCTACCGGCCGCGCCTGGGGGAGATGCTCCCTATAGGTCTGGAGGTGGGTAGTAAGCTCGTCCATCTCCATGACGAAGGAGAAGCCAAGGGCACCGATGCCGTTAAGGGCCGCCAAACGCCACGACTCGGGGCTGGTGCAAGCAAGCCAGATGGGGGGATGAGGCTGCTGTATAGGCTTGGGGATGATGTGACGCTCAGGGATGCTAAAGAAGCGGCCCTCATATGAGAAGGGCTCGTCCCGCCACATGCGAGGGATGATGGAAAGCGCCTCCTGCCACATGGCCCGCGACTCCTCAGGGGCGATGCCGAAGCCCATCTGCTCATAGAGGGAGGAACGCCCCGTCCCAAACTCCACCCTCCCCCCTGAAAGGATGTCCAGGGTGGCGATCCGCTCCGCCACCCTGATGGGATGGTTGAAGGGGTAGGGCAAAAGCACTACCCCATGCCCTAACCTGATCCGCTCGGTGCGTTGGGAAAGGGCACCTAAGATCACCTCCGGAGCCGAGGAGTGGGCGAACTCCACCAGGAAGTGGTGCTCCACAAACCAGGCCGTATAGTAGCCCAGCCTATCGGCCAGCTCCACCTCCTGCAGGACCTCCCCAAAAAGCTCCCGCTGATGGGCTCGGTCAAAGGGCCGATCCGTCTCCACCTCATATAGCAGGTCTATCTTCATGCCACCCTCCTACGTGATATTCGGACGTCCGTTTTATTATATGCCCCTCGACAAGGTAAGGGGGCAAGGTCAGTGGGGAGGTCGCTTTAGGGGCTTACCGCCCTGAAACCTCCCCCTCCGCCTGGAGGCCCTTAAGGACTAGGTCGGCGAAGTCGTCGGCCAGCTCTTTGGCCGACTTGGGGCCATGGGGGCGGAACCACTCCACGGCCCAATTGGTCATGCCCAGTATAGCGAGGCGGGCGCTCTTTACAGGCACAGGCCTGAATGCCCCCTTATATATCCCTTCCCTGATGATCTGTTCAAGGAGCTGGTCCACCCGGTCGCGTTTAGGTTGCAGCCTGGCAGCCGCCTCAGGCGGTAGGGCGCGACGTTCTCGCAAGAAGGCGGTAACCCGGGTCTGGCTCGCCTCTATAGCCTCCATCTGGGCCCGCAGGAATTTCC
>JAUQPQ010000122.1 GCA_030550295.1 Chloroflexota bacterium
TGGATGCTGCCCCTAAAAGGGCTGTTACCACATCGGTCAGCATGGCCAGGGCTAGGGCCTTCCTCTCCTGAGGGTCAAGGATAGAAGCGAGCCGCTCTTTAACTTCGCTCAGGGCCTTTATGGGCACGAGGGCGGCGATCACGTCTCCACCCCCATGGCGACGATCACCTCTTTAGCCAAGGCCTCTTTTTTGGCCATGTCACTCATTATAGTGTCGGTGACCAAAACGTGTATGCCTAGGCCCTCTATCTCTCCCTTCAGGGCCGAGTCTATCTGGTCGATGACCATCAGGTCTATGAAGTCATTGTAGAGGTGCGTTATGGTGACGGGGCTAGGCTCCATGCCTAGCTCACGCATGAGACGGTCGGCAGGGCCCTTTAGGGCCGTCCCTCCTACGATGGGGCTTATGGCCGCTATGGGGGCCTGGGCCTTACGCAGGGCTTCTCTCACTTCTGGCACTGCTAATAGGGGGCCAATGCTCAATATGGGGTTAGAAGGGGCTACGATGATACCTTTTGCCAGGGCGATGGCCTCCAGGACGCCGGGGGCGGGGCGGGCCCTTTCTGCCCCCTCGTAGACCACCCGATTCACCGGCACCTGGGCCTTGAGGGCCACAAAGTAATCCTGGAAATCGATGAGGCCTTGGGAGGTCTCTAGCTTGGTACGCACCGGGTCGTCGGTGACGGGGAGAAGGGTAGTCTGGAGGCCAAAGGCGCGCACAATCTGGGCGGTAGCCTGGGAGAGGGGAAGCCCCTTACGCATAAGGTTGGTGCGATGAAGGCAAGTGGCTAGATCGCGGTCTCCCAGGCGGAACCAAGTGGGGTAGCCGAAGCGGGCCAAGGAGTCCACCACGGCGAAGGTGTCGCCCTTGATGCCGAAGGCCCTTTCCTCATCGGCGATGCCGGCCAGATGATAAGTGATGTTATCTAGGTCTGGGGAAACGTAGAGGCCGTACATCTCGGCGTCGTCCCCTACGTTGACGATGGCTGTAACTTCGCCAGGTTTTAAAGCTCGCACCAGTCCCTGGAGGAACCTAGCGGCCCCTGTGCCACCGGCCAGCACTACTATCACGATGCTACCTCCACCACCGTGACCCCCTCCCCACCTTCCTGGGGTGCAGCAGAGCGGTAGGACTTGACGAGGGGGTGGGAGGAGAGGAGCTGGCGCACAGCCCGGCGCAGCGTTCCCGTCCCCTTCCCATGGACGATTCGCAGCTGTGGGAGGCCAGCACGGAAGGCGGCATCCAATTGACGCTCCACTGCGGAAAGGGCCTCCTCTACAGTGAGCCCTCGCACCTCCAGCTCGGTGGGCGGAGCTGAGGGGGTAGGGATGTGGGGTGTAAAGGGGGCCTCATGCCCTGGGGGCTCTACCCCTTCCACCTCCTCCCAGGGGATGCGCAGGCGCCACCGTCCCAGGAGTACCTCTATCTCCCCCCTTTCGGTGGGGCCAGAAAGGACAAGCCCCGGCTCACCGATGCCCCTAATGCGCACCCTCTCTCCAGGCCTCACAGGGGGAGGGGGAAGGGCAAGTTCATGCTCTAGGGTGGCCACTTTTTCTTCTTCCTGACGGGCCTCTTCTAGGAGACGTTGTGCCTCTACTAGGGCGTCTCTTCTAGCTACCTCCGCCCTTTGTAGGAGCCTCTCCACTTCCTGGAGGCGGCGATGGGCCTGGTCTATGGCCTGTTGAAGGCGAAGGCGCGCCTCCCTTATCTCCCTTAGCCCCTCTTTCTTGAGAGAAGTCAGCTCCTCGTCTAGCCTCTGGCGGAGGGCCTCGGCCTGGCGCCGGGCCTCCTCTTGGGCCAGATGCTCCTTCTCTACCTGTCTTCTCTCCTCTTCAAGGGCGGCAAGGAGCCTTTCCACCTCTCTATGGGCGGGTGAGAGAAAGGTGCGGGCCTCTTCCAGGACAGTTGATGGTACTCCTAGCCTGGCCGCTATGGTGAGGGCGTTGGACTGCCCCGGCACCCCAATTCGTAGCCGGTATGTAGGGGCAAGCGTCTCCGGGTCGAACTCCGCTGAGGCGTTCATCATCCCAGGAGTGGCGTGGGCCAAGGCCTTCAGCTCGCTGTGGTGGGTGGTAGCCACCACCAAGCACCCCTCCCTTAGGAGGTGAAGGAGGAGGGCACGGGCCAGAGCAGAGCCCTCGGCCGGGTCGGTGCCGGCACCCAGTTCGTCTAAGAGGACGAGGCTGCGGGGGGTGAGAGAGCGAAGGATGGACACGATGTTTGTTACGTGGGCGCTGAAGGTGGAGAGGGACTGTTCGATGCTCTGCTCATCGCCTATGTCGGCGTAAATCCCGTCGAAGACGGGTAGACAGGAGCCCGCGTCAGCGGGGACGGGGAGGCCGGCCTGGGCCATTGAGCTTAAAAGCCCCACCGTTTTGAGGGCCACCGTCTTGCCCCCTGTGTTAGGGCCAGTGATGAGAAGGACAGTGAACCCTGCCTGCTGGCCCAGATGGAGGGATATGGGTACGGCCTTATCCCCAAGGAGGGGATGTCGGGCATCCACCAGGCGCAGGAGGGAGGGTTGGGGCAAAAGCCAGTGGGGCTCCTCTCCTGCTCTGGGAAGGGGGGCCTTCAGGTGGTC
>JAUQPQ010000123.1 GCA_030550295.1 Chloroflexota bacterium
TGGAGAGGGACGTGAAGGGGCTATATGCCCGCGCTCTCAGGGGCGAGATAGAGAACTTCACCGGCATAAGCGATCCCTACGAGGAGCCAGAGTCTCCAGACCTGGTTGTGGAGACAGATAAAGAGACGCCCCAAGAGAGCGTGGTGAAGGTATGGAATGCCTTGGTGGAGAGGGGCTATGTGGACGGGGAGATTTGGGGGCCCCGCAAGAGGCTAACAAGGGAGGTAACGCGTTGACATGGAGCTGGAGCCCCAACTTTGGGCTTTAGGCTTTGGCGTTGGCATCTTGGTGGGCCTTACCGGTATGGGTGGGGGATCCCTCATGACCCCTGCTCTGGTCCTCATGGGCTTTCGGCCAGCTGTAGCCGTAGGGACCGACCTGGTCCAGATGGCCATCATGAAGCTTGTAGGGGCGGCCCAGCACCTGCGTCAGGGCACGGTAGAGCTGAGGCTGGTCCTACTGCTGGCGTTAGGTAGTGTACCGGGATCCCTCCTAGGCACCCTCATTTTGCCCTTGTGGGAGCGGCTGGGCATTTCAGTGGACGATCTCCTCCGGCATCTCTTAGGGGTAGTGCTGGTAGTGGCTGCAGGTTTCCTCCTTTTGAGGGTGCGACGCCCTCTCTCTATGGGGGAAGGGGCATACCCTTGGGCTAAGGCATCTTTAGTGTTGGCTAGCTTTGTAGTGGGGATGCTGGTGGCTTGGACGTCGGTGGGCAGTGGCGTGCTGTTGATGGCACTGATGGCTTCTACCGTCTCGTTGCCCGTAGTCAAGTTGGTGGGCACCGATCTAGTAAATGCTTGCCTCATTACTCTGGTGGCAGGGGCTGCCCATTGGGGGATTGGCAATGTGGACTGGGGCCTCGTCCTCCAGCTCCTCTTGGGGTCTATCCCAGGGGTGCTGGCTGGCAGCTACCTGGGCCGCCGCTTCTCCGATGAACGGCTTCGGGCGGTAGTGGGCATGGTAATGCTGGCAGTGGGGGTAAGGCTGCTATGACGAGCATCCCTCATGGGGGAAAGCTGGTAGACCGCTTCATTCCTGACCATAAGGTGGAGGAAGCCAGAGAGAAGGCTCACTCCCTGCCTCAAGTGGTTCTCAACTCTCGTCAGCTGTCAGACTTTTACATGTTGGCCCAAGGGGCCTTCAGCCCCTTGGAAGGTTTTATGGTGGGGCGGGACTATCGTAGTGTGGTGGAAGAGATGCGCTTGGCCGATGGGACGGTCTGGCCGCTGCCGGTGACTTTGGCGGTGGGAAGGGAAGTGGCCCGGTCGTTGCGAGAGGGCCAAGAGGTGGCCCTTTTCTCCCCTGAAGGTAGTCTAGTAGGCCTGCTGGAACTGGAGGAGATCTACCGTTACGACAAGGTAGAAGAGGCACGACGGGTCTTTCTCACCGATGACCCTAAGCATCCTGGGGTTGCTGCCCTCTACAGCCAGGGAGAGGTTTTACTAGGGGGACGTATCTGGGCCTTAGGGCTAGACCATGGGCCCTTCCCCCAGTACTACCGCACTCCCAGGGAGCTAAGGGAGGAGATTAGGCGGCGGGGCTGGCGCACCGTGGTGGGGTTTCAGACTCGCAATCCTATCCATCGCGCCCATGAGTACATTCAGAAGTGTGCCCTAGAGGTAGTGGAGGGCCTTTTGATCCATCCCTTGGCTGGGGAGACCAAGGCCGATGACATCCCCTTGGCAGTACGCCTGCGCTGTTATGAGGTGCTGCTGCAGAACTACTATCCCCAGAACCGCGTACTTTTGGCCCTTTTCCCTGCCTTTATGCGTTATGCCGGGCCCAGGGAGGCCGTCTTCCATGCCCTCTGTCGCAAGAACTACGGGTGTACTCACTTCATAGTAGGTAGAGATCATGCTGGGGTGGGGCGTTACTACGGCCCTTACGATGCCCAAGAGATATTCCGTCGCTTTGAGCCCCAGGAGCTGGGCATAGTCCCTCTATTCTTCGATAACGCCTTCTATTGCCGTCGCTGCTCTTCGATGGCCACCGCCAAGACCTGCCCTCATCCTGAAGGGGAACGCCTGGACCTATCAGGGACGCAGGTGAGGGAGATGCTCAGGCGGGGGGAGCCCCTGCCCCCTGAGTTCACGCGCCCAGAGGTGGCCCGCGCCCTGGTTGAGGCGGCAGGCGTCTCCTGAGGATCTCCTGCGGTAAATACTTCACCCTTTGTGTCGGAGGGGGTAACATTCGTGGGGGAGGCGTCATGGACGAGACGGGGAGGGCGAGAGGTCATCATAGCATCGGCGGGAACGGCGAAGCTCCTGCGGAGGGCTGGGCCCTGGCCCAAGTTACCCTTGAGGACTTCCTCAAGGGCCTAGAGCAGACTGATGGGGCGAAGGAGGAGGACCTTTCCCGGCTCACCGAAGAGGAGATAGAGACGAGGCTTAAGAGGCGGGCCGGGGTTAAAAGCCTTCTGCGGGCTGGCCTCGACTTCGCCGTGAGACGGACCCGGGATGCCCTAGGCCGCCCAGAGGTGATCATCCTGATAGGGACGGCGTTAGCCATCGCTTTGTACCGTTTACGAAGACGTCGCCGAGCTTAAGGACAGGTTTTTTAA
>JAUQPQ010000124.1 GCA_030550295.1 Chloroflexota bacterium
CGCAAACATTATAGCTGGCACCTTCTTCTGCTTGATAAGGCGCCGTAGGCTTTGGGGATGGATACCTAGATCCCTGGCTGCCTCTAGCAGGTCCAAATAGTCATCAAATGGCTCTGCCATCTCTCCCGCTCTAATCAGGCGCTAATACTTCTGAACCTATGTTACGAAATACAGGTAGGAAGGGCAAGGGGGGCGCCGCGGCGCCCCCCTTACTACGGGCCTACACCTTAAGGATATGAATGGTGCAGGCAGAGCCAAGGCCAATGACGTGGGCCAGCCCCACCTTAGCGTTGGGGATCTGGCGAGCACCTGCCTGGCCGCGCAGGTGCCACACGATCTCCACGATGTTAGCTACGCCGGTGGCCCCAAGGGGGTGCCCCTTGGAGAGGAGACCACCGGACACGTTGACTGGGATTTTGCCGCCTAAGTCGGGGTGGTAGGGGCCGTTCTCATCGATCCAGCGGCCACCCTCGCCCTCTGGCACCAGCATCAGGTTCTCGTAGTGGACCAGCTCAGCGGTGGCGAAGCAGTCATGCAGCTCCACCATGCTCAGGTCCTCGGGCCCGATGCCGGCCATCTCGTACGCCTGCTTGGCGGCCATGCGGGTGAGGGTGTTGACGTCCCACATGTTGGGGTTGCGCTCGGTCCAGGGGTCAGAGGTGAGCACGGAGGCGGCCACCCATACTGGCTTGCTGGTGTACTGCCGGGCCTTCTCGGCCGACATCACCACGGCTGCCGCGGCGCCGTCGCCGGTGGGGCAGCACATGTAGAGGGTGTTAGGCCAGGCGATCATGCGGGCGCTCAGGACCATCTCCAAAGGCGTCTCCACCTGGTATTGGGCGTAGGGGTTGAGGGTGGAGTGCTTGTGGTTCTTCACTGCAACCTTGGCGAACTGTTCGATGGTGGTGCCGTACCTTCGCATGTGCTCAACGCCTGTCATGGCGAAGACGCCGGGCATAAGGTTAGTGCCCATAATGCCCTCGGTGTTGTAGGCGGGGTCGCCACCGCCACCACCGCCCAAAAGCCCCATCTTGCCCATCTGCTCACAGCCGATGGCCAGGGCGATGTCATAGGCCCCTGAGGCTACTGCCAGGTAGGCCTCGCGGAAGGCGGTGGAGCCGGTGGCGCAGGCGTTGGCCACGTTCACCACGGGGATTCCTGTGGCCCCAATCTCCTTCATTATCCGTTGGCCTACCATGCCGTTGGCCTGGTACAAGTTGCCGCACACCAATATCTGGACATCCTTTATGTCGATGCCTGCATCACGCATCGCCCCTACAGCGGCCTCGCACGCTAGGCGAACCACGTCCTTGTCGGCGTAGCGGCCGAACTTTACCATGTCAGCTCCTACCACGGCTACGTCGCGCATTCTTTCGTACCTCCCCTTCTTTTATTCCTCCACCACGTAGTATTTGGGGGCTATAACATCGTTGCCCTCGCGGTCAACCCTTATCTTTTCGGCCCGCATGCGCACCTTCTTGCCGAACCAATAAGGCCCCGGGTTGTTGGGGTCCAGCCCATAAACGTTGGCGCGCACCGACACCCCTTCTGGCAGGTCAATGATGGCAGCTATGTAAGGGGTCTCTATCCCGGGGAAGCTCTGGTGGATAACGGTAAAGACGTATATCTCCCCCTCGTCGGACAGCCTTACTTCGTCGAACTCGCCTACGGCGCCGCAGCGCCCACAGGCGTAGCGCTCGCCTAGGAAGATGGCGCCACACTTTTGGCAGCGAGAGCCGAAGAGGTATGCAGGCTCATCGGGCCACTTGTCGGGGATACGCAGGAAGGGCACAAGGGGCTTTGCTTTCTTTTCCTGGACTACTTGCTCCTGGGCCAAGGCTCACCTCCCTTCACCTTTACGATGATGTTTTAGCACGGCCTTGACTTGGGCGTCAAGACGCCTTAGCTGGGTAATGGTCACATGGGGGATTTGTGGAGGGGCTACCGCTTCTATCCAGATGCTGTCAGCCACGGGTAGACCCTTTCCCCTGTCTGAAGCGCCAAGCAGCAGCTTGAGGTTTTTGGATTATCAGCCCAGGCACAGCCCATTGGAGATCGGCCATGGCTCTCTCTGCATACAGGGGCAGGGGAATATTATGGGGCCCCTTTAGGAGCCCTCAAAGAAGCGGCGAGGGTTCTCCACCAGCATTTGCTGGATTTGGGCCTCTGTTACGCCTAGTTCTCTAAGGGCTGGAATGACGTCATCAAAGATATGGGTGTAGGTCCATTTAGGGGCCAACTGGCGCACCACTTCCATGGGGAGCCAGTCTATAAAGCCACAGCAGTCATGGGAAAGGATAAGGCGCCCAGCGTAGCCCCTCTTGCATAGCTCGGCCACCACCCTCACCCGCGTCTCGAAGGTGGGGAAGATGGGGAAGGCATCGGTGTAGTATAGGCCGAAGCGGTCCATGCCTATGTAGGAGCCGTTATCTATGAGGGCAGTGAGGTATCCCAGATCGTCCGAATCGCCTGAGTGGCCGATGACGACCCGGCGCAGGTCTACCCCTTCCTCTTGGAAGATACGCTGCTGCTCTAGGCCCCT
>JAUQPQ010000039.1 GCA_030550295.1 Chloroflexota bacterium
TCATGTATGCGCCTACTCTCACCAGGGATACCTCTAGCTTCTGCCCCTGACCAGTGCGCTCGCGGTGGAAGAGGGCTGCAGCGATAGCGCCAGCTGCACTCATGCCGGCCATGTGGTCACCCATCCCTCCCCTCTGTTGGGGTGGTGGGTTGCCAGGGGGAGTGAGCATGGCCGCCACTGCCGCGCGCGACCAAAAGGCGCCAATGTCATAGGCGGCGCGGTCTTCCTCGTCGTGCTCCGTGCCGTAGCCGGTGATATGGCAATAGATGAGGCGGGGATTAAGGGCAGAAAGCTCCTCATAGGTGAGGCCAGCCCCACGCAAGGCTTTTGGCCGAACGTTAGTGAGGAAGACGTCTGCCCCCTTTAGGAGGCGACGGGCGATCTGCTGGCCCTCCTCGGTGTCCAGGTTGAGGGCCATGCTCCTCTTGCCTCGATTGTCCTGTTCGAAGGGGGGGTTGACGGGGATAAGGCTACCAAAGACGCTGGCGAAAAGGCCGCGGAAGGGGTCGCCGTTGGGGGGCTCTAGCTTTATCACCTCTGCCCCCCAATCGGCTAAGATGGCTGCTGCCGATGGCCCCGCTACCCAGAAGCCCAGCTCTATCACCTTGATCCCTTCCATTGGCCCTCCCATAACTCTGACCTCCCGTGGCAGGCCTTTTGCACTCATTTAAAACCGTCTTCGCCCTTGTAAGCAAGGTTCTCTAAAGCTTCATCCTATGCTCTTGAGGGGGTTGGCCCTTTGCCAAAGGGCTTGTCACGGAAGGCGTGGACACCTATTTTGGGGCAGGTGCTTGTCCTTAACGTAGAGGTAATATATGCTGGCCTAAGTACTAGGAGAGGGTTAAGGGATGGACTTTCGCCTGAGCCCAGAGGACGAGGCGTGGCGGCAGGAGGTTAGGAGCTGGCTGCGCCAAAACCTGCCTCCAGACTGGGAGGATCGGATCCCTGAGGAGCAGGGTTGGGAATTCGCCCGCGATTTCGCCCGCAAGCTGGCCCAAAAGGGCTGGGTGGTGCCTCATTGGCCTAAGGAGTACGGTGGACTAGGCTTGGACCTGTGGAAACAGCTCATTTACCGGGAGGAGATGGCGTATCATCGTGCCCCCCTGGGCTACGTGGCCATGGGGACTGACTGGGCTGGCCCCACCATCATCGTCTACGGCACCGAGGAGCAGAAGAGGGAGCATCTGCCGCGCATTGCGCGAGCGGAGGTGATGTGGTGTCAGGGCTTCTCGGAGCCTAACGCTGGCTCCGACTTGGCCAACCTCCAGACCAGGGCCGTCCGCGATGGGGACGAATACGTGGTCAACGGCCAGAAGATCTGGACGTCGGGTGCCCACCGGGCCGACTGGATGATCCTCCTTGCGCGCACCGACCCGGAGGCCCCCAAGCATAAAGGGATCTCCTACTTCCTTCTGGACATGAAGAGCCCTGGTATCACCATCCGCCCCCTCATAGACATGATGGGCAACCACGCCTTTAACCAGGTCTTCTTTGAGAACGTGCGCGTTCCGGCTAAGAACTTGCTGGGGGAGGAGAACCGGGGCTGGTATATGGCCACCACCACCCTCAACTTTGAGCGCTCGTCCATTGGGGGTGTGGCGGCATCGCTGGCCCTATTGGAAGAGCTGGTGCGATTTGTTCAGGATGCCCCTCCTGAGTTGGCTTATTTGTGCCGACAGCCCAGGGTGCGCAACCGGTTGGCGGATATGGCTGTAGAGGTACAGGTAGGGCGTATGCTTTCCTACAACGTGGTCTCTATCCAAGCCCAAGGGAGGGTGCCTACTTATGAGGCTTCCATCGCCAAGCTATACAACACTGAGCTGGGCCTGCGCCTGGCCCGTACCGGAATCTCAATTTTGGGCCTTTATGGGCAGCTAAAGCCCAGGTCTAAGTGGGTGCGCCTGCGGGGACGTTTTGAGCGCCAGTACCTGTGGATGACGGGCATGGTGGTGGGAGGAGGAACGTCTGAGATCCAGCGTAACCTTATCGCCATAAGGGGGCTGGGGCTACCGCGAGGATAAGCTTAGAAATAAAAGGAGGAACGGAGGTGAGGTCATGGACCTAGGCCTGGACGAGCAGCAGGAGATGCTGCGTAACTTCGCCCGCGACTTCCTGGAGAAGGAGTGCCCAGAACAGTTGGTGCGAGAGATGGAGGAGGACGAAAAGGGCTACTCCCCTGAGCTGTGGCGCAAGATGGCAGAGCAGGGGTGGATGGGCCTCATCATCCCCGAGGAGTACGGGGGCGCCGGCATGCGCATCACCGACCTGGTGGTGCTGCTGGAGGAGTTTGGGCGCTTCCTTGTGCCGGGGCCTTTCATCCCCACGGTGGTCTTAGGGGCATACCCCATAATGCTGGCTGGTACGGCCCAGCAGAGGGAACAGCTCCTGCCACGCATCGCCTCAGGGGAGCTGATTATGACCATGGCCCTCACTGAGCCCTCGGCCAAATGGGACGCCGATGGCGTGGAGCTGGAGGCGCGTAAAGAGGGAAACGAGTACGTCCTCAATGGGACGAAGCTTTTCGTCCAGGATGCCCATGTCACCGACTTCATGGTGGTGGTAGCAAGAACCGGCCGCGGTGCTACTCCTGAGGAGGGAATATCCTTGTTCCTTGTGGACTCGAGATCACCTGGCATTAAGTTTGAGCTTTTACGGACCATCGCCTCCGACAAGCAGTGCGAAGTGACCTTTGAGAACGTGCGGGTGCCAGCAGGAAACCTGCTGGGCGAGGAGGGTAAGGGCTGGCCTATAGTACACAAGACGAAGCTCCTTGCGGCCGTTGCTGCCTGTGCCTATCTCGTGGGCCTAAGCCAGCAAGACTTCGACATCACCCTCAACTACGCCAAGGAGCGCGTCCAGTTCGGCAGGCCTATAGGCTCCTTCCAGGCGATCCAGCATAAGCTGGCAGACGCTGTAATCGATGTCGATGGCGCCAGGTTCATCACCTACAAGGCTGCCTGGTCTCTCCAGGAGAACGAGCCCGATGCTGAGCTGATGGTGTCAATGGCCAAGGCGTGGTGTAGCGAGGCGTCGCGGCGGGTGGTCGCCCACGGGCAGCAGATACACGGAGGGATCGGCTTCACTAAGGACTATAAGATCCAGCTTTATTTCCGCCGCCAGAAGTGGATGGAGCTGATGTGGGGCGATGCCGACTACCATCGCGAGCTGGTGGCCGAGAAGCTGCAGATCTAAGGGGACGACCCTTGGCGCGCCTCCCATTTAAGAAGGCCTGAGCGCCTTTAAGCTGGCTGCGAAACGATCAGCTAGGGAGTGGGCCCAGGCTTTAGGCCCTGTCGGCGAGGTCTTGGCGATGGCCTCGCCTTTTGCTTGGCGTGCCCGCTGGAGGGCGTGGACATGGGCCTCCCATTCTAGACGGTCGTCTAGGGGGGTGAGCTCCACCTGGCCGTAACGTCGGGACAGGGCGGCAGCGATGAGGTAGTCGGCCAGGTGGGGGTTTTTGGGCAAAACGGGGCCGTGTAGGTAGGTGCCAATAACGTTTTTGTAGACCGCTCCTTCCCAACCGTCTCGCCCGTTGTTTCCCCGCCCCAGGAGGACTTTGCCCAAAGGGCTGACTTTAGGCCCCAGATAGGTGCGGCCACCATGGTTCTCGAACCCTATTAGGGTCTTACCTTGCCATTCCACTATAAGGTTACCTACCATCCGTCCCTTGCCAGCGGTGGTGATGTCCTTGATGATAGACCCTTCCTCAGCGGCCCAGTGGATGGTATGCACATCGAGGATGCCTAGCCCTGGCAGGTCGTCACCCCGGAAGGTGCGGTAGAAGTGGCCGAAGAGCTGATAGCCTCCGCAGATAAGGAGGGCAGCGGCTCCCTCTTCTACTGCTTTACGAATAGCCTCTCCTTTAACTTCTACCAAGTCTTGGGCTATGAGGCGCTGGTGGGAATCGGCCCCGCCCCCCATGAAGAAGAGGTCTATTTCAGAGGGATCGACCTTATCGCCCATCTCTAAGGCCTTCACCTGGGCATCTATCTCCCGCCATCGGCACCGTTGCAGTAGGCAGATGATGTTTCCCCGGTCGCCATACTGGCTCATGATGCTTGGATAGAGATAGCCTATGGTGAGGCGCAACGCTATACCTCCCAGAAGGGTGGCAGATGCCCCCGGCGTACCAGCTCCTCCCTTAGTTCCCACATAGCGGTGTAGGTTGGTACTATGTAGAAGCGTCCTCCAGGGGGCGTTTGTTCCAGCGCTAGGTCTAGGGCCCTGTGTAGATCCTTTGCTACGTGCAGCACTACCGGGTTGCTCTGGTCTTGGAGGAGGTGGGCATATTTCAGGCGCAGGGCCAGATCGTAGGCGCGCAGGCCCCCCACCACGATCCAGCTAATTTTCCCCTTCAGCCTCTCCATATCTACATCCCAGATCCAGGAGACGTCGCGGCCATCGGGGATGTTGTCGTTGAGGGCGAGGAGAAGGCCAGCTTTCCCATCTTCTTGAGACAAGATGGTGTTTAGGACCTGATGGACGCCGCTAGGGTTCTTGACCAGGGCCAGAAGGGCCTCTTTTTGGCCTACCTTGAACCTCTCCATACGGCCGAAGGCCGCCCCCACCCGCGCCATAGCTTTCTCAAAAGGCTCCGCCTCTACTCCTAAGGCGAAGGCGGCGGCAGATGCGGCGAGGACGTTGTATACGTTGTGAAGTCCAGGCAAAGGCACCCTGAAGGTCTTAGGGCCATAAGGGGTCACTAAATCTACACAGCTTCCTTCGAGCCCCCCTAACTGTACCCGCCAGGCCAACACCTTGGGATCGGGCCTACGCCAACCACAGGCAGTGCAGGCATAGTGGCCCAGATGGCTGTAGAAGGAAGCGCTGTACATGAGGTCTACTGAGCAACGGGGGCATCTGCGAGAGTCAGCGGCATGCTCTAACCCCTTTTGCCCCAATTGCACCTCTTCTATCCCGTAATAGATGACTGGGTTGGCGACCGTCTCCCCCAAGTAGGCCACTAAGGGGTCGTCGGCGTTGAGGGCGAGAACAGTTTTAGGCGGCAAATGGGCTAGTGCTTCTTGCCATAAACTGGCCACAAAGTCCACCTCAAAGTAACGGTCTAGCTGGTCGCGAAAAAGGTTGGTGATGACGACGATGCGAGGCTGAAGCTGGGCCAGGGCCTCAGGGAATGCCCCTTCATCCACTTCGAATAGGCCAATGGCAGCGTTCGGCAAGCGGTAATGGCCCCATACGTTGGCATAGCTAAGGAGAGCTGTAGCTATACCCCTGGCTAGGTTGGCCCCCTCACGGTTGGTAATGGGCATAAGGCCTACTTGCCTAAGCGCCTCGGCAAGGACACGGGTAGTAGTGGTCTTACCGTTAGTCCCCGTGACAAGAAGGGAGCCGTTGGGAATGGCTTGGCCCAAATCACCGATGAGAGGGCGATATAAGTATAGGGCTATAAGACCTGGCAAGGTGGTGCCGCCGTGGCCTAACCGGCGAAGTAGCCACCTTACACCCTTACCAACGTTGACCGCCAAGGCGCGGGCAGGACTGACGGAAGAAAGCATGACGGCCTAAGGGGGCTTTTGGGCTATCAGGGAGATCCAGTAAGGCCTAACGATGAGGTCGATAATGTGGCACTGCTCCAGGAAGGGTAGGGAGCGCACCCGCTCTATGAAGCGCTGGCTGGCAGAATGGGCAGATATGTCAAGGAGAATCTCTTGGTCGTAGTAGTCGGTCATCTTGAGGACCTTCATCCCTTGCTTTAGCAGCCAACTGAGGACGTCCTTCAGACGGAAGTGGTTCTCCCACACGTGGAGGAACTCGTCTACCACCCAGTCGTCGTCGTTCAGGTCGACGGGTGGGGCAGTGTAGTAGTTCTTGAAGTTCCGGTCTCCCTGGGCCCACTCCCTCACCACTGGGATCTTCTTCTCGAAATCGAAAAGGTCGTACCCTCTGGTAAGGGTTTGGATGATCTCCTGCTGGATGCGCCTCTCCCAGTTACCGTAGTAGCCGTAGACGCCGATCCGTATAAAGCCGCCTGGCTTTAGGGCACGGCACAGGCGCCTGATCCCCTCCTGGGGGTCAGGCAGATGGTGGATGGTGCCCCAAGAGAGGATGTAGTCGAATCTCTCCCTATCTTCCATCTCCATGATGTCCTGGATGTAGCACTGGGCGTTGGTGATCCCTTCTTCCCTTAAAGTCCTGTTGGCCCTCTCTACTGATGCCGGCGATATGTCATAGCCTATGAATTGGGTCTCGGGGAAGGTCTCAGCGTAGTCTAGGAGCATGAGGCCAGTGCCACAAGCTATGTCTCCAAATAATTTGCCGCGGGGATCCATACCCACCTCGGCGAAGAACCGCTGCATATATGCTACGTGCCTGTGATAGCTATGTTTGCGCTGCAAGGTGGGGAAGGGGTGGCGATGATACATCTCGCGGACGTTATGTACTACCTCTTCCCTCTTTATAGCCTTCTTGTCCATAGCCTGTAGCCTGCTCTAGGCTTAAGGGTCGCCCGGAGGGCTCCTTCTCTGACCGCGGTGCTAGGCACCGTTTTTAACCCTACCATCCTGTGGTGTCTCTGTCCATGGGCTAGGCTTATCATGGGGCGTGATTCAGCCCACCTTTTGCCTTACAATGCCTGAGACAGAGAGCGCAGAGGTGAAAGTATGGCTCGGGAGTGCCTTTTCTGCAATATGGCCCAGGGGAAGGTGCCGGTGGAGAAGCTGTATGAGGACGAGCTCGTCTTCTCCATCCGTGACATTCATCCGCGGGCCCCTGTGCACTTCATGGTCATTCCTAAGGAGCATATCCCTACAGCTCAGGAGATCACCGAGAATCATGGCTCTCTCCTAGCCCGTATGGTGACGGTGGCCAACATGGTAGCCCGCCAAGAGGGCATCGCCGATTCGGGTTATCGGCTGGTAGTTAACGTTAGGGAATACGGCGGCCAGGCGATTTACCATCTCCATATGCATGTCCTGGGTGGGCGCCGACTGGGGCCCGAGGGCTGAGTGCCAGCCCCATCTTTTATTTAGAGGCCATCTACCGTTAGGGTGGGCCAGGGATGGAGCCTCACCTGGCCTTGGAATTGCTAGTAGCTGCCTTTTCGGCCTTCAATGCCTTATACTTTCTTGTCTACGTCCTGGGGGCGAAGGAGAAGGCACCTTATCGGATAGCGGCTGCTGCCCTTCTGTTGGTCTGCTTGGGGCCGCTGGTGGAAAGCGCCTTTTCCATAGTTGTCAGACCGTCCTATAGCTGGTGGCCCCAAATACGGGTCCCCACCTTATTAGGCATGGGAGCCATATCTCTCCTGATCTTAAGGCGTACCTTCAGTCTTCGAACGTGAGGGGAGGGGGTATGATGGCAGCTCTTATGGAGGTGGCAGTGGAGACAGGGCGATGGGACGTAGTGGCCCTCTGTCTGGCTCTGGGTGTAGCAGAGGTCGCTTCCCGTCTACCACGAGAGTCCCTGGTAGCCATGCTGGCCCTCCTGGAGGAGGAAGAAGCTCCATGAAAGGCAGAAGGGGGAGCACGCATCGACAGCTGGACAACTTCTACGCTGAGGCCCTCACGGAAGCGGAGAGGCTAGAGCTGCCCAAGGCCCAAGAAGTGGAGGGCTTAGACCAGGAGATAGCAGTCTTGCGGGTGAGGCTTAAGAGGGCGCTAATGGACAACCCTCAAGACCTAGCCCTTATCGCCAAGGGGGTTGATATGCTGGTGAAGGCCGTATCGGCACGCTACAAGCTCTCACCCAAGGCGAGGCGTGATCTGGCCGACAATCTGGCCAACCTGGTGGAGAACTTAGGCCAGCTCTTGGAGGGATCCTCCAGTGGGTAGACTTGAAAAGGCCCTAAGACGCCTCCTCGCCCTTAGAAGGGGCTACAGGGTTTCTTTAGGGGTCGTTCCTTTGGAGGCGAGGCTACAGCGCCTCGAGGAGGAAGTGCGAGAGATTAAGGGACGCATAAATGGCCTCATATTTGTGGTGTTGGGGGCGGTCATAGCTCAGCTCCTCCTGCGGCTGCTAGGGTGACGATGTTATTATGGACTTGGCCGATGGCCCCCTTCCTATGACTGTATCACTGCCCCCTCAAGTGGTGAGAGAGTTTCAAGAGGTAGGGCGCCTCCTTTGGGAGGCTGGGCTAGTCTCCTCCCATGGGGGAAACATGAGCGTCCGCCTGCCCGAGGGTCTAATAGTGGTGACCCGGCATGGGGCCATGTTGGGGCGCCTAGAGGCGCAAGACCTGATGATACTGGGTGCGGAAGGAGAGCCTTCTTGGGACACTCCTATCCACCAGGCCATATACTCAGTTACCCAGGCTGGGGCAGTATTGCATGCCCACCCCGTACACGCCGTGGCCCTCTCCTATGGGCGGAGGGAGCTAAGGCCCCAAGACTTAGAAGGGCGCCATCATCTTGGAGAGATGGTGCCCGTGGTGCCAAAGGGCGATCACGTACCTCAGGCTCTAGCCGTTCACCCGGTAGCTATATGGGAGGGTCACGGCTGCTATGCCCGCGGAGACGACCTTTGGCAGGCCCTCAAGTACGCCAGCGTCCTCGAGGAGAGTGCCCGCATCTTGTGGCTTAGGCAGGCCTTTCCCTAATGGGACTACTCTAGGCCCAGTCGAGAGAGGCCCTCTTCGTCCAGCCCTAAGTAGTGGCCCACTTCGTGAAGGATGGTGGTGCGCAGCTCTTGTACTAGCTCCGCTTCATCTGAGGCGGCGCGCTCGTGGGGCTCCTGGAAGATAACTATCTGGTCGGGCAAAACGAGGGTGTAACCGGCCCCTCGCTGGGGGAGGGGAGTGCCTAGGTATAGCCCAAAGAGGGGCTCCCCTGGCCCTACCCCAGCCCGTTGCCGCTCCCAGCTGTTGGGGCGCCACCTGACCACGATGTCCACGTTCTGCAGCGCCTCCTGTATCTCCTGGGGGAGGCCCTTTATAGCCTCCTTCACGAGGCGGCGGAACCTAATAGGGCTCATGCGCCTCCTGGCCATACCTATTGCCTAAGGACGAAAGCCCCCCTCGTTACCCCCAAGAAGACATCCCGTACAATAGGGGCAGCTTGCCTAGCGCTTGAAGTTCCTCGCTCCAGGCTGGAGAGGACGAGGAGACCAGGATTCGTCTGTGGGCCGTAGGCCACGAAGAAGACATGGTCATAACCGAAGGCCATATCTTCGGCCTGGCCCGACTTGCCCACTACATCTAGCCCTGTCCCTGCAAACACTGAATAAGTGGTGCCGCCAGGGTTCTGGGTCACCAAGCGCAGGCCCTCTTGGATGGCTGCCATGGTAGTGGGGGAGATAGGGAGCCGGCCTATCTCCTCGGCAAAGAACTCTTCCACTATGTGGCCTTCGCTATCGGTTAGCTTAAGGACCAGGAGGGGCTTACGTAAAATTCCCCCTGCTGCTAAAGCTGAGTAGGCGTTAGCCACCTGTATGGGGGTGGCCAAGAGAAACCCCTGCCCGATGCTTAGGTTCACTGTGTCGCCTGTATACCATGGCTCTCCCAGCGTTGCCTCTTTCCACTGCGGATCAGGTACCAGGCCGGGGGCCTCCGGCAGGCCTAGACCTGTGGGCGCCCCAAACCCGAAGGCGCGGGCAAACTGAGGCAAGATGTTAGGATCTATGTAATCCAGAGTGAGCCCTATCTGATAGAAGACCGGATTACATGAGGCCATAAGACCTTCAGCCGGCGTCAAAAGGCCCCTATCTACGCTCTGCCAGTTACGCTTGGGATAATTGGGGCCTAGGCCATACCAGACAGGCGGGCAAGGTAGGCGCGACTGAGCAGTATAGCCCCCCCTCTCCAGCCCTGCCGCCATGGTAACCACCTTGAAGACGGAGCCTGTGGGATAGGCGGCCATGAGAGCCCTGTTCAGGAAAGGCTGTGAGGGATCGTTCAACAGGGACTCGGCCTCCGCACGGGAAAGCCTGTCGATAAAAACGTTGGGATCGAAGCGAGGGTAAGAGGCGAGGGCGAGGACGAAATTCTCCCTGGGGTTCATCACTATGACGGCGCCTGCTTCCCTGCCCAGGGCCCTCTCTGCCAGCCTTTGCACATCGATGTCTAAAGTGAGGTGGACGTCGAGGCCACGTTTGGGTTCTTTGTGGGCAATGATTGTTCCCATCTGTCCATTGGCCTTGACTATGGCTAGGGTTCCTCCCTTCTCCCCGGCTAACTCCTTCTGGAATCGTCCCTCTATCCCTGCAGCTCCTACCAGGTCGCCAGGGCGATAGCCGTGCCCTTTAAGCCTCTCCAGTTCCTCAGGGCTGATCTCCATAAGATGGCCTATGACGTGGGAGGCCGAGTCGCCGTAGGGGTAAGTTCGTCTTATCTCCTTTCGCACCACTACCCCTAAGTCGATAAGTCGGTAGAAGGGCTCCAGGGCTTCGTCTGTAGTGTTGTAAGGGAGATAAGCGATGGGTACGAAGTAGTACTCTGGGGCATTGGTAGCCATTAACTCCCTGACACGGGCGATGCTCATGTTGAGGGTGCTGGCCAAGGCGGCAGCTGTGGCCTCCCTATCGCTGACGAGTTGGGGGACTATGCCTACTACCGGGACATGGGCGTCTACGGCGAGGGGACGCCCCCTACTATCGTAGATGGTTCCCCGAGGCGGATCTTTGATGAACAAGCGTATTCGGTCCCCATAGTCGAGCCCGGGTGCTAGGGTGGAAGGGGCCCAAGCGATTCTCCACCTCCCTCGTGAAGGGCTTTCCTTCTGGAGGTGGAGTTGTCCCTCTACGGTCACGTCGCCGAAGAAGGTTGTGTGCAATACCAGGCGAAAGGGCACGGTGGGGCCCTCTTCGGGTTCCCCCATTTGGATCTCTATGGAAGTGGCGGTAGACTCCTCAACCAGCTCTTTATGTAGGGCCACAAACTCCTCTTTACGTATGCCGAGTTGGGCCTCTGGCGATATTAGGTCATACATGGCGTCGTAGCGGCCCTGTTGCCAGAGGGTCAAAAATGTGTCGGCTATTGCCATGGGGTCATCTTCAGGTATGTTGATAGGGGCCTGGGTTTTGGCGTTGCAGGCTGTAAGGGCTATCGCCAGAAAGGTTATCAGAAGGAGTGCCGCTCTCATTCCCGTCCTCGGTTTACACCCTTTGGTTTCGCTGGGCAAGGGGATGATCTATAATCGCCAGGTGAACATGCATCTTGTTGAGCTGCTTCGGGCCCGGTGGTTCTGGTATGCCCCGGTGTTGGGCTTGTTTATTGGGAGCGGATACGCCTTGGGTATGAGGGGGGACCAGCTCTGGTCCCTGGGGATATTTGCGGCAGCCATCGGCGGCTCCCTCCTTTACTGGGAGAGAAGGCTTTTGTTTGTCTTCGTGGGGGTGGGGCTCTTGATGGCGGCCGGCTTGCTTACGGTAGAAGGGTTCGTGCAGGCGGCAGGGCTGGACATTGTTGCCTTTCTTTTGGGGATGATGCTGGTAATAGGCTACCTGGAGGAAAACTGGTTTTTCGATCGTATCATCAGGGCGCTGGTAGATATGGCGGGGCCGCGACCGTTGTTAGTTGTGACCATCCTTTTGGCAGCGTCCTTTGTGCTCTCAGCGCTAGTCAATGAGGTGACATCAATAGTCATTCTTCTTGCGGCCCTATTCCACCTGACAGATAGGCTGGAAGTAAGGCCCTGGCCTTTCATAATGGCCCTCGTGTTTGCCACAAACATAGGCAGTGCGGCGACGGTGGTGGGAAATCCGGTAGGAATGATGATAGCCCTGCGTTCAGGCCTGGGTTTTATAGACTTCTTAAGATGGGCGTCTCCCTTGGCCTTGGCAGCCTTCCTGGTGTTGGCAGCGGTCCTTTTCTGGAAGTTGCAAGGGCCCCTAAAAGAGCTGAAGGTAGCCATGGAGGTGACCACCGTCAGGGTCCAAGATCCTCCTGGGCTCTTCGCTCCTGATATGAGATTGCCGTGGGTGATCTTTGGGGCTACGATGGTGGCCTTGGCCCTTCATTCTCCCCTAGAACATGCCCTTGGGCTGCAGAAGAACTCTATGCTTTTGGCGGTGGCCTTGGTAGGAGGAGGGGTGAGCCTCTTGCTGGCAGGCCCAAGGGCGCGGGAACTTCTGGAGAGGCGCGTGGAGTGGTCGGCCTTGGTCTTTTTCCTTTTGCTTTTCGCATCGGTGGGGACGTTGAAGACCACAGGGGCGATGTCGGTCCTTACGGAACGCGTAAGGGAATGGTCTAGAGACGATCCCACGGCCCTCCTCTTTTTATTGTCAGGGATTGCCGGCTTCATAACTGCCCTGATGGACAATGTGCTGGCGGTAGCTACTTTTATCCCCGTCGTTCAAGCTTTAGAGGGTGAAGGCTTGGGCGTTCTGCCTCTGTGGTGGGGCCTCCTATTTGGGGCCACTATATTGGGGAACTTGACGGTCATAGGCAGCACGGCCAACATTGTGGCGGCAGGGATGTGGGAGAGGAGAGGGGGCAAGGTGCGTCCCTGGGAGTGGTTGAAGTTAGGGTTTTGGGCCTCGTTACCTCCCTGGGCTTTGGCCATGGGTCTCCTCTATTTACGAGTCCAGCTCACATAGGGCATGTGGTGGCGCTGGCGTGAAGCGTGGGCTACCCTGCTGGGTCATCAGCCATTGGTCTACCTACTTCAGGGTCGAGTTATCTCCCAGATAGGCCAGAACGCCCTCCTTTATACCCTTCTTTTGGTGACGGTAGATAGGACAGGGTCGAGCTTCTTCACTGCCCTGATGGTCGTCTCCCTTACTAGCCCTTCCATCGTTTTAGGGCTTCCGGGTGGGGCGTTAGCTGACGTGATTCCGCCCCGGTGGAGCCTGGTGGGAGGGGCAGTGGCCAGGGTAGCCATTGGTGCCTTAATGGTAGCTAATGCCCAGGACCTCCCCACCTTATACTTGCTAGCCTTCCTGTTTGCGGCGGTGGGACAGGTGGTGGGCCCGGCCGAATCGGCGGTCTTGCCCCTTCTGGTGGAGAATACCTTTCTTGCTAGGGCCAATGCCCTTTTCGTCTTGGTGACCGTCCTTGGCCAGTTGGGTGGGGGTGTGATCCTGGCCCCCTTTCTTTTCAAGCTGTTGGGGCCGAGGGCGGTCATGGTGGTGGTAGCTCTTCTTTACGTATGGCTGGCGATGGTGCTGCTTAGGATTGGGACGATGCCCACGCGCGAGCCCTCCCAGGGGGAGGGCTTGGACACATGGGAGGCCATGCTCCTGGGCTGGCGCATACTTACCGACAACAGGGCGGCATACATGGCCATGGTCCTTATGACGGCGACGATGCTCCTGCTGAAAACGGTGGTGGTTTTAGCACCCCACTACGTGAAGGAGACGCTCAACATTGAGGCAGAAAACGTGGTGTTCGTCATGGTGCCAGCAGCCTTAGGGGCAGGTCTGGCTATTTTGTCCACCCCCCTTATGGGGCGTTTTATCGGGGTAGGGAGGGCAGCTACCGTGGCCTTTGTTATCCTGCTGGCGGGGCTTGTCGCTTTAGGGCTGGTAGTCCAGCTGAGGGACTTTATTCTGGCCCATCTTGACTTGGGCATCAGCTTTATCGAGTCCAGGTTAGGCGTGTCCTCGGTCATCACTCTCACGGTGTTATTGGCGGTGCCGGTGGGCTTGATGGGGACGATGGTGTTAGTGGCTACTAGGACTATTCTCCACCAAGAGGCTCCTCTCCACTCGCAGGCTAGGGTCTTCGCCACCCAGAGCGCCATCGCCGATGGCCTTTCCCTGATACCCACCCTTGCCCTGGGGAGTATCGCTGACTTGGCAGGGGCGCGGTGGGTGTTGCTGGGGACAACCCTGCTGATGGCGTTTGCGGTGGTATACGCCTTGCAGAGGGGCCAGGAAGTGGTAGGTAGGCTACGCCGTTGGGCTGTTCAGTGACATGGGATCCCCTTGCCCTGGAGGCGCAGGCGCCATCTATCGGCGCTGTCTTGGGCGAAGATTCGCTCCAGGAGGCGTCCCAGCTTGCTCCGTGGCGGGGAGGAAGCGGCTACCTGCCAGGAGCCTGGATAGGCTAGCTCAGGGCGTCCTATGGCCTTGGCGAGGGCCTGCCATTGGGCCTCTCTTTCTAGGGCTATGGCGATGTATCCATCGCGGCATCGGTAGCGGCGGCGCACGGCTGAGGCGCTGGTCATAGGAGCTGCCTTTATCGCCAGTTGTGGCTGAAGGCGAAGCGGTGAGGCCCCAGGACGCGC
>JAUQPQ010000125.1 GCA_030550295.1 Chloroflexota bacterium
TTCCTTGCCCTAGGCCTAGTGGCCTGTGAAGAGGAGGCTGCACCTACTACTCCTACGCCAGGGGTAGCTAGGCCCCCAGGCTGGAAGCAAGTGAAGACCGACTACGGCGTCACTGACACGGAGATCATCATAGGTCAGACCATCGTCCTCAGCGGTAGCGCAGCCGCCGTTTATTCACCGTATCTGCCTGCCATACAGGCCTATATACGCAAGGTGAACCAGGAGGATGGGGGCGTCTGTGGCCGCCAGATAAGGTGGATAGGAGAGGACGACCAGTACTCTCCTGCCCCTGCCCTAGAGAAGGCGAAGAAGCTGGCCGAGCAAGATAAGGTAGTGGCCTTCTTCGGCAACCTGGGCACTTCTGCCGTCACCGGCCAGGTGGACTACATCAACGACCCCAACGGCGACGGCAACCCGGCCGATGGCATACCCCACTTATTGGTCCTTACTGGCGCTGGCAAATGGAACAACCCCCAGAAGTGGCCATGGACCACTAGCTTCGTCCCCGCCTACCCCGACGAGGGCAAGATCCTTGCCACCTTCCTGAACGAGAACGCCCAGAGCTTTGTAGGCAAGCCCGTGTCCCAGGTGAAGGCGGCCATCCTCTACCAGAACGACGACTTCGGCAAAGAGGAGCTAGAGGGCTTCCGAGAGGTCTTTAGGGGCCAGATCGTCACCACGCAGGCCTACGAGGTAGCGGCTGCTGACATCAGCTCCCAGCTAGCTAACCTACGGGCCGCCAACCCCGATGTCCTCTTCCTTGCCACCACCCCTGCCTTCGCTGCCCAGAGCTTCAAGTTCATGATCGGGAACAACTGGCGGCCCAAGGTCATCATGAGCTACGTTAACACCCCCACCACCCTCGCCGAGCTCTTGAAAGATCTGGGCGGCTACCGGGCCTTCGCTGGTACGGTATCAGGCTTCTTCACCCTCGACCCCGTCGCCGATGCCGAACGCCCGGAGATAAAGGAGCACAAGCGCATTCTGGAGACCTATGGCGGCCCACCCCTTTCGCGCATCTCCATATCGGCCCAAGCTCTGGCCGAGACAGCAGTCCAGATCCTCAAGATCGCCTGTGAGCGTGGCGACATGACACGACGGGGCATTATGGATGCTGCCGAGTCCATCAAGGACTTCCAGCCCAGCACCGCCATCCCAGGCAGCACCGTCACCATGTCCAAAACTGACCACCGCGCCCTTCAAGGCCTCATGATCGTCGAGTTCCAGCCCGAAGGCACTGCCAAATGGCTCCTCAAGGAGCCTCTATTCACTAGGTAAGAATGGCCTTAGAAAACCATCAACCTTGGGGGATGCCCACTCAGGCATCCCCCAAGTCGTTTCCCCACCCACCACTACCCCTTGACATATCCCCTCCCTGAGAAATAATAATGTTAGTAGTCCTAACTATCGGAGGTGAAAGGATGCAGGGAGAGATACCCGGGTATACGTATGGGCAGGTGGGGCCGTCCCCGCTGGTGGTCGATGATCTGGAGAAGCTGAAGGCGGCGATCTTGTTCACCGAGGAGGACGAACGGTATCTGCGCATGGCTGGGGAGATTTTGCGCCCCCAAATAGAGGAGATCTTGGACACCTGGTATGGGTTCGTGGGGTCCCATCCGCACCTGGTCTACTACTTCACGGGGCCCGATGGCCAGCCTGACGCCTCCTATCTGGCGGCGGTGAGGCGTCGCTTTGGGCAGTGGATCCTGGACACTTGCTTCCGCCCTTATGACCAGCAGTGGCTCAACTATCAGCACGAGATAGGCCTGAGGCACCATCGCAGCAAGAAGAACCAGACAGACAAGGTCGCTTCGGTGCCTAACGTTGCAGGCCGCTACTTAGTGGCCTTCATCTACCCCATTACGGCCACCATCCGCCCCTTCCTGGAGAAGGGAGGCAGAAGCCCAGAAGAGACGGAGAAGATGTTCCACGCGTGGTTCAAGTCAGTGGTGTTACAGGTGGCCCTTTGGTGTTACCCTTACATGAAGGAGGGTGACTACTAGGGCCGACTTGCCACCCAAGCCTCTCCCTTACGAGGCCCGCCACGAAGACCTGGACTGCAAGATAGTGGCGGCCTTGGAGAGGGTAGCCCAGAGCCTACGTCTCCTCCTTTGGCAAGAGGCGCGGGGCAACCAGCTTACCCCTCTTCAGGTTAACATCCTCCTGTACCTGGTGGGACACGAGGGCGAAGGGGCCAGCGCCATAGCCCGGCGCTTAGGTCTTGCCAAGGCCACGATATCAGAGGCGCTGGCCACCCTGGAAGGGAAGGGCCTAGTAGAGCGCCGGTCGTCTTTGCAAGATGGACGTGCCCGGGAGCTTCACCTCACCGAACTGGGCAGGCAGGTAGCGGGGAGGGTTGCCTCTTGGGGGGAGGCGGTACGTCAGGCGCTGCTGGCCCTCCAGCCTAGGGAGAAGGTCAACGC
>JAUQPQ010000040.1 GCA_030550295.1 Chloroflexota bacterium
CAGTCCGAAGGAGGGATCGGCCCGTGGCGGAGGTAATTGTCGGCCCTAATGAGAGCATAGATCAGGCCCTAAAGAGGTTCCACAGGCTAGTCCAGCAGTTGGGCATCCTCGCCGAGGCCCGCCGCCGCGAGCACTATGAGCCGCCCAGCGTTAAGCGCAAGAAGAAGGCGGCCGCTAAACTGCGCAAGAGCATAAAGAACTCCCAGCGTGCCCTAAGGGGCTAGGCCAAGATCAGCTTTGCTGCCCTCGCCTCCGCTAGGGGCAGGTAGTATCATCTTCCCAAGTGGGCACCTTCATCCCGCAGGTGGTACTATGGACTAAGAGGCCGTATGGCCACCCAAATATCAGGGAGGTGATGAGGTGCCCTCTCTCAAAGAGAGGTTGGCCGAGGACCTGAAAGAGGCCATACGTCAGCGCGACGAAGCCCGCAAGACAGCCATTCGCATGCTCAACTGGGCCATCAAGAACGCCGAAGTAGAGAAGGGGCGCCCTCTAGAAGACCACGAGATCCTATCCATACTCCAGAAGGAGGTGCGCAAGCGCCTAGAGAGCATCGAAGAGTTCCGCAAGGGCAACCGGCCCGACCTAGTGGAAAGGGAAGAGGCTGAGCTAGCCGTGTTACGCTCCTACCTCCCACCCCCTATGACCCGGGAAGAGGTAGCCGAGGCTGCAAGAGAGGTCATCGCCCAAGTGGGAGCACGCGGCCCCTCTGATAAAGGGAAGGTGATGCCCATCCTCATCCAGAGGCTAGCTGGTCGCGCCGAGGGCCGCCTCATCAACGAGGTAGTAACGGAGCTACTTGCTGGGCAGGCCTGACCCGTTTCCTGTACCATCTCCCTCTGCTAATATGGCCCTTGCTAAAGAGTGCCTAACATGGGCCAATTCGAAGATCGGCCTTCCCCACTAGCATTCGTCGTTGCCGTTTCCCTTTTCGCCATTCTGGCGTTGATACTGTCCCCCTCTTTTCCGGGGCACGGAGATGTAACAGCCCAGGATCAGACCCACCCAGCTGAGGTAGGGGCAGCTATCTTGGCTGCCCTATTGGCGGGGATGGCAGTGGGAGCCTATCTTCAGCTGTGGCGCCCCCCCGGAATAAAGGGGATGGGCCGAACCCTTCTCCTGGTGTCCCTTATAACCGGGGGGGTAACCTTGGCCAAAGTCTCCTTCTCCCTCACCCTGCCCGACGAGAATCACTTGTACCTACGCTACATAGTGCCTGTGGCTGCCGTCCCCATGTTGGTAGCCTCCCTGTTAGACGGAGGGCTAGCCCTAATAACTGCCACGGTAATAGCCGCCCTGGCAGCCATCGTAACGATGCAAATAGACCCTGTACGCACCCATCAGCCCTGGCTAGGGGCAGAGGTGGCAGCTACATACCTTGCTGCAGGCACAGGGGGAGCCCTGCTTACGCAGCGGATAGGCCGGTTGGGGCGATATGCCTGGTCGGCCCTGGTGGTCGCCCTTGTCTCCCTAGCCACCCTGTTGGCCTTCTGGCTCCTGGACGATGCTCGGCGCGGCAGCGATTTGCCCTGGATAGTTATGGCCACCCTTCTGGGAGGGGGCCTCTCCACCACTATGGCGGTAGGGGCCATGATCGTCTTGGGATACCTATTCGGCATGGTCACCAGGTTCCAGCTCCTAGATTTGGCCCAGGCCGACCACCCCCTCCTGCGTCAGCTCCAGGAGAGGGCCCCAGGTACCTATCACCACAGCCTCATCGTGAGCGACCTAGCCGAACGGGCCGCCCAGGCAGTAAATGCCGATCCCCTCCTCACCAGGGTAGGATGTCTCTTCCACGATGTGGGCAAGCTCTTCCACCCTAATTACTTCGTAGAGAACCAGGGAGAGGGCGAAAGCCCCCATGATGCCCTGACACCCCAAGAAAGCGCCAAGGCCATCATTGAACATGTGAAGTCGGGACTCCAGTTGGCCCGTCGCTACCGGCTGCCTCCGGCAGTGAGGGCCTTCATCAACGAGCACCATGGCACCCGCCTAGTCACCTACTTCTACCGTAAGGCTGCCGCCCAGGAGCCTGAGACCGACCCTGAGCCTTTCCGGTATCCGGGGCCCAAGCCCCAGACCAAGGAGACAGCTATCGCCATGTTAGCTGACTCGGTAGAGGCGGTAGTACGTGCCGCCCGTGACCACTCCCCAGAACACATAGATGAGCTGGTGGACAGCGTCATAAGGGAGCGCCTAGCAGAAGGCCAATTAGACGAATGCGACCTCACCTTACGCGATGTAAAGGTGGTAGCCCAGGCCTTCAAGGCCACCCTTAGGGCTATTTATCACCCGCGAATAGAATACCCCACACCCACTGAGGCGGAGCTAAGGTCACAAAGGGGCCTCTTCGGCCCTCAGGAGTCTCTCCCTTCCCAGTAGGCGAGAAAGCGGGCCAAGGCCACAACGGCCCTGTCCACAGAGGGGAATACGGCCATACCTCCTTCCACCAGCTCACGCCTCACTTCCATCAGGAGGCGCCACTGCCATTCCTCCTCGTAATCAAGGTGATTGACCACCACAGCTATGGGCTTCTCTATCCCCTGGCCGATCTCCAGGAAACGTTGGGCCACCCTCCGCACTATGGCCTGGGCGTTAGGCCGTCCCAGGGCCCAAGGTTCGCCCAAGATGGCCACAAGGCCGTCATACTGCGGATCGCGCGCCATTAGGGCCAGAATTTCTGCCCCTCCAACCCCACTTCCCGCCAAGATGGACTGGTCCACAGGATTCGTGACCCACCCTGCCAGATCGGGGGCCTTGACAGCGATATGGGCCTCGATCTCTGCGGTCAAGGGAGGGGTAGAAAGCCCCTCTTCCTCGCACCGGTCAGCTGCCAGCACAGACCGTCCTCCCCCACCACCTACTACGCCAATGCCCTTTCCTTTCGCTGGCGTCCATCTGCTGAAGGCAATAAGCAGGTCCATTAGCTCTTCCAGGCTCTTTACGGGGAGGGCCCCCGCCTGCCTAACGGCCGCCTCCCAAACCTTATAGGAGCCGGCCAGGGCAGCGGTGTGGGAGGAGGCAGTCCTTCCACCTCCCTCAGTGCGTCCGCCCTTTAGCAACACCGTGGGCTTCACCGATGCCGCCTCGCGTAAGGCCTCCCAGAAGCGGCGGCCCTCCTTTACCCCCTCTATATAGGCCCCAATAATCCTAGTTTCGGGGTCATGGGCGAAGTAGCGCAGGAAGTCTGCCTCGTCCAGATCGAGGCCGTTGCCGTAGCTAATGGCCTTACTGAAAAAGAGCCCTCGGCCACGGCCCAGGTAGTTCAGCTCGAAGAGGAGGTTGCCACTTTGGGACAAAAAGCCTATGGGCCCTGCGGGGGCGATCATATCGGGCCGGAAGGTGATGCCCAGCTTGGGGTAGTGGAGGCCCATACAGTTTGGCCCTATTATGCGCACGCCCATGGCGCGGGCCCTTAGCAAAAGCTCCCTCTCCAGCCTCTTTCCTTCTTCGCGCCCCGTCTCTGAGAAGCGGGCGGTGAAGAGCTGGATCGCCTGCACCCCCTTGCGGCCGCACTCCTCCACCAACCCTATTACGCCCCTGTTGGGGATGCACGAGATGACGTAGTCCACGGGGCCAGGCACCGCCTCCACGCTGGGATACGCCTTAAGGCCCAAAAGCTCCTCCAGCCGGGGATTAATAGGGTAGATGGCGCCCTGAAAGCCGTACTGGAGCAAGGAAAGGACGTAATCGTGCCCTGGGCTGTCCCGATGGGCCGAGGCCCCTACCACCGCTATCGAACGGGGATGGAAGATCCTCTCCAGCTCCTCGAAGACGTCCATCTGGGCCCAGATTACCGAAACTCCCCTTCCTAGGGGAAGGCGTTTCAATAGGGGAGGCCTATATGTTACCGTTACTTCAGGAAGATGCGCTTTGCCGTAATCGTGTTCCCTGGGACGTGGAGCGACTACGACTGCCATTATGTCCTCACCTCCATCTTGGGGCAAGAGGCCGACCTAGTCTGGCACCGCCAGACCGATCTGGCAGGGTATGACTGTGTAGTCTTGCCTGGAGGCTTCTCCTATGGAGACTACCTGCGCCCAGGGGCTATCGCCCGCTTCTCGCCCGTTATGGAGGCAGTAGTGAAGCATGCCCAGGCTGGTCGCCCTGTCATCGGCATCTGCAATGGCTTCCAGATCTTGTGTGAGGCTGGCCTCCTGCCGGGAGCCCTTTTGCGCAACGAACATCTTCAATATCGGTGTCAATGGGTTCACCTGCGGGTGGAGGTATGCCACAACCCCTTCACCGTCGCCTGCTCCCCAGGGCAGGTCTTGCGCATGCCCATCTCCCATGGTGAGGGCCGCTACTACGCCGACCCCGAGACATTAGACTCCCTGAAAAGGGAGGGGCGTATCGTCTTTCGGTACTGCGATCCCAAAGGGGAGGTGACTAGACAAGCCAACCCCAACGGGAGCCTGGAAAATATCGCCGGCATCGTCAACCGGGAGGGGAACGTTTTGGGGATGATGCCCCATCCTGAGAGGGCCTGTGAGGCGCTGTTGGGAGGAGAAGATGGCCTTTTCATATGGCGCTCTCTATTACGCTGGGCAGGCAGCTGCTAAGGTAACCGGCTAGATTTTCTCACGGGTAGCAGGTGACCCTATACCCCAGCTAAGATGGCTCCTGGGATGGACAGGGAGCGGCTTCTAGAGGCGATAGCCCTCACCAGAGCAGAGTACCAGCTCATCGTCCAGAGGCTTGGGCGCCACCCCAACGAGGTAGAGCTAGGCATGTTCGGCGCCCTCTGGAGCGAACATTGTGGCTACAAGCATTCCAAGGTCCTTCTTCGCCGCCTCCCTTCTCAGGCCCCCTGGGTAGCGGTGGGCCGGGGGGAGGAGAACGCCGGCGTAGTGAGGGTGGGGCAGGGCTGGTGCGCTGCCCTGAAAGTGGAGTCCCATAACCACCCTTCGGCCATTGAGCCATACCAGGGGGCAGCGACAGGGGTAGGAGGCATTGTGAGGGATATCTTGGCCATGGGAGCCCGCCCCTTGGCCATCTTGGACTCCCTCCGTTTTGGCCCCTTAAGTCACCCTCGCAACCGCTACTTGTTTGCAGGGGTAGTCGGGGGTATTGGCGGCTACGGCAACTGCCTAGGCATACCCACCGTAGGCGGCGAGCTGTACTTCGAGGAGGCTTATTCTCACAACCCCCTCGTTAATGCCCTCTGTATGGGCATCCTGCCCGAGGAAAGGCTAGTGCGGGCCCGCGCTCAAGGCGAGGGCAACACCCTCATGTTGGTAGGGGCCGGCACCGGCCGTGATGGCATCCATGGGGCCTCAGGCCTCGCCTCCCGAACCGATCCTACTGGCCGGTTCGAGGAGCTACGGCCAGCGGTACAGGTGGGAGACCCCTTCCTGGAGAAGCTGCTGGTAGAGGCGTGCCTAGACCTGGCGTGGAACCACCCTCAATGGATGGTAGGCATCCAAGACCTTGGGGCAGCGGGGCTCACCGCTGCCTGCGTTGAAGCGGCTGCTAGGGGCGGGGCTGGCGTAGAGGTAGACATCGCCCGCGTCCCTAGAAGGGAGGAGGGCATGACACCCTATGAGGTGATGCTCTCCGAGTCTCAGGAGCGCATGCTAATCATCGTCCGACAAGGATACGAGGAACAGGTAGGGCGCCTGTTCCAGAGGTGGGAGATCCCTTGGGCCATCATCGGCAAGGTCACAGGCGACGGCCTGATCCGGGTGAAAGATGGCCCATATGAGGTGGCATGCCTCCCCATCTCCATCCTCACTGATCCCCCTATATACGAAGGCGCTGGTGATATGCCTCCCGAGGTAGCAGCCGCCAGGGCCATGGACATGGCCTCCCTCCCCTCCCCTGAGGATCCGGCCGCCACCCTTTTGGCACTCCTTGCCAGCCCCAATATCTGCTCCCGTCGCTGGGTCTACCAGCAGTACGACCAATCAGTCCTCAACAACACGGTGGTAGAGGCCGGGGCCGATGCCGCCGTCCTGCGCATTAAGGGCACCCCCCTAGCCTTGGCCATAGCCACCGACGGTAACGGACGCTACTGCTATCTGGACCCACAGGTAGGAGGGGCCATGGCGGTGGCCGAGGCCGCCCGGAACGTCATCTGCCTGGGGGCCCGCCCCTTGGCCATTACTGATGGCCTCAACTTTGGCTCTCCCGAGCGTCCCCACGTCTATTGGCATATGGAGGGCGTTATAGATGGTATGGCCCAGGCCTGCCGTGCCCTGGGCATACCTGTGGTCTCAGGCAACGTCAGCCTCTACAACGAGACGGGGGGACAGGCCGTCTACCCCACACCTGTGGTGGGCCTTATGGGCCTCATTGAGGACGTATACCGCATACCCAGGCCGGGATCAGCCAAACCTGGCGACGAGGTGTACCTTCTTGGGCCTGGCCCAGCCCTCCCCCCTCAATCCCTCGGCGGAAGCGAACTGCTGGCGGTGATGGGCCTTGCCCCAAGGGGCAGGCCCCAGCTGGACTTGCAGCTAGAAGACCGAGTCCAGAAGGCAGCCCTAGCTGCCATGAAAGAAGGAATCGTACGCACTGCCCACGATTGCTCTGAAGGGGGGCTGGCCGTAGCCTTGGCTGAGCTCTGCCTCCGGGAGGGCCTTGGCCTGGAAGCGCCCCCCTTAGACCTAGGCCCCTATCCCCACGCCTCCCTTTTTGGGGAGGCACCATCACGCATCCTCCTAGTGACGCCCCCTGGAGCAGGAGATAAGCTGAAGGCCTTGGCCCAAGCTTGTGGCGCCCCCATAACCTACCTAGGCCGCCTCGGGGGATCAGCCCTTCGCCTCGGCCCCATCGCCCTCCCCTTGGGTTCTATGGCCCAGGCCTACGAAGGAGCCATTGAAAGGGCCCTCCAGGCCCCTAGATAGATTAGCGTCATAAATCTAGCGCTGCCTGCAACCTGGGCAAAAGCCAACAAGATGGATGAGCTGCCCTATGCCTTGGTGATGGTCACAGTGCAAGTGGCTTCATAGGGACCCAGGAGGGACAGGGCAGCCCCTCCCCCCTTGTAGAGGGGCACCACTACCACCCTAGGAAGGACTTCTTGGGTGATGCGGACGGGAAGGCGTATCTGCCCCCGGGAGTTAGCGATAACAACTTCATCCCCAGGGCCGATGCCTAAGGCAGCAGCATCGGCAGGATGGAGCTCAGCAAACTCCTCACGATGGAGACGGTCAGCGTCATCGAGGCCCAAGGCTGCAGCCTCGTAACTGGTGAAAAGCCCCCTCCCTGCCATGAGGAGGTAACCGTCCTTAGGGTTCTGGGGAAGCGAAGGAAGGGAGAGGGATGGCGAGAGCAAGGGCAGGGAGGAGAAGCCCTGCTGGGCCCCATTCTCCAGCTCCGGATACCTCGCCCCTCTGTACAAGGGGGAAAGCTGGGAGATCTCCTCCATAACTTCTGCTGGCGACCTGTAGGCTAGCCTCACCTCCCCCAAGGGGATGAGGCTACCAAGACGTACGGCTAACTCCACTAAGATGGCCCAAGCAGGCCGCGCCTCTCCAGCAGGTGCGGCCCCACCGTGCAGGCGCAAGACCCTTCTATCAGCACTGGTGATAGTTCCTTCCTTGGCATAGGGGCCAACATCGGGCAGCACCACATGGGCCATCTGGGCCGTGGCCGTATCGATGGAGTCGATGACACACAGGAACTCCAGGCGCGCCAACGCCTGGGCTACATCCTGGCGGGCTGGGGCGAAGAATAAGGGGTTGTCCCCTACCACCACTAGGGCCCTAAGCTTCCCCCCGGCCTGTCTCATCATCTCCCAGAAGTCTCCCCCCTTTCCGTTGGCCACCCGCATGCCCCAGACGCGCTCCACTTGGGCTACCTCCTCCAAGGGGAAGGGGCCAGGGAGCCCTTGGGGGCTTATACCCATATCCAGCATGCCCCAACCGTTAGCCTCTGGAGGCAGGACGAACAAGCTTTGCAACCCCTCATCTCCCAGGCTGACAGCCAAAATAGCCAAGGCCGAGAGAACGGCCCTCACATGGCCAGGGCCCACATAAGGCAGGGCATATACCAAGGCCAAGGGCCGATGCGCTTCATCTATAATCGCCCGGGCCAACAGCTCTGCCGCCTCAGATACGGCCTCTGGGGGCACCCCGTGATGGGCCTCGGCCGGCAGAGAGAGGCCGGCCAAACGTGACGCTATCTGGGGCCTCTGGGCCAGAAGCCCTAGTATGTGGGCGAGAAGGGCCGGCTCTTCTCCTGGCCGCGGCTGTAGCCACAAAGACGCAAAGTCGCACAGCTCACCCCAGCGGGGGGAGACTACTATAAGACGCGCCCCTTCGCGTACCACCGCATCCTTGATGGGCAAGGCAGCCACGTTATGGGTGGACTCTAAATCTTCAGCCACCACCAAGATGGTGCGACCTTTGGCCAACTGGGCCAAATCGGCAGGGATAATGGGTGTCCCTAGCACCGCGGCCAAGGCCTCCTGAGCAGCCCTTAAAATAGGCCCTAAAGTAGAGTCCACGTTAGGGCTCCCTATCACCCCCCGGGCGAGCTTCGCCAGAAGGTAGTTCTCCTCGTTGGTGATTAAGGGCGACCCTAAAAAGCCGATCGCCTCAGAGCCGTACTCTTGACGCACCCGGGCCAGACGCCTAGCCACCAGGTCTAGGGCCTCCTCCCATGGCACCTCCTCCCTCATCCCGTCCTTTACCACCAGAGGGGCCTTAAGGCGTTGATGGGGGCGGACGAAATCGTAGTGGAACCGGCCGCGCACGCAGAGCTGGTGGCCACTTACAGGGTTGCCAGTAGGGTCTGGCTTAACAACGACGATTCGCCCTCCCTTAATCCCCACCATTAAAGAGCATCCCACTGAGCACCAGGTGCAGGTGGTGGGTACCCAACGCTCTACCTGGGCAGCTGCCCACTTGTTGGGGTGCTCCATGAGGGTGGCCGTGGGGCAGACATCGATGCAGGCGCCACAGAAATCGCAGTTGGACTCGTGTACCGGCCCCCCAGCACCAAACTGGATACGCGTCTCAAAGCCGCGGCCTGCCAAGGTGATGGCCCCCGTATGGCGCACCTCATCGCACACCCGAACGCAGCGCGTGCAGATAATACACATCTGGGGGTCGAACTCTAGGAAGGGGTTTCCCTTATCGGGAGCAGGCTGGAGGAGGGTGTAGTAGGTGCGCTCCTCCCCCTCCCAAGGCTCGTAGCCGGCCATGCCCAACATCTCGCAGGTGGTCTGGAGCTCGCAGCGGTAGTTCTTGGAGCAGGTGAGGCAGCGGTGGGTGACTACGTTGTCCCGCAGGCAAGTATCGCCAGGCTTGCACTTCACCACCCGGTGGCAGGTGAGGCAGCGGTCGGAGTGGTAGGACATGATGAGGGAGAGGACAGCCCGACGGGTGCTGATCACCTCTGGCGTCTGGGTGCGCACCACCATGCCATCGACTACCTTGGTGGTGCAGGCCAGTTGCAGCCCTCGTAACCCCTCGATCTCTACTAGGCAGGTGCGGCACCCAGCATACGGAGGGAGCCCATCTACGTAGCAGAGGTTGGAGATCCAGACGCCTGCATTCTTGATGACCTCTACCAAGGGGGCACCTTCAGGGGCTTCTACGGTGCGCCCATCTATGGTGACTTTGGCCATCCCTTTTATTCCTCTGCCGAGACCTTAGAGCTTCCCGAAACTACTAGGCTAGGCCCTCCCCCCAGGCCCACTTCAGGCCTGTAGGCCCCCTTACCCCGGGCAGGGCCTCCCAGGTGCAGGGGGCGCTCATCAGGCTTGGGGGCCTTCTTGCCATTGGGGTAGGTCCAGCCATGAGTGCGCAGATATTCCTGCGCCATGTGGGTGAGGGCCTCCTTGTCCCTGTAGAGGGCATTGAAATCGTAGCTGGCATCATCGTAGGGGCCTCCGGCCTGAATAGCCTCATAGGGGCAAGCCTCCACACACAGGCCACAAAACATGCACAGGCGAAAATCTATCTCGTAGCGAACCACCTTTAGGGTGCCGTCCGGATTTGGAGCAGTCTCCACCAATATGCACCCGTCGGGGCAGGCCTGGGCACAAGTGGAGCATCCGGTGCAGCGCTCTTCGAACCAGAGAAGGTTGGTACGGGCATTGGGCGGGATATAACGCTCTTCCTCCGGATACTGGAAGGTGAAAGGGGGACGAAACAGGTGCCTAATAGTAAGTAGCATCCCCTTAACTATGCCCAATCCGAACATCTCACCCCTCCCTAGGGTCTAGGGAGGATTCTACACCCTTTGCTTCTTAAATTCAATGGGCCCGCAGGCCTACCTTCAAGCTGCAGGTAGGACGTACTCACCACCCACAGGCATATGGGTGGGGACGCGATGAGTCCTTACCCCCTTAGTCTCCCAGAAGATCTCGGCGATGCGCTGGACTCTGGCCACTAGTTCCTCGGCAGCCTGCTTGTTGATCTCCTGCTTCACCTTGGAGGCCAGCTTGATGGTGTTCCAGAAGAGGTCATGCAAGTCTGGGTACTTCTCCAAGTGCTCCGCCTTGAAGTAGTCGTGCCAGAGGATGTCCAGCTCGCGCTTCGCCAGTTCGGCATGCTGTTCCTTGATGGCTATGTAGCGGGAGAGGGAGTTATCGTAGCGGTCCCGCTCCTCCTTGCCGCCCCCCTCGCCAGGTTGGGGGAGCTGTTCGATGAGCTGGTGCATGCGCAGCACCGTCATAGCTGCTATCTGGGCAGGTAGGGGGTCGTAGATCCCACAAGGGATGTCGCAGTGGGCATGAGCTACCTTTATCTTCACCATTGTGCCGCCCTCCCCGTTTAGTGTCCTTTATCTCAAAATTTACACCGTGGACAGGGGGAAGGCCAAGACACCTTTCTGCCGGCCTTTGGTAGGGATCGTCAGGGTGGAGGGATGGAGCATGTACCCCCTATTGCGTCACGGGCAGATAGTGGTGGTGGAGGGCGTGAGCTATTTGTTTCGTCCACCCCACCCTGGTGATGTGGTCTTGGCCCACCTGAGGGGACGAAGGGTGCTGAAGCTAGTAGTCGCCGGGCCAGGGGAGGAGGTGGCCGTGCAAGACGGAAAGGTATGGGTAGGGGGACGTCCACTTATATGGACGGGGGCACAAGGAGGGGCTCCACTAGGCCAGCGATTGGGGCCACATTCCTACTTCCTCCTAAGCTTGGCCGCCGATGTGGGCAGCGATAGCCGCCATCATGGCCCCATAACTAGGGCCGACCTTTTAGCTAGGGTCCTGTTTAGTTTGTGGCCACCGCGCCTGCTCGGGGCGCCCCAGGTGATCTAGCAAACTTCGTTCACACGTGGGGTGGGAAGAGGGACTCCAGCTCTTGGCGTAAGGGATCGTCTTCTGGCAGGTACCTGGAGAAGTCGCCTGAGGGCTCCTTACGCTCCCGCACGCCTGTGGCCCGGAAGCGCCTGACCTTCTCCTGCAATAGGATGAGCCCTTTAAGGAGGGATTCGGGCCTAGGGGGACAGCCAGGGACGTATACGTCCACAGGGATTATGAGGTTGACCCCAGGCAAGGTGGAATACCCATAGGCGAAGGGCCCACCGATGGTAGCGCAAGAGCCCATAGCTATGACCCACTTAGGCTCCGCCATCTGCAAATAAATTCGGCGCACTGGCACAGCCATCTTCCAGGTGACGGTACCAGCAACGATCATCAGGTCGGCCTGCCTGGGTGAGGGGCGGAACACCTCCGCTCCGAAGCGCGCGATATCGTACCGGGAGGTGGCAGTGGCGATCATCTCTATGGCGCAACATGCCAGCCCAAACATGAGCGGCCACAAGGAGCGACTACGCGCCCAGGCCAGGATCTCGTCTACCCGGGTCAGGAGAAGGTTGCTGCGTAGCGCCTCTTGTAGGGCCGTCTCTTCCTCCTGCCGGTCCTTCATCCCCTTATCGCTCCCTTGGCGCAGCCCGCCGCAGGGGGGAGAGGGAACGCAAACGCTCTACCACCTGGGGCAGCACTGCCAGCACCCGTTCTATCTGCTCCATGGTATTCTCCCTCCCCACAGAGAGACGGAGGGAGCCCCGGGCCAAAGTCTCAGGCACCCCCATGGCCCTAAGCACATGGGAGGGCTCCAGAGAGCCCGAGGTGCAAGCGGAACCGCTGGAGGCAGCGATCCCTTCCAAGTCTAGGGCCATCAGGACACCTTCCCCCTCTACTCCCTCAATGCAGAAGGAGGCGATGTGGGCTATCCTCCTGTCTGGATCCTTGGGCCCCGTGATATATACTCCGGCCAGACGCTGCGGCAGCTCCCATAGCAGGCGGTCCCTAAGGGCCCGATAGTGGGCCACCCTCAGATCCCGCTCCTCATAGGCCAGCTCCAAGGCCTTGGCCATGCCCACGATGCCGGCCACGTTCTCAGTGCCAGCACGACGGTTGCGCTCTTGGGCCCCACCCAACTGTTGAGGCAGAAGGGGAGTGCGCGACCTGATGTATAGCGCCCCCACCCCCTTAGGCCCATAGAACTTATGGGCACCAATCGTCAGCAGGTCTACCCCCAAACGCCCCACGTCCAGCTCTAGGATGCCCACCGCCTGGACGGCATCAGTATGGAAGAGGGCCTTGGGGTTACGCCCCTTAACTATCTGCACCGCCTGGGCGATGGGCTCTATGGTACCCACCTCATTGTTCACGTACATGATGGAGACAAGGATCGTATCCGGCCCTACCGCCTCCTCCAAGGCCCCCAGCTCCACAAACCCTTCCCCGTCCACCGGGAGATAGGTCACCCGGAACCCCTCCTTCTCTAGCCGCTCGGCAACATGGAGGACCGAGTGGTGCTCTATGGCCGTGGTGACGATGTGCCGCCCCCTTGCAGCCATGGCATAGGCCACACCGCGTAGGGCCAAGTTATTAGCCTCCGTCGCCCCAGAGGTGAAGATGATCTCCTGTGGCCGGCACCCGAGGATCCTAGCCACCGTACGCCGCGCCTCCTCCAGGCCCCTTCTTGCCTCTTGGGCCTCCATGTACACGCTGGAGGGGTTCCCCCAGCAGCGGCTAAGGTAAGGCATCATAGCATCAAGCACCCTGGGGTCTAGAGGGGTCGTGGCGGCGTGGTCCAAATAAATGCGCTCCATTCTTCTCTTATGGCACCCTACCACCACCCGGTGGGGACGTCAAGGCATCCCCCACCTATGCACCCATAACCCGGGCTTTGTCCACTTTACACTGGAGGCGCAACAAAGGATGTGAGGCAGATGAGCCGGCTCGGTCGCCCCCTAACTAGCCCTGAGCAGATTCTACCCACCTGAAAGGCTCCAGCGTCCACCTCCAGGGCCGCTGGCCAGGGGCTCACATAGCTGAGGAGCTAATGCTGCCTAACCCTTTGGCACTTACATATCCCATGGGCTGGTGGCAGGGAAGGCTGTTGTTGACTGGCCCCTAAGCTTAAGGTTTCGCATCGGCATCTGATATGCTTAAGGGTAGTTCAGGAGGTGGTGAGATGGCACGGGTGCTAATCTTGGGCGGTGGCAGCGGGGGAGCCATCGCAGCCCGTAGGTTTACCCAGTGGGCACATCCTGGGGAGGTCCAGGTGACCTTAGTAGACCGCAGTCCTTGGCATGAGTTCCGTCCTAGCTACTTGTGGGTGATGACGGGGCTACGGGAGCCAGACCAGATACGACGCCCCCTTAAGCTGCTGGAGGAACGCTATGGCATCGAGGTAGTA
>JAUQPQ010000041.1 GCA_030550295.1 Chloroflexota bacterium
CCAAAGCTGCCACCTTCTCTAGGCGCCGCTTGTAGCGCTCCTCACCGCTGAAGCGAGCAGTAACGAAGGCCTTTACCAGCTCGACAGCTAACGCCGCGCCCACTACCCGCGATCCCAGGCAGAGGACATTCATGTCGTCATGTTCCACACCTTGGCGCGCCGAATAGATGTCGTGACAGACGGCGGCCCTAATACCACGCATCTTGTTGGCGGCGATGCTTGCCCCTACACCGCTGCCGCAAATGACGATCCCCCTCTCTGCCTCTCCCCTCTGGATGGCCAGCCCTACTGCACGAGCATAGTCTGGGTAGTCTACAGACTCGTTGGAAAAGGTGCCCAGGTCCAGAACCATATGCCCTTCGTGCCGTAGGCAGTCCACTATTACCTCCTTAAGGGGAAGTCCAGCGTGGTCTGCTGCTACGGCAATGCGCATGGCCCGTCCCTTCCCCATAATCTTAACCCCCCTCCATCCCCCATGACAAGACGGTTAAGGATCAGAAGAATATGCCCTCTCCTATTTTCTGGCCCATCTTAAGGGCGGAAAGGCGATGACTATGCCCCATAACCAGCCCCCGAGGAGATCGCTGGGCCAGTGGATCCCTAGCCAGAGGTTGGGTGGGCCGGAGGCAACGATCATCACCGCCGCCCAGGCGATGGTCAGGGCGTTCCAGGGGAAGGGGAAAAGGCCCGAGAAGGTTAGGCCTAATAGATACAGGTAGAGGGCAGTGGGGCTCATGACGTGTCCGGCAGGAAAGCTGGGGCTAGAGTAAGAGGCTCTCAGCTCGGCTATGGGGGGGCCAGGGCGGGGCCTATCTACCAGCTCTTTAATAGCTGTCTGCAGGAGGGGCAGAAGGAGTAAGACGATGATCAGTCCCCAGGCCTCCCTTGCCCGTCCCATAAGGCCTAACGCTACAGCCGTCATCGCCCCTGCAGCCAATACCACCTGGGTGGAGGTTATCGCCCTTACTGCTTCTGAGAAGGGCCGGCCTGGCCAGGGCTGTTTTTGGAACCAGTTTAGTACGGCTTCATCGGCGGGAAGAGGTGTGCGGTGGCTTGCGGCCACGGTAAGGAACAGGGTGAAGCCTAAGATTAACAAGTAGGCGATACCTGTAGCGCACGGGCCCTTCACCGCTGCCCCAAGGGTAAACGAGCAATCGCCTCGGCAGCGAAGGAGGCGAGGGCCTGGCGCCGCTGATGGGCATCTAGCTCAGGGCCCCAACGTCTGCCCATCCAGGAGTCGAGGAATGGGCCCAAGATTATGTAAATTATCTGGCGGGCCAGGGACTCCAGGTCTACCCCTGTCAGGTCGCCTTGTTCCTGGTAGCGGCTGAGGACGGTAGTAAGGGCCCTTTCCCATTGCCCCACGAGTCGCTTGTACTGGTTGCTCATTGCCTGGTCGCCAGCTAGTCCTTCCACTACTATGAGGCGTAGGAAGTCGCGGTTCTCGTCCATAATCTCCACGGCTCCCCTCGCGATAGCCGCCAGCTGCTCTCTCAGCGGCACACGGGGGACGACCTGCTCCAAGGCCTGGAGGCGATGGATGAAGCCCTTCTCCTCCACCAGGGCCTCCAGAAGCTCCTGCTTCGAGGAGAAGTGGTAGTAGATGGCGGCATCGGTGATACCTACAAGGCGGGCGATGTCCCGCACTGTTGTGCGGGCGTATCCTTTCTGGGAGAAGAGGCGTAAGCAGGCTTCGAGTATTTGCTTCCGGGTACCAGGGCCTCGCCGCAAGCCTCGGTTGCCTTCCTTGGTTGCTCTCATGGCCTTCTCAACCCTTTCCACGGTTACAGTATGGGCAGGATGGGCTAAAGAATCAAATCCTGGCCTGGGCTAGCATATCTTTGGTAGCCTCTAGCGCTTCTCGGAAAGCCTGCTCCCGGTTCTCCCGCGTGAGGTATACAATGCGCACATCCCATCGGCCCTTAATGGCATCGGCAAAAGGGTGGGGGGCTAGCATGATGGTGCCCAAAAGTGGCCTACTAGCTTGTAACACGGTCAGGACTGCTTCCCGGAAGCGGGGCGAGAGGAGCTCCATCTTCCCTATTTCGTCTATCACTACCAGCTGTCCCTTTCTAAGGGCCTCTAAGATAGCGGGCACGCCTATCTCCTCTAAAACGTCCATGGCCACGCCGTAGCGAGAAACGCGGGAAGGTCCGGGCAGGTCCACCGAGGCCAAGACCGCTTCTTGGCCTTGTAGAGTGATAAGGGCAAAGCCCCAACGCTTGTTCCCCCGGCGCAGCTCCTTAGTGTAAAATCCGCCTGCTGGTGCCTTCACTTCCTTCAGAAGATCTATTAGGACGGTAGTCTTGCCGCATCCTGGGGGTCCAGTAAGAAGGACAGCAGCCATGGCCTTCACACCTGATTGGCGAGCTTTATAAGCCCCATAACCTGTCCGGCCTGTTGAAGGGTTTGGGAGAGCTCTTGTGCTACCTCTGCCAGGTGCGGGGGCCGGCGCAATCTGGTCGCCTCTTCTACCGCTTCTAGGAGGCATAGACACAGGCGACTGCCCAGCTCGGCGTTGCGCTCCCATACGGGCCCATCCAGGTTATGGGCTACCCGTCGTGGTCGTCCCATGATGAGGGCTATGGCCTGGCTCTCCTCCCCTCGGGCCAAGGCATCTAGCGCTTCTTGCAGGTCAGCCAGGGCGTCCCTTAGGTCGGATTCTGTGATGGGGTGGGCATCCAAGGGGGTAAGAGGCCGGTGGGCACCTGGCCTGCTTTCGGAGGCATGCCTTCGCCAAAATATGAAGGCTATAGCGGCCCCTACCAAGCTTAACAACATAATGGGGGCGGCAGCAGCCATCAAGGCTAGGTCTGGCGAATTGTGGACGATGGTATGGCTTAAAAAGGGATGGATCATCTCTCAACTGGCAAGAGAGCTAGGGCCTGCTCCAGCCTCTGGGCGATGCTGTCTAAGAGCCTGGCTACCTCATCGGGCCGCCTATCTTTCCAAAACTCTACCTCTATCGCGAGTACGTCCTGGCAGAGGCCTTTGGCCAAGGCCTTGTCCTTCTGCCTAACGATGCCATCTAGGTTGTGGGTCAGGTCATGTACTTTGCCGAAGAGGGGCTCATCGCGGAGCTCCCGTCTCACCCCTGCCAAGGTGCAGACGGTGCAGTAGCCGGCGAAGGCTAGCTCGGCATCGTCCACGTTCCCAGTGCGGGCTATCTGTGCTGCCTCCCTTGTCCTTAGGAGGGCAGCCTGAACCGTTTCACGGGTGACTTCCACGCCTGGGAGGGGGACGAGGGGCTCGCTACAGCCCCCCGTGCCCCCTTGATAGGCTCGCACCATCAAGAAGGAGGAGAAGAGGATGCCCCCGCCCAGGAGTGCGAATAGAAGGTACTTTAGCTTCAGATCTTTAGTGTCCTCCTTCCTCCATCAGCTCCACTACAGGCACCTCTAGAGTGACGCTCCCTGCTCTCTCAAACCGGATGGTCACTGTAATCTTCTGTCCTGCCTTTAGCTCCTCTTTTAAGTCTACCAGCATTATGTGGTAGCCACCAGGGCTGAGGGCTACCCAGGCCCTCTTAGGTAAAGGTATGCGTTCAACGGGGGTCATGCGCATTCCGCCGCCCTGCAAGGCGACGGTATTGTGGAGCTCCACCTTATTTGCCACGGGGCTGGAGGCCGCAATTATGGAGTCGTCGTCGTCCCCTGTATTGCGGAAGGCCATGTATACGGCCCCCTCCTCGTGGCTTGCCCGAGCGAAGGGGTCGTAGATCTCCAAATCGCCCACCTTTTTGGCGGCCTTGACACCCTGGGAGCATGCTATGGCCCCAGAAACTAGGAGCACCCCTATACCTACTGCGAGAAGAATCCTGCCCATTACTCACCTCCTACCATCTTTTTTAAATCGTAAAGATACGCTTGCACGCTCACACCGAAGGGGTAGATGACCCGGGCCATATTGTCCTTACCATAGGCCACCACAAAGGCCATATGGTTCACGTAGTAGGTGTCCTGGTAAAACTCCTTCACTGGAGGGGACCAGCGTTCCCCCATAGTTTTGCGGCCTGTCTCGTTGATCTGGTCCAGGCTCCCCCACAGGCCGATGAACGAGCGATCGAACAGGTCCAGCCATTCCCGCAGCCTTTGGGGGGTATCGCGCTCGGGGTCTACGGTGACCATGATCACCTTTACCTGGGAGCGCTCCTTCTCCGACATCTTGCGCAGGGCAGAGGCGATGTTCGCCATGTGGGCGGGACAGATGTCAGGACAGTGGGTATATCCAAAGTAAAGTAGGGTGACATACCCTTCCGTCTCCTTCCGAAAATCGAAAGGTCGCCCTGCGGTGTCGGTGAGGACGAAATCAGGCTTGGGCCAAGGCTCGGCCAAGATAGCCCCTTGGTAGGGCCGAGCCGATAGAGGGGTGCCGTTTATGACAACTTCTGGCCTTGCCTCTCCCCTACATCCTGCCACAACCAGAATGCTAAGGAGAGACAAGATCCATAGCCGCCACGCCACTTCGCAATGGAACTTAGCACACTGTCATTTTAAAATCTAGTGCATTATCTCACGATAAAAGTAAGGGTGCCCTGCATAGTTACCACTACTGCCCAATGGAAGCCTATAGGTGCAGCCAAGCTACCTGTGCGGAGGCGGAGATAGCTCAGCACTAGTGACCCCACTATTAGCCCGAGGAAGGCGCCTATTTGCGCTAGCAGGAAAAGGACCGGTTCCTCGCCTACCGATGTCTGCTTCACCGTATGATAGTTGACCACCAGATGCCAGGCACCGAAGGTGAGGGCAACCAGCGCTATCCCTTTCCTTGGCGACATGGCTTTGAGCGCCAGGGCCTGCAGGGCCCCTCGAAAGAGCGCTTCCTCAAAGAGGGAAGTCCCCAAAGGCTGATATAGGAGAGCCCACACCAGAAAATGGGCTACGTCCCTCTCCTCAGCCTCCTCGTATGCTATTTCCCCTCCTGGGACGCCTACGGGAAACAGGAAGTAGACGGCCACAGGAAGGATCATTAAAAGCCCCCCTCCTATCCCAACCGATAGGTTTTGCAGCCACCTACGGTCTTTTAGCCCCACATCCCAGAGGCTGAGGCCCAGGCGAAGGGTCCCCCACAGAAGGGCCACGAGAAGGGCTAACTTGACGGGGAGGAGGATACCCGTGGCTTCGTCACCCAGGCGCTGCAGGATGGCAGAGAGGCCATTACCCAGGCCCATCAACAAGATGGCTAGGCCTATGGTTGCCCTCAGATGCTGCCCTATGCCGGAAAACGAACCTTCTCGCAGGCATTGCCTTCTTCCCATGGGCGCTGGCTATTATAAGGGGAGATAGCCAAGGAAGGGGCTTGTGGGTATCTAGCCCGCAGGGAGGAGGGATTGAGAAGATGGCAGGTCCACTGAGCAACCTTCGAGTGATCGAATGTGGCAACCTGGTATCGGCAGCCTACGCCGCCAAGCTCATGGCCGATATGGGTGCCGAGGTAATCAAAGTAGAAGAGCCCACAGGCGACCTTTCCCGTCTTTGGGGGCCTTTCCCAGGGGATGAGCCCCACCCTGAGAAGAGCGGCCTCTACCTTTACCTCAACTGCAACAAGAAGGGGATAACCCTAGACCTGCTTAAGCCCAAGGCCCAGGAGGTCTTGAGGCGTCTAGCAGCCCAGGCCGACGTCCTCATCCATAACTATCATCCTCGCCAGATGGCCCAGAGAGGCCTCGATTACGCCGTCCTTTCGCAGGTGAACCCACGCCTGGTGATGGTGTCCATCTCCCCCTTTGGGCAAAATGGGCCTCACTCTGGCTACAAGGGGTACGACATAAACGTGATGGCAGCTGGGGGATGGGCATGGATCAATGGGTGGCCTGGTCACCCCAATGAGCCGCCCCTTAAGGCCTACGGCTACCAAACCGAATACCAGGCCGGGGTTACGGCTGCCCTGACAGCTATGGCCGCCTTGTGGGCACGTCTCCGCATAGGCAAGGGCCAGCACGTGGACGTATCGGGCCAGGAGGTGGTGGCATCCATGCTGGAGATGACCTACACTTACTGGCCCTATATGGGCATGGTGGCTGTACGTTGGGGCGAGCGCCCAATTCACCCTGTCGACTTCTTCGAATGTCGCGATGGTTGGATATTCGTCCTGTGCGTGGAAGAACACCAGTGGCAGAACTTTGTAGAGTTACTGGGCAATCCCGAGTGGGCCCGGTGGGACGTTTTCGCCAACCGCCTCTTAAGGGCCCAGAACTACGACGTCCTCCGGCCCCTTCTGGCGGAAGAGGTGCGCAAATGGACAGTAGAGGAGCTTTACCGGGCTGCCAGCGAGAGGCGTATCCCCTTTGCTCCAGCCTCCACCATGGGTGACCTTCTACGTTCGGAGCATCTACGGGCCCGCGGCTTCTTTGTAACGATATCTCATCCTGTCGCTGGCACCTATGAATATGCTGGTGCCCCCTACAAGTTTTCGGCCACGCCCTGGGAGCTGCGATCTCCTGCCCCAACACTTGGACAGCACAATCGCGAGGTACTGGGAGGCTACCTAGGCCTCAGCGACGAAGAGATAGATTCGGTGACCAAGTAAGGGGAGGTGACACGATGCAGGAGGTGCGTAAGGGACCGTTGGCAGGCATACGAGTGTGCGACTTCAGCTGGGTATGGGCAGGCCCCTATTGCACCCTTCAGCTGGCCCACCTGGGAGCTGAGGTGATCCGCATTGAGTCCACCAAGAGGATATGCGTGACCCGTTTGTTGCCCCCTTGGGCAGAGGATCGTCGGGACCCTAACGCGGCTGGCTATTTCAACCAGTACAATCAGGGCAAGCGCAGCATTCTCATAGATTTGAGCCGCCCTGAGGGCGCCCAATTGGCGAAAAGGCTGGTGGCTGTAAGCGACGTTGTAGTGGAGAACTTCGCTAAGGGCGTCATAGAACGTTGGGGCCTGGGCTACGAGGAGTTAAAGAAGGTGAAGCCGGACATCATCATGATCAGCATGTCAGGGTACGGGCAGAGCGGCCCCCAAAGCCATTACATCTCTTACGGCCCTGCCCAGGTGCCCATGGCCGGCTTCTCCACCCTCACCGGTTACCGCCATTGGGACCGCCCCATGCATCTCGGTCTCTCTTACGGCGACCCCAATGCGGGCCTCCATGCCGCCTTCGCCATATTAGTTGCCCTCTGGCATCGCCACCATACCGGGGAGGGACAGTACATAGACATGTCCCAGTGGGAGTCCACCATCGCCCTCCTTGGCGATGCCATCCTGGCTCAGCAGATGAACGGCCGACAGCCTCCTCGGCTGGGCAACCGCGACCCGATGATGGCCCCTCATGGCTTTTTCCGCTGTCGGCCGGCGGAACCGGGCACCCTCCCAGAGGGGATGCTGCTGGAAGATAGGTGGATCAGCATCGCCTGCCGGACAGACGAAGAGTGGGCAGCCCTTTGCCAAGTAATGGGCCGGCCGGAGCTGGCCCAAGACCCCAGGTTCGCCACCTTGGAGGCGCGCAAGGCCAACGAGGACGAGCTTGAGCGCATTGTAGAGGAGTGGACCATTCAGCAAGATCCTTTCGAAGCTACCAAGAAACTTCAAGAGGCTGGGGTGGCCGCCTTCCCACCCCTGTGTAACAAGGAGCTGGCTGAAGACCCCCACTTGGCGGCACGCGGCTACTACGTGGAAAAGGAGCACCCGGTAGTAGGGGTCCGACGTCACTTGGGGATTCCATGGCGCATGTCCGAGACCCCTTGCGAGGTGTGGCGAGCAGCGCCAGTGATGGGGCAAGACAACGAGTACGTCTTCCGTACCCTTCTAGGGCTCTCACAGGAAGAGGTGAACCGCCTGCGTGAGATGCGGGTCATAGCATGATGGCCAGAAATGACCTATACCCTTGCAGCCTAATGGGCGGCCCAATACCCGGCAGATTTTGGCCCTGTGGAAAGGCAGCGAGGGCAACAAATGTATGACGCCTAACAGCCTGGCAAGACACAATTAAAAAAAGCGCCCTCCGAGTGACCTTTCATCTTTGGCCTCCGGCTCAGCTAGCCTCAGGTCGCCCTTTGACTGGCTTTACCTTTGGCCTCCGATTACTCTGCCTCTCGGAGGGCACTTTTATAATGCCTTGGCCTAAGCAGGGATGTCAAGGCCAGAAAAAGGCCTTGACAGTGCAATTGATCAAGCCAAGGCCCTTTTTAGCTGGGAAAACGATCAGATCTCACGCAAATGCTGCACTCTAGGCTAAGGCCTCGTGCTTGACGATGGCGATGAAGGGCAAGTTGCGATATCGTTGGTGGAAGTCGAGGCCATAGCCTACCAGGAATTCGTCTGGGACTTCGAACCCTACGTAGTGTAGGGGTACGTCCACCAAGCGGCGGGCCTGTTTATCTAAGAGGGCGCATACTTTGAGGGAGGCTGGGCCCTTGCCCTGGAGATGATCCAGCACCTTCTTTAGGGTCATGCCTGTATCGACGATATCCTCAACCAACAAAACGTGGCGCCCCTCTATGTCTTCGTCCAGGTCCTTGATGATGCGCACTGAGCCTCCCTGGCCATAGGAGGAGATGGACAAGAAGTCGATAACTAGGGGGATGTTTAGGTGCCGCACAAGATCAGCCATGAAGAATACCACCCCACGCAAGACACCCACCAGCACTGGCTCCAGGCCTCGATAATCGTCCTCCACTAGGCGTGCCAGCTCGGCCACTCGTTCCTGGAGCCTAGGGGGTGGGATGAGGATACGGTCTATTTCTGGTAACTCGTCGGGCCCAATAGGGCCGTACCCATATTTGGCGAGGAGGCGCAGGACATCGCGCTTCTTGAGGAGCTTGATCTTGACGTGGGGGTATATCCGCCGTAGCATCCTGACCTTACGGTGCTTCTCCCTGTTTAGGCCTCCACGGAGGGTGGTCAGCTCTACGTAAAGGTCTAGCTGGGGCAGATAGAAATCTGGGGTAAAGGCCTCTGCTACTTGGTCGCCCTCCCATCTGAGAGGGAAAGAGTGGGGCTCATATTCCCACCGGATCCCGTAGAAGTCCAAGATACGGGCGAATTCGGCCTCTGCGGGGTGAGCAAACGCCTGGGTTGCCTCTGGCGCAGAGGATGCCAGAGGCGTTTTCTTCTGCTGGCCTTTGGGCATCTCCCACCAATTATTGTAAAGCTGGTTTCAAACCTGTGGGGGCCAAGTTGTAGTTAGGCGGGTTGCCACTTCAGGTGCCCATCCACTATCATTTGCCACAGCCCCATGCCATTTCTGAGTAGGGACGGAGCTCGCATATACTATGAGGTCCACGGGAAAGGGCCATGGCTTGTATTGGCCCATGGCGCTGCTGGGAACCATCTATCGTGGTGGCAGCAGGTGCCCGTTTTTTCCAAATCGTATCGCTGTCTGGTCTTCGACCATCGTGGCTTTGGCCTTTCAGCCAACGGCGACGAAGGACCTTCTCCGGGCCAGTTCGTAGAAGACTTGGAGGCCTTACTAGAGGAGGTAGGGGCAGAAGAAGTGAGGTTGGTGGGGCAATCGATGGGAGGGCTGACCTGTCTTGGTTACGCGTTGCGTCATCCTAACAGGGTGCGGGCCTTGGTCATGGCCAGCACCTTGGCAGGGATGAGAAAGCCGGTCTGGCTTGCCACCGAGCCGATTGTAAGGGCTAAGGCCCAGGAGCTTTGGCAAAAACGGCGGGAGAACGGACGTAGGGCCCTAGACCCAGAGTTCGCCTATTGTCGTCCGGAGCTCGCCTTCCTTTATCGCCAGATCGCTGGCCTCAACCCTCCTAGGCCGCCTGACTTCCCCCGTCGCTACCCCATCTTGGCGCAGGACGTCACAGACTTGCAGCGCCTGACCATGCCTGTTTTATTCATCGTAGGAGAACGGGACGACCTGTACCCCCCCTTCTTGGTGGCGGTGGGGCAGCGGCTACTGCCCAATGCTAGACTTGTGGTAGTCCCTGGTGCTGGTCATTCGGTATATTACGAGAAGCCGGCCGTATTCAACGAGGCAGTCCTCACTTTTTTGAAAGAGGCGGAGGAACGATGACCGCAGTTGGCGTTTTCCTCATGGGAGTGGGCGGGATTGGGTCTTTGGTGGCCAAGCTCTTGTTACAAGATTCCAGGTTCGCCCTTCGTGGGGCCGCAGATACCGATGCCGCCAAAAGTGGCCGTGACCTTGGCGACCTCCTGCAGATGGGGAAACTGGGCATAGAAGTGGCGTCCCGTCCCCTGGAGGCCTTAGAGGCCAGCGATGCGCAGGTGGTTATCCATGCTACCACCTCGTTTTTGCCGCGGGCTTTTCCTGAGGTGATGGCCTGCGTTCAGCGCGGAAAGCACGTAGTTTCCACCTGCGAGGAGCTAGCCTACCCTTGGGCCCGCTATCCAGAGCTAGCCTCCCAGCTTGACCAGGAGGCGAAGGCTCATGGGGTGAGGGTCCTTGGAGGAGGCGTGAACCCTGGCATGGTCATGGATCTGTTGCCCATCATATTGGCTGCCAACGTAGGGAAAATAACGCACGTGAAGGTGCGAAGGGTAGTGGATCTGGCTGGACGGAGGCCGCAGCTCCAGCGGAAAGCTGGTCTGGGGCTCACTCCTGAGGAGTTCCAGGTGCGGCTGCAGGAAAGGGCTATAGGCCATGTAGGGCTTCTGGAATCGGCTCACCTTATAGCTAGCGCCCTGGGCTGGCATCTCCAGGAGGTAAGGGAACAGATGACCCCTCTACTGGCGCCCAGGCCTATGAGACATGGCGCCTACCGTCTCTCCCCTGGGCAGGTAGCAGGCTTCCGACAGGAATTGGTGGGGATAGCAGGAGATGAGCCTGTCCTGCGTATGGAGCTGGTAATGGCCTTAGAGCCTCCAGACGCAATGGACGCCATAGAAATAGAAGGAAGTGCAAGGGTGCGAGCGATCTTCCTTGGTGGGATTCCTGGGGACGTGGCTACAGCCTCCCTTATGCTCCAGTGGGCCTGGGTAGTAGCATGTTATCCAGGGCCCATGGGCCTCATGACCGTCCGTGACCTACCCCTTTGGCCGCGGCAAATGGGAGGGTAAAGGTGAAGATAGCTGATGAATATATAAGGCTTCATCCTCGCTCCGCCCAGCTATATGAACAAGCCAGGAAGCTGTTCCCCTCGGGCGTCACTCACGATATCCGTTACGTTCCTCCCTTCCCCATTTACGTAGAGAGGGCTCAAGGAGGCAGGAAATGGGACGTCGATGGCCATGAGCTAGTGGACCTGGTGATGGGCCATGGCGCCCTATTCCTAGGCCATGCACATCCCCGCATCACGGAAGCCGTATGGGAGCAGGCCCGAAAGGGTACCCACTACGGGGCAAGCCATGAGCTAGAGATGGAATGGGCCCGGTGGGTCAAGTCTTTGGTTCCCAGTGCCGAGCTGGTCCGGTTCACCAATTCGGGGACGGAGGCCACACTGATGGCCGTCCGTGTGGCACGGGCCTACACTGGGCGGCCTCGCATCCTTAAGTTCAACTACCATTTCCACGGCTGGCACGATGCGGTGGTAGGGGCACGTTATGCTGAGTCCCTGGATGCCCCTCCCCCTGGCATCCCCCAGGCGGTGCTAGAACAGACCGTAAGTGTCCCCCAAGGGGACTTAGCTGCAGTGGAAGAGAACCTTAAGAGGGGAGACGTAGCCGCTGTTATTCTCGAGCCTACGGGTGCCTCCTGGGGCACCCTCCCCCTCTCCCCCTCGTTCCTTCATGGCTTGCGCGACTTAACCACCCGTTACGGTGTGCTTCTAATATTTGATGAGGTGGTGACGGGGTTCAGGGTGAGCCCGGGCGGAGCCCAGGCCCGCTTTGGCGTGCTACCCGATCTCACGTGTTTGGCCAAGATCTTGGCGGGCGGCCTACCTGGGGGATGTGTAGCAGGGCGAGCAGAAGTGATGGATATCATAGCCTTCCACAATGACCCCAACCACGACGTCACCAGACGCATATTCCATCCTGGAACCTTTAACGCTAACCCCCTATCAGCAGCAGCAGGCGTAGCCATGCTCTCGTCTATAGCCGATGGCCAAGCCCATGCCCGGGCTGACGCCCTTACCTACCGCCTAGTGAAAGAGATGAACCGGATATTGGCCCGCCAGGAAGTGAAGGGGTGTGTATACGGCCTCGCCTCTTACTTCCATATCGTCTTAGGTAGGGAGTGCCCCCATCCCGAGGACGGCATAGAGTGGCCCCTAGGCGATTCTCGACTCCCCCCGCGCATGGACCGTGCCGTGGGCATAGCCCTTAAACAGGCGATGATCAACCACGGAGTAGACCTGATGGGGCTTAGCGGGGGCTTCGTATCTGCTGTCCACACTGACGACGACGTGGATAAAGCCCTGGAAGCGTTCGAGGCCTCTTTGAGCGATATGCATCGGGACGGTTTTCTTTAAAAGATGGGATGCCACGACCTGGGCAGGGGTAAAGCAACTACCTTCAGCTCTTGCCAGTTACGGCCCAAACCGCGCCCTTGGCTGTCACTTACCTCTACGTGTATCGAGTAGCTCCCAGGCTCGGCTTCCCAGGGGATCCGCCACATACATGTCCCCTTGGGAAAGGGAGGACGATGGGCAGCGACCACGCTGTCAGCAGGAAGGGTAAGGCGGAAGGTATCCAAAACCGTCTCTTGCCCCTTTGGATCAGTAACCCACACCTTGACTTGTGCATCTGGGAACTCTTGAGGTAAGTCGTTGACCACGGCCACCCTGAATATAAGCAGACGTCCAGGGGAGGCTATCTCTCTTTCTAACGCTATGATGGGCAAGACAGGCTGGTAACACTGGGCCAAGACGTGATAGCCCTTTTTGGGCTTCCGACGGTAGTCCACCACAGACCAGGTAATAGCTGGCCAGGGGTCCATAAACATGAACTGGAAAAGGCCCTTGATCTTGCCTTTATTGAGGCGGTAATGCTGGATGGCGAATTTGAGTAGTTGTGCCTGGTAATCCTGGCTTTCAGCTATGAATTCATCAAGGCTGTGGGGCATGGGCAGGTGAGCTATATGGAAGGTCTCCAAATACTGGAAGTTATGGTAGGCCCACCGCTCCCAGTTGGGAGGCCATAGGTCTTCACGAGGCATCATCTCAGTCATGGTTTCGAGGCAGGGCAGGGCCTGGGCGCCAAACTCGGTAGGCATAGGAGCTCCTGGCAGGCCACTAAATTCCCGGTACGAGCCATAATACCAGCCGGGATAGGGATGGCTGTTAAAATCGGACACCTCTTCTACGTGCCTAGAGGGATCTTCCCTGGAGACGGCATCGGCCAGTATCGGCCCCAGGACGCGTCGGTTCTGGGGGAAGGGCTCGTTGAGACAGCACCACACCACGACACTAGGGTGGTTGTACAAAAGATGGACCATGTCCTTGATCTGCGCTGTTGCCCGACGGGCCACGTCCGGCGAGTCTTCATAGCCCCAGATCATGGCGAAGTCCTGCCACACTAAAATTCCTGCTCCGTCCAAGGCGTCATACAGCTCTGGACGGTTTACGTGGGCATGTACCCTTACAGCGTTAACATTGGCTTCCCTTAACAACTGGACGTCGCGGACGATATCTTCCGGGCGGTAGTGGCCCAACCATTG
>JAUQPQ010000126.1 GCA_030550295.1 Chloroflexota bacterium
TTGACTCGGTGCGCCCCAGCAGTTTAAACTTTGTCGTGATTGACGAGGGGGATGAGGACGGGGCTGGTGGCACTGCATCATGGGCGGTGGCACCTTCTTCGGCCCCTTGTGTCTGTTGGTATTATTCATCTGTTCCCTCAGGCCACCCACAGAGACGCCAGCACGAGCACCCTTCACCGCGGCAGCTGGCCCCCTAGCTATAAGGTGGCAATAACCATAACTTCCCCTCTCTACCCTCGAGGAAAAGGACAAACGAACGCCTTTTGGGGCCCAAGATATGAGCCATCGGGTTGTTGAGCTACACCACATACGCATGCGATGGGACAACGGCGTTGGGACGATCCAGCTGGACCGGCCCGAGCGGTTCAACGCCCTAGACGTGGCGATGGCCAGAGACCTCCGGAAGGCAGCCCTCCAGTTCGCCCGCGACCCACAGATCCGTTGCGTGGTGCTTGCCGGCACTGACCGGGCCTTCTGCAGCGGAGCAGACCTTAGGTACGTCCAAGAGCGCGAGCACCTGGACGACTTCTCCTACTTGCATCCCGAGGGCGCTACTGTCAAGGCCAGCTATGGGAGTAGCTTCAAAGAGATCCTGGAGTACCTTCACAGCACCATTTCCGAGATTCGCCGCGCCCCTAAGCCCTTCATCGCCGCCGTCAAAGGTGTGGCCGCAGCTGGCGGCCTGGGCCTGGCGATGGCCTGCGATCTAGTATTCGCTTCTGACAAGGCCAGCTTCGAATGGGCCTACTCCAAGACAGGACTTACAGGGGCCGAGGGCACCACGTTCACCCTTCCCCACCTCATCGGCATGAGGCGGGCCCTGGAAATGGTCTTTCTCAACCCGCGCTTAAGCGCCCAGGAGGCGCTAAAGCTCGGCCTCATCAACGGCGTTTTCCCCTTTGAAGCTTTTGACCACGAGATCGAAGGGACGGCCCAACGGCTGGCCCGTGGCCCCACCCAAGCGTGGGCCATCACCAAGGCCCTCATGAACGAGGCGATGGGGATGGACCGTCTGGACACCCACATGACGAAGGAGGCACGCCACCTGGCAGAGATCGCCGACACGCCCGATTTCGCTGAAGGCTTGGCCGCCTTCTTCGAAAAGCGAGAGCCCCAATTCCGGGGGGTACCAAATATATGACCGCTCCAGAGGGAGCAGCCGGAGCCTGCCCCATCCCGTCCCTCTCCTATCGGACCGTGTTGCTGGGACACGGGAGCGGGGGGAGGCTCATGCACGAGCTCATCGAAAAGGTGTTCCGGCCTCTCCTTCTGCCACCAGAGACCCGAGTGCTGAACGATGCCGCCGTCCTGGACATCAACGGGCTACGCCTCGCCTTCACTACTGACGCCTTCGTCGTCGACCCCCTGGTGTTCCCCGGCGGAGACATCGGCCGGTTGGCGGTCAACGGGACCATCAACGACCTGGCCGTAAGCGGGGCCCGTCCCCTCTTCCTGAGCGCCGCCTTCATACTTGAGGAAGGGCTTCCCATCGACACCCTTTGGCAGGTCGTGGAGTCGATGCGCCGTGCTGCCGAAGAAGCAGGAGTTTCCATAGTGACGGGGGACACTAAGGTGGTGGACAGGGGAAAGGCCGATAAGCTCTTCATCACCACCACGGGGATTGGGGTCGTGGAATACGAGGGCCCACTATCTGCGAGCGAGGCCCGGCCTGGAGACTTGGTCCTCCTTAACGGGCCCATCGCTGCCCACGGTATGGCGGTGATGCTGGCGCGCGAACAGGTAGAGTTTGAGCGCCCCATTTGCTCTGACACGGCGCCACTGCATACCCTTGTAGCCACAATGCTGCAGACCAGCCCACGCATCCGTTGCATCCGCGACGTCACCCGGGGCGGCCTCGCCAGCGCCTTGAACGAGATCGCTACCAGTTCCCAGGTGGGGATCCATATCGATGAAGAGGCGATCCCTATCCAAGAGGAGGTGAAAGGGGCCTGTGAGATTCTGGGGCTTGATCCCCTCCACGTGGCCAACGAGGGCAAGCTCGTTGCCGTCGTTGCGCGAGAGGATGCCCCAAAGGTGCTTGGCGCCATGCGGGCACACCCGCTGGGACGGGAGGCGGCCATCATCGGGGAAGTGGTGGAAGACCACCGTCGTCTCGTTTTGCTCCGCACTAGGGTGGGAGGCTTTCGCGTCGTGAGCATGTTGGCAGGCGAACAGCTGCCCCGAATATGTTGATAGGCTGGGCATGGCGAGGGCAAAGGGATGGCAAAAGGCGCGTAGACGACGTGCTGGCCAGGGCTTCCTGCAGAC
>JAUQPQ010000127.1 GCA_030550295.1 Chloroflexota bacterium
CCCTTTATGAGGGCTTTGGTCTTCCTGTCGTGGAGGCCATGGCATGTGGTCTGCCTGTAGTGGCCTTTGCCGCTGGTGCCTTGCCAGAGGTGTTAGGGGAGGACGGGGAAGCAGGGCGTCTCGTCCCGTGTTATGACCAAGAGGCGTTAGCTGTGGCCATGTTGGAGCTGTTGGAAAATCCGGCCAAGAGGGCCTGTATGGGGGCCAGGGGGAGGGAGCGGGCCCTCCGTCTCTTCTCCTGGCAGAGGGCTGCCGAGGAAACGGTGCGGGTGTACGAGGAAGCATTAGCTGCTCGTTAGGGTAGCGGGTTTGCTCACGGTCAGGAGCAAGCTTCTAGGGTTGAAGCCAGGTCAATGGGTGCTAGATGTGGGCTGCGGGCGTGGGCGCCACGCTTTTGAGGCCTTCCGTCGTGGCGCCTCGGTCGTGGCCCTCGATGTGGAAGGGGAGGCTATAAAGTACGTAAGGTCCGTTCTGGCCCTTATGAAAGAGCAGGGCGAGGGACAAGGCGTTTTCCTTTGCGTTAAAGGGGACATACTCCACCTTCCTTTCCCTGACGGCTTTTTCCAACGCATCATTTGTGCCGAGACCTTGGAGCATGTCCGAGAAGATCGCAGGGCGATGCAAGAGCTGGTTCGCGTCCTCGCCCCAGGTGGGCGCCTAGCAGTGACCGTGCCCCGATATTGGCCAGAGCGAATATGCTGGGCCCTCTCTACCAAGTACCGGAGGCAACCTGGAGGACATGTGCGCGTATATAAAGGCCGTGAGCTCGTCGAAGCGTTGGAGTCCCTAGGGCTGCGCCTTGTCGCCCACCACTATGCCCACAGCCTCCATTCGCCCTACTGGTGGTTGCGGTGCCTTACTGGCCACCTGGAACAAGATGGCAAAGAGCCTTTAGTGGTGCGGCTGTATCATCGCCTTTTGGTTTGGGACATCCAGCACCCATCTAGCCCCTTACGTCGGCTTGAGGAGGCACTCGACCCCCTTATGGGGAAAAGCCTCGTCTTATACTTGGTGAAGCCGTGAGCCATGGACGAGCTTAAGGCCTGCATGGGAAGGGCAGTGCGTTACATCGCCAGGCTGCAGAGGCCCGATGGCAGCATCCCATTCGACGAGTCTGGCGCTTTAGACCCCTGGGACTTGGTAGAGTGCGCTATGGCCCTGGACGTGGGTGGATATCATGGGGAAGCCGAGGCCGCTTACCTTTGGCTGCGCGAGGCCCAAAACGAGGATGGTAGCTTTTGGTCCTGTTACGAGGAGGGGGTGCCTGTAAACCTTACCCGTGACACTAACCTTTCCACTTATCTAGCAGTGGGGCTATGGCACCATTTCCTGATCACCAAACGGGAAGGCTTTTTGCGCAAGATGTGGCCTAGCCTAGTTCGGGCCGTGGAGTTCGCCCTGGGGATGCAACAGGCTAGCGGCCTCATCTACTGGGCCAAGGACCATGATGGCCGCCCCTGGCCCGATAGCCTGGTGGCCGGCTCCTCCAGCATCCGCGCCGCCCTATTATGTGCCGAGCGAATCGCTAGGGTCCTTGGGCATCCTAGCGACCTTTGGCGTAGGGCTAGGACCAGGCTGGAGAACGCCCTGCAAACTTTGGAGCACCAGATGGGGAAAACACTGCCTGAGGATGAGTCCCTCTTCGCCATGCACTGGTACTACCCGGTGCTTTGTGGCGTGGTGAAAGGGGAAGAGGGCCGCAAACGCCTCCGCTCGCGGCTGCGGGAGTTCATACACCCCGGGCTGGGGGCGAGATGCCGGTCTGATCGCCCATGGGTGACGGTGGCCGAGAGCTGCGAGCTGGCCATGGCCCTGGACGCCGTTGGCCTGCGGGGGCTAGGCCGTCTTATGCTACATTGGCAACTGAAGTGGCAGGACGCAGAAGGCAGGTTCCGCATGGGCACCGTGCCCCTCAACACTCCCTGGCCCGATGGCCATCATCCTACTTGGACGGCGGCAGCAGTAGTCCTTGCTCTCGACTGCCTTTACGATTGTACTGCGGCCAGCGGCCTTTTTAGGTCTTTCCAAGGGGAGGAGTGAGGGGGTTGGATGAGAGGCTCTTGGCCCTTGCCCGCCAGACGCCAGGCTTCATGCCTGAGGAGGAAGGTCTCGCCCTCTACGAGGCAGGTAGGGAGGCGGCTTCCTTGGGGCCCCTCCTGGAGATTGGCACCTATGTGGGCAAGTCCACCCTCTATTTAGGCGCTGC
>JAUQPQ010000042.1 GCA_030550295.1 Chloroflexota bacterium
CTTTCGCGTCGTGAGCATGTTGGCAGGCGAACAGCTGCCCCGAATATGTTGATAGGCTGGGCATGGCGAGGGCAAAGGGATGGCAAAAGGCGCGTAGACGACGTGCTGGCCAGGGCTTCCTGCAGACCTTAGCGCGAGTTAGCGGCCGGGCACCGTTGGCAACTTAGGTCGATGGAGAAGCGAGCGCACCTTCCCAACGTCGGCAAGGCTTTGCGGATGGAGAAAAGGCACCTCCAAGTGCTCCTTGATGCCCTACGGGGCGCAGGCTACACCGTGATCGGCCCCCGCGTCCGGGACGGTGCTATCGTCTACGAGGAGGTCCGTAGCCTTGCCGATCTGCCCATCGGCTGGACAGACGAGCAAGAGAAAGGTCATTACCGGCTCAAGGGAAGGGGCGACGAGGCCTTCTTCGCCTTTACTACTGGCCCCAATTCATGGAAGCAGTTCCTTCATCCCCCGATACTCTCCCTAAGCCGGGCCCGACGCACCGAGAACGGTCTTCAGTGGGAGCTCCCCAATGACCCGCCGCCTCGTTACGCTTTTCTGGGGGTGCGTGCCTGCGACCTCCATGCCATCTTTGTGTTGGACCGGGTGTTTACGGGCGGCCAGTACGTAGAAGGCTATTATGAGGCCCGCCGCAAGGCAACCTTCCTCATCGCCGTTCAATGCACCGTTGCTGGAGGGACATGCTTCTGCGCCTCCATGGGGACGGGCCCGAAAGCTCCGCCAGGAGCGGACCTAGTCTTTACCGAACTGGCCGATATCTTTGTGGTCGAGATCGGGACGGATCAAGGCGCAGCCCTCATGGCACAGGTGCCTTGCCAGCCCGCCTCAGAAGTCGACCTGGCCTCGGTCGAAGGCCGCCTAGAGGAGACGGCCCGCTCCATGCGCCGGCAGCTGGACATTACAGGCCTGCCTGACTTGCTCAAACGCAACCTAGAACACCCTCGCTGGGACGAAGTGGCGCAGCGCTGTCTTACGTGTGGAAACTGTACTATGGTCTGCCCCACGTGCTTCTGCTTCACCGTGGAAGACAAGACCGATCTGGCTGGCACAGAGGCGGAAAGGGTACGCTACTGGGACTCGTGTTTCACCACTGCTTTCACCTACACCGCCGGACGCGCTATCCGACAGAGCGCAAAGGCGCGCTACCGCCAGTGGCTTACCCACAAATTGGCGACCTGGTGGGACCAATTTGGGATGTCTGGTTGCGTGGGGTGTGGCCGTTGCATTACGTGGTGCCCCGTGGGCATCGACCTTACCGAAGAGGTATGGGCCATCCGGCAGACGGATAGGGCGCAGAGGGAAGGGAGCTGAAGGAAATGGCAAAGGCTGAGGTTCTCCACGCATTGCACCAACACCCCTTCACTTACGACATGAAAGAGACGTGGAAACGAAAGCTGGCGGCGATCGCCCGGCTCCATACCTACGCTCCTGATTCTTTGCTTCTACGGGAAGGTCGCGCGGCCGATGCCTTCTTTCTTATCATCGACGGGTTGGTAGCCATCGAGACCTTCGTGCCCGAGCGGGGCCCGTTACGCCTGCAGACTATCAGCTCTGGCGAGGTCATAGGATGGTCTTGGGCCCTTCCACCTTATCGGTGGGAGTTCGATGCCCGCGCCCTCCGAGAGACTGAGGCCCTGGTCCTGGACGCCCTCCAGCTACGCAAGCTAGTGGACAACGACTTCGCCCTCGCAGCCTGCATCTTCAGCCGGCTGCTGGCGGTGGTGGCTAGGCGGCTTAGGGCCGCTCGCCTGCAGCTCCTCGACCTCTACGCTCCCCCCGCGGGAACGAGGCGAGCATGACCGCCGAGGTGACTACTGTCCCTGGCCTAAGCCTCTTCGTCCCGCGGACGTTCCAGGTCACCAGCACCCGCAGGGAGACACGGGACACATACACGCTACGGATCCGCCCCCTCGAAGGTAGCTCCTTCTCCTTTCAGCCTGGTCAATTTAACATGCTCTATGCCTTCGGCATTGGCGAGGTCCCTATCTCCATCAGCGGTGTTCGCCCAAGAACCTACGACCTGGAACACACCGTGCGCGCAGTGGGCTGCGTTACCCGGGCCTTGGTCCGCCTGCGCAAAGGCGCCCCTATAGGCGTACGAGGCCCGTTCGGGCGGGGCTGGCCTCTCGAGGAGATTCGTGGCCGAGATGTCCTGTTCCTGGCCGGAGGGATCGGCCTAGCCGCCCTTCGTGCTCCTTTGCAATATATGCTCGCCCAACGCGCTAATTATGGCCAGATCGTCTTGCTCTATGGGGCCCGTAGCCCAGCCGACCTTCTCTACCGCACGGAGCTGGAGCGCTGGCGCCAACGGTCTGGCCTTCACGTCTTCATCACCGTGGACAGGGTAGATGCTTACTGGCGGGGGCATGTCGGTGTGGTAACAGACCTTCTGCCTTTGGCCGAGCGGTCGCTGGACCTAAAACGGGCCATCGTCCTGATGTGTGGCCCAGAGGTAATGATGCGAGTGGCAGCCCGGATGTTAGAGGTGCATGGCGTCACCCCAGAGCGCATCTACCTGTCACTAGAGAGGAACATGAAATGCGCCGTGGGATTTTGTGGTCATTGCCAGTTGGGCCCAGCATTCATCTGCCGGGACGGCCCCGTATTTGCCTTTCCTGAAGTCCAGCCCTTACTGGAAGTCAGAGAGCTTTGAGGAGGGCGGTGCCTGCATGGCCAGACATCGAAAGAGCAAGCTAGCCGTATGGAAGTTCGCCTCATGCGATGGCTGTCAACTTACGCTCCTGGACTGCGAGGATGAGCTGATGACTTTAGCTGACCAAGTGGAGATCGCCTACTTCCTGGAAGCTTCGCGCAGGAGGATGCGCGGGCCCTACGACATCTCGCTGGTCGAAGGCAGCATCTCCACCCCAGAGCAAGAGGAGGAGATACGTGAGATTCGCCGGCAGAGCCGCTTTCTCGTCGCTATTGGCGCCTGCGCTACTACTGGCGGGATACAGGCGCTACGCAACTTCGCCGACGTGCGCCAATTCCTGGACATCGTATATGCCCGGCCAGAGTATATTAAGACCCTGAAGAAGTCCCTACCTGCATCCGCTTATGTGCCGGTCGACTTTGAGCTGCAAGGCTGCCCCATTGGCAAGGGGCCTTTACTGGAGCTCCTCAGCGCCTTCCTCAATGGCCGGCGCCCCAACATTCCGAGCCACAGCGTCTGCATCGAGTGCAAGCGACGAGGGACTGTGTGCGTGATGGTTGCCCAGGGCATCCCCTGCTTGGGCCCGGTCACCCATGCCGGCTGCGGTGCCCTTTGCCCAGCCTACCGACGGGGATGCTACGGCTGCTTTGGCCCCATGGAAACCCCTAATGCGACGAGTTTGGGGGAATGGCTACAGGCCCATGGAACATCCCCTCCCAACCTTGTGCGTCTGTTCCGCTCTTTCAATGCTTATGCCCCTCCTTTCCAAGAGGCAGGAGAGAGGTATGCACAGGTCCCGCAAGTTGACGATCCGAGTTGACGCCTTGGCCCGGGTGGAAGGGCAAGGCGCCCTGCACATCCAGGTCCGCGATGGCCAGGTGCGCGCTTTGCGCCTGGAGATCTACGAGCCGCCGCGCTTCTTTGAAGCTTTCTTGCGTGGGCGACGGTTCGATGAGGCGCCCGATATCACTGCCCGCATCTGCGCGATCTGCCCCGTTGCCTACCAGATGAGCGCCTGTAACGCCATGGAGGGAGCCCTCAGCTTGACGGTGAAAGGCCCTCTCCGGGACCTGCGTTTGCTCCTCTACTATGGCGAATGGATCGAAAGCCATGCCCTGCACGTATTCCTGCTACATCTCCCCGACTTTCTGGGGTACGATAGCGCCTTTGACATGGCCCGCCATCACCCGGAGTTGGTACGAAAGGGCCTTCACGTCAAGAAGGCCGGCAACGCGCTGATGGCCAAGATAGGGGGCCGCGAGATCCATCCCATCAACGTTCGCATCGGCGGCTTTTATTCTGTCCCTTCCCGCCAAGCCTTACTGTCACACCGCGACGACCTCACCCGCGCCCGTGACTTCATGGTGGAAGCGCTCCACTGGATGGCCAAGCTCGACTTTCCCGAGTTCGAGGAGGACTACGAATTTGCTGCCCTCTATCACCCAGACGAATACGCAATCCTAGAGGGCCAGATCCGATCCAGCAAGGGGCTTCTGGCCCCAGTTTCCGCCTTCGAGGAAATCTTTGAGGAGATCCAAGTGCCCTATAGCAACGCCCTCCATTGGACGCTCCGGGGAGGGGGCAGTTACATGGTGGGCCCGCTGGCCCGCTTCAATTTGAACTTCCCCCAGCTCGCTCCCCTCGCCCGGGAGGTGGCCACCTCTATTGGCCTGGTCCCGCCAGTCCGCAACCCGTTTAAGAGCATCCTCTGCCGTGGGGTGGAAATACTCCACGCCTGTGAGGAGGCGCTGCACCTCATCGAACGATACGAACCACCAGAGCGCCCCCAGGAAGCCGTGGCGATACAGGCAGGTACCGGCTATGGCGCCAGCGAAGCCCCGCGAGGAATTCTATATCACCGTTACCAGATCAACTCCCAAGGCCTGATCGAGGACGCTAAGATCGTGACCCCCACAGCCCAGAACCAGCGGCGCATCGAGGACGACCTACGTAAGTTGGTGCCTAGCTTACTCTCGCTGACGAAAGAGGAGATAACATGGCGTTGTGAGCAGGCCATCCGCAACTACGATCCCTGTATCTCATGCGCTACACACTTTCTGAAGGTCCACATAGACTCACGATGACCTCCCCTTTGCGCCTCGTGCTCATCGGCCTGGGCAACATGCTGCGCCGGGACGATGGGGTAGGCCTCTGGGTGGTCCAGCACTTCCCAGCTCACAACTTCCCAGGAATAAAACGTGTCCCCATCGGGATCGCGGACCCCGTCGCCTTGGCCCGCGCCTGGGACGGAGCGGACATCGCCTGGATAATCGACGCCCTGAAAGGCCCGTGGCCCCCAGGCACCATCGTGAGGTTCCGCTGGAGATGCTTCCACCAGCTCTGCCGGGAGCACCGGTTTTCGACCCATGCCCTCCCTCTAGATGAAGCCATGGCCCTTGCCCTCTTGCTCAAGCCTGCACCATCGCATATAGCCGTATATGGGGTCGTGGGCCGGGACTTCAGCTGCGGCGAGGGCTTGTCTGCTGAAGTGAAGGCAAGCGCCCGCCGCCTGCTCCGTCGACTGGAACGTCTGACCACAAGAATCTTTGCATCGTCTCCGGCCGAAGTGGCAAACCCCAATCGCTAGGATGGTGGCCCCTGCCCCAGTTCACAAATCCTAGCAAGAAGCAGATAAGCCCTCCCACACCCCCACCACCTTTACCCCCGCTGCCTCCCTTGCACCTCCCCCCAAGCTGTGCTACACTCAACGGTGCTAAGAGAGATTTTGACAGTCAAATGTTCGCCAAAAATTGTGAAGGGGCGGGTTATGGCTAGCAGGCGCAAGGTGATCTCGCGGGAGACGGGGATTGAGGAGAAGGAGTACCGGTGGGGATTTGTAATCCCCATAGAAGAGGAGACGGTACCAAAGGGGCTTAATGAGGAGATAGTGCGTCTCATCTCCCAGAAGAAGGGTGAGCCGGGGTGGATGACCGAATGGCGTCTGCGGGCCTACCGTTACTGGCGCTCCCTTGGCTATGTGGAGCCTAAGTGGGCCAAAATCTACCATCCGCCCATCGACTATCAAGACATTATCTATTACGCTGCCCCTCCGAAGGAGAGCGACCGCCCCAAGAGCCTAGAGGAGATAGATCCCGAGCTGAGGCGGGCCTTCGATAAGTTGGGGATCCCTTTGGAAGAGCAGAAGCGTCTAGCGGGAGTAGCGGTGGACGCCGTGTTAGACTCGGCCTCAGTGGCCACCACCTTCCAGAAGAAGCTTGAGGACCTAGGCATTATCTTCTGCCCCATATCGGAGGCGATACAGAAGTACCCTGAGCTGGTGCGGCGCTACCTAGGCTCTGTTGTCCCCTATACCGATAACTTCTTCGCTGCCCTCAATTCGGCCGTCTTCTCTGATGGCACCTTCGTCTATGTGCCACCGGGGGTGCGCTGCCCCATGGACCTAATGACCTACTTCCGCATAAACCAGGCGGAGGTGGGCCAGTTTGAGCGCACCCTCATCGTCGCCGACCGGGGTTCATACGTAAGTTACCTGGAGGGTTGCACTGCTCCTATCCGCAAGCGGCACCAGCTGCATGCCGCTGTGGTAGAGCTGATCGCCTTGGAGGACGCTGAGATCAAGTATTCCACCCTCCAGAACTGGTATCCGGGAGACCGGGAGGGGCGCGGAGGGATCTACAACTTCGTCACCAAGAGGGGCATCTGCCTTGGGCGCAACTCTAAGATCTCCTGGACACAGGTGGAGACGGGCTCAGCCATCACCTGGAAATACCCAAGCGTGATCCTCAAGGGGGACAACTCGGTAGGGGAGTTCTATTCGGTGGCATTGGTTAACCACCGCCAGCAGGCGGACACGGGCACCAAGATGGTCCATATAGGCAAGCACACCCGTAGCACCATCATCGCCAAGGGAATATCGGCTGGCTACGGCCAGAATACGTATAGGGGCCTGGTAAAGATCATGCCCTCAGCCGACTACGCTCGCAACTTCACTCGCTGCGACTCCCTCCTTATAGGTAACAGGTGTGGCGCCCATACCACCCCCTACTTGGAGGTGCGAAACCCCACTGCTCGCATCGAGCACGAAGCTACCACCTCTAAGATCTCTGAAGAGCAGCTGTTCTACCTTATATCTCGGGGCATAAGGGAGGAGGACGCCCAGTACATGATCGTCAATGGCTTCTGCCGAGGCGTCTTCCAGGAGCTGCCCTTTGAGTTTGCTATGGAAGTATCCCAACTTTTGCGAGTAAGCCTTGAAGGAACGGTAGGATAACCCACCATGACACAAGACGTCATCCTGGAGATAAGAGGGCTTAGGGCAGGCGTAGGGGACGTGGAGATCCTCAAGGGTATAGACCTGACCATACGCCTAGGCGAGACTCACGCCATTATGGGGCCCAACGGCTCGGGCAAGAGCACCTTGGTAAACGTCCTCGCCGGGAAGCCCGAATATGAGGCGTGGGCCGGCCAGGTTACCTACAAGGGCAGAGACCTCCTCCAAATGCCCCCCGATGAGAGAGCTAGGGAGGGCCTCTTCCTGGCCTTCCAGTACCCGGTGGAGCTGCCGGGAGTGCGGATCAGGGAGTTTTTGCGCGCTGCTCTAGACTCCATAAGGGAGCACCACGGCCTAGACAAGCTATCGGTGAGGGAGTTCAACCGTCTCCTCCAGGAGAAGGCGAAGGAGATGGGGATAGACCAGGACTTTTTGCGCCGTAACGTCAATGAGGGCTTCTCAGGAGGGGAAAAGAAGCGTCACGAGATATTCCAGCTCCTCCTCCTAGACCCTACCCTCGCCCTTCTGGATGAGACGGATTCAGGCCTAGACGTGGACGCCCTCAAGATAGTGGCCGACGGGATAAACCGGTTCCGCGGGCCCCAAAAGGCCATCTTGCTGGTCACCCACTACCAGCGCATCCTCAACTACGTGGCGCCTGACTACGTCCATATCCTCATCGACGGTCGTATTGTGGCCTCTGGGGGCAAAGAGCTGGCCTTGGAGGTGGAGGCCAAAGGTTACGAGTGGTTACGGCAAACGGTGGGGGGATAGGCATGGTCCAGGCCCCTCCTGTATATGATGCCTACCTGCAGCGGTTCCAGGAGCTGGCCAAGACCCTTCCCCTCCCCCTGTGGCTACAAGAGATGCGGGAGGAGGCCATAGGGCGCTTCCTGGACCTGGGCTTTCCTGTTGCCCGCCGGGGAAATGAGCCCTGGAAGTATACCGACCTCCGCCCCCTGGCTGCCATTCCCTTCTGCCAGCCTCCACCTCCGTACCCCAAGATCCAGGCAAAAGGGCTGCGCCAGATCCTGCCTTGGTCACCTCGTTGGGATGTGGTGACCATGGTAGGGGGAGAGTACAAGGCCAGCCTCTCCCACATAAGAGGTGCACAGGCCCAGGTTTGGACTCTTACTCAATCCCTCCAAGAGGCGCCCTCCCTGGTGGAGGAGCACCTGGCACGGCTTGCCATCTACCACAATGACGCCTTCGCCGCCCTCAATACCGCCCTCTTTCAAGATGCCCTGGTAGTGGTATTCCAAGGCTCTAGGGAGGCGAGGGAGCTTCATGTCGCCTTTATCTCCCCGCCGGGGGAGGGCCCCTACGGTCATTACCCCCGCCTTTTGGTAGTGGTAGAAAAAGGAGCCCGAGCCTCCCTGATAGAATCTTACGTAGGCCTAGGTTCAGGGCCCTACCTGACCGCCGCCGTCACTGAAGTCTTCTTGGAAGAAGGGGCATCATTGGAGCACTACCGGCTGGTGATGGAGCCAGAGGCCTACCACATAGGCCAGCTAAGGGTGTGGCAGGACCAAGGCTCATCTTTCCATTCTGTATACTTCGGGCGGGGGAGCCGCATCGGCCGGAACGACGTCCGGGTGGAGCTAGATGGGCCCAAGGCAGAGGCCTACCTATACGGCCTGTATGTAACTCAGGGCCAAGAGCATCTAGACAACTACATCAACATAGACCACATAAAGCCCCACGGGACCAGTCGCCTTCTCTATAGGGGGATACTCGATGGCGCCTCCCACGCTATCTTTGGCGGCACCGTATATGTACAGCCAGGGGCGATAAAGACCGATGCCGAACAAGAGGATAAAAACCTTCTCCTCTCTCGAGAAGCAGAGGTAGACTCCAAACCCGCCCTTGAGATTTACGCCGATGATGTCCGCTGTGGGCACGGAGCTGCCGCCGGGGCAGTGGCCGATGAGGCCCTTTTCTACCTTCGCAGCCGCGGCCTGAATAGGGAGCTCGCCACCCGCCTGCTAGTGAAGGGCTTCGCCACCACCGTCCTAGACCAGATAGGGCCGGCACGGCTCCGCTCCTTCCTAGAGATGGTCACTTTCGCTTCCCTGCCCAGCCTGAGGTCACTAGGATGAGGGATAGCATCCCCACCCACCTGAACAACCCCTACATCCTGCCCGATGGCTCCCTCAACGTGGAGCGCATCCGGCAGGACTTCCCCATCCTGCAAAGGAAGGTCCACGGCCGTCCTCTGGTCTACCTGGACAACGCCGCCACCTCCCAAAAGCCCGTCCAGGTGATCGATGCCCTGGCCGACTTCTATCGCCGCTATAACGCCAACATCCACCGGGCCATCCACTGCTTAGGCGAGGAGGCCACCAACGCCTACGAGGAGACGAGGGCCAAGGTGGCCCGCTTCATCGGCGCCCCCTCGCCTGACTGCATCATCTTTGTGCGCAACACCACCGAGGCCATAAACCTGGTGGCCTACACCTGGGGGCGCTCCCACATCGGCCCGGGCGACGAGATAGTCCTCACCGAGATGGAACACCACTCCAATATGGTGCCCTGGCAAAGGCTAGCCCAGGAGAAGGGGGCACGCCTACGCTATATCGGCATCAACCACGAACAGTGCCTCGACTTGGATGGTTGGCCTCATGCCTACCTCACAGAAAGGACCAAGCTTTTGGCCATCGGCCACGTCTCCAATGGGGTGGGCACCATCCATCCCGTGAAAGAGATGGTGGCGGAGGCCCGTCGCCGGGGCATCGTCACCCTAATAGATGGGGCCCAGAGCGTGCCCCATATGCCCGTAAACGTGCAAGACCTGGGCTGCGATTTCTTAGCCTTCTCCGCCCACAAGATGTTAGGCCCCACAGGGGTAGGGGTGCTCTACGGACGCCTCGAGCTCCTTGTAGAGATGGAACCTTTCCTTTCGGGTGGGGAGATGATCTCTCGTGTCACCCTTGAGGGGGCCCAGTGGGCCCACGTGCCGTGGAAGTTCGAGGCCGGAACCCCCAATATAGCCGACGTCATCGCCTTTGGGGCAGCCATCGACTACCTTTCCCAGCTAGGTATGGAGAGGGTGCGGGCCCACGAGATGGAGCTTACAAGCTATGCCTTGTCCCGCTTGCGCCAATTGGAGGAGATCGTTATTTACGGCCCCCAGGACATCAGCCAGAGGGGCGGAGTGATATCTTTCAACCTGCCCTCCATCCACCCCCACGACCTAGGCACCCTGCTGGACCGCTTCGGGGTGGCCATCCGTACAGGACACCACTGTAACCAGCCCCTCATGCGGCGCCTTGGGGTAGCGGGGACAGCCAGGGCCAGCTTCTACGTGTATAATACCTTCCAGGAAGTGGACACCCTGATAGAGGCGATCGACCGCGCCCAGGCCCGCTTCCGAGGCGATAATGCTAGATAGAGAAACCCTGCGACGCCAAGAAGAGGAGCTGGACGAACTTTACAAGGAGATCGTCCTAGAATACTACCGCAACCCGCGCAACCGCGGCTCATTGCCTGCGCCTACCGTGGTAAAGGAGGGCGATAATCCCCTCTGTGGCGACGAGGTGCGCCTTGAACTAGCAGTAGATGAAGGAGTCATAAGGGATGCCCGCTTCCAAGGACAAGGCTGCTCCATCTCCCAGGCATCCGCCTCTATGCTCACTGAGGCGGTGCGAGGCCTCTCCCTTGAGGAGGCCCAGCAGCTCTATAGCAAGTTCCACGCCGCCATCACAGGGGACGACACGGTAGATACCGCGGAGTTGGGAGACCTGGAAGCCCTGTTAGGGGTAAGGCGCTTTCCGGTGCGGGTCAAGTGTGCCACCCTGGCATGGCATCTTTTGGACGAGGCCCTCAGGGAGCTGCGGCACACCGCACCATAAGGTCGGTCATCAGGGCCTTAGGGTCCCCTCGCCCTTCTACGGCCTGGACGATCGTCTGCAGGACAGGAGGATCTATTCCGGCTGCCTTTACCAGGCGCTGCAAAGGCTTAAGGGCCTGGAACCCCTCTACTGTAGCTGCCGCCAAATAGTCTTGCCAGGGGCCCTTACGCCCCAAGAGACGGCCAAGGGCGAGATTGCGCCCCTTGCGACTATAGCCAGAGGCCAGAAGATCTCCTAGGCCAGCAGGCCCCGTCACCGTCTCAGCTCGCCCACCCAAGGCAACGACGATCTGGACCATCTCTTGCAAGGCCATAACCGCCAGGCACCCTTTGGCATTCGCCCCCAGGCCCACCCCCTCACACATGCCCAAGAGGATGCTGTAAACGTTCTTGAGGACAGCGGCCAGTTCTACTCCGCACACATCATCGCTCACCACAACGCTTACGCCTCTGCCGGCAAGAAGGGAACGGACGTATTGAGCCGTATCGATGGAAGAAGAGGCCACCACCAACACGGTGGGACGCCTTCGTCCCAGCTCGTGGGAAAGGGCAGGCCCGGCCAAAGCGGCTATGGATGCCCCAGGTAGCTCCTGAGCCAAAACCTGGCTCATGCGGAGGGAAGTCCCTGGCTCTAGCCCCTTGGCCACGCTGAGCACAGCCGTACCCGCCTTCATGTAGAGGGCCAGACGCTTACCTACCTCCCTCACCGCCGACGAGGGGACAGCTACCGCTACCAGCCCCACCCCCTGAACCGCCTCCTCCAAGGATAAGGAGGCCCCTATGAGACGGTGCAGTACTACCCCCGGCAGATAACGTGGATTGCGATGCCACCGGGCTATCCCTTCTAGAACCTCCCCCTCTATCCCCCAAATAGTCACCCGATGGCCATTGCTAGCTAGCAATTGGGCCAGGGCAGTGCCCATGGCCCCTGAGCCCAAAATGGCTACCTTGTCATCCATACCTTGCGAAATCGATACGTTTGCAGATCTTGGGCCACCATGGTATTGGGGAGGCTAGCAGCAGCGAACTCTTCCCCCACATGGGTAAGGATTAAGAGGGTGCTCTGAGGAAGGCTCCGGCGCAGCTGCAAGATATCCTCAAGCCCCATGTGCTCCGGGCCCTGTTGACTATAAGTGCAATCGACCACCAACACGTCAGCCCCGTGGCCCAGCTCTACCAAGGCGTAAGATAATTGGGCATCGCCGCTGTAGGCCAGGGTCAGATCGGGAAGCTCTACCCGGTAGCCCAGGGACAAAAGCTGGCCTGTGGCATGCTCCATGGCCCTAGCCCACACCTTCAACCCATCTACTTCAAGATACGACCCATCCTCCGCCTCCAGATAGACACGCCTATAATCGCTTCCCTGGGAAGAGAGGCGGGGGAAGCAACGGTCTATAAACTCCTCTAGGAAGGAGCCTCCCCCCTTAGGTACCACTACCCACAGAGGGTCACGACGCGGCGTAAGATAGGCGTACTCTAAAACAAGGAAGGGAAAGCCCATGAAGTGGTCGCCATGAAAATGGGTGATGAAGACGATGCGGAGCTGGGCTGGCGATATCCCCAATCGCTTCAAGTGGGGAAGAGTAGTAGGGGGACAATCGAAGAGATAGGTGTCATTGGCCAAAAAGCCACTCCAGTACCGGTGCGGAGTAGTAAAGGCGCTCCCGGTGCCCAGGAAGGTCAGCTCCGCCATGGCCCTTGTAAGAATAATACAACCCTATTGGGAACCGTAAAGGGACAAAAAAACTACACCACCCGACACTCGGGCGGCCCTGCCCTCCCAACGGACACCTTACCCTTTAGTCAGCCGAGGGTAGGACCTTGGGCTGGAGGAGCTCCATGCTGGCACCGCAGCACTCCACCGTCCCATCCCCAGGGCGAATGCAGAGCACCTCGGTGCCGCAGGCGTTGCAATGGTAGCGCTTGCCCAACTGGTTGGCCATAGCCGATACCTCCACGCCTAGCCCTTCATTTGCATGGGCTGGCCGCAACAGCTGAGCTGACCTTCACCCCCACGGGTAACGATGAACTCGCTCCCGCACACGCTACACTGGTAACGCTTACCTACCTGATTGGCCATGACAGCTCACCTAAGGCTTAAAAACTTGGGCCTCTGCCCTGTATAAATATATGGTTTTCCCCTATGGACGTCAACGGCTATCCCCTTACTCCGCCATCACCGTGCCCGTCATCTCGGTAGGGTGGACGGTGCAATTGAAGTAGTACTTGCCAGGCTTCAGGTTGACAGCGAGGGTCGCCCTGGCGGGCCCGGTGATGATGTCGGTGTTGGCGATCTTGTCGCCATCCTTCTTGGTCCAGATGGTGAAGTCATGGGGCACAGCTGTGTCTTCATTGATGAAGATGATGGTTACGTTA
>JAUQPQ010000043.1 GCA_030550295.1 Chloroflexota bacterium
TGAGCGCCCTTATCAAGGCCGCCTTTGAGACCCTGGTAGAGGCAGGTTACCAACCAGAGGTAGCCTACTTTGAGTGCCTCCACGAGCTCAAGCTCATCGTAGACCTCATATATCAGGGGGGCCTCTCCTACATGCGCTACTCCGTATCTGACACCGCCGAATACGGAGACTACACCCGTGGCCCCCGTGTCATAGACGACCAAGTGCGCCAGACGATGCGACAGATCCTCAAGGAGATCCGCTCGGGCCAGTTCGCCCGGGAGTGGGTGCTTGAGAACGAGGCCGGCCGGCCCGTATTCTTGGCCCTGCGCCAGCAGGACGCCCACCACCCCATCGAGGAAGTGGGCCGTCGCCTGCGGGCCATGATGCCCTGGCTTCAGGCCGCCCGATAGGAGGATGTCATGACGAGGCCTAAGGCAAGCCAAGAGTTCATAAATATGCTAAACGAGGCCCTAGCGGAGGAGATGGCCTCCATTTTCCAGTACATGTGGGATCACATCCTCGCCCGTGGCATGGAGAGCCCGGCCATCGCCGAAAAGTTCAAGGAGCTGGCCATGACGGAGATGCGCCACGCCTACATGTTGGCGGAGCGCATCGACCTACTAGGTGGTATCCCCACCACCCAAGTAGGGCCCATAAAGATCGGCGGTGACCTGAGACAGATGCTTCAGGACAACCTGCAGCTAGAGTACGAGGCCATCGCCATGTACCGCCGCCTCATTAAGCAGGCAGAAAAGGAGGACGACCCCGCCACTCGCCGCCTGCTGGAGGACATCCTCAAAGACACCGAAGAACACGCCCGCGACCTAGAGAGCATCCTGGGCCAGTAATACCTATGGGGAGGCAGCGCCTAGACCTCAACCTTCCATAGCCCCCCTCGGGCCAGAGGGCCCGAGAGGGGGCTTCCCGCCTGGAAGCCGATCCTTTTAGTCGCCGGAGGTGAAGGAGAATGCCCGAGGACAAGGTATATATCTTTGATACGACCCTGCGCGATGGGGAGCAGACCCCAGGAGTAGCCTTGGGGGTAGAAGAGAAGTTGGAGATCGCCCACGCGCTGGAGAGGATGAAGGTAGACATCATTGAGGCTGGCTTCGCTGCCTCCTCCCCAGGCGACTTCGAGGCGGTAAGCCGCATCGCCAAGGAGGTGAGGGGGGCAGTCATCGCCACCCTCTGCCGGGCCGTACCCGAAGACATCGACATGGGCTGGGAGGCCATCAAGCACGCCGCCAGCCCCCGCATCCACGTCTTTATCTCCAGCTCTGATATACACATCATGCACATGTTGGAGAAAGACAGAGAGCACGTCCTGGAGATGGCCCGCACCATGGTGGCGAGGGCCAAGAAGTACTGCCCCGACGTGGAGTTCTCCCCCATGGACGCCACCCGCTCCGAACCCGCCTATGTATTCCGCATGCTTAAAGAGGTGATCGACGCCGGCGCCACCACCGTCAACATACCCGATACAGTGGGATACGCCATACCCGAGGAGTTCGCCGACTTCATAAGGGCCATCCAAGAGAACGTGCCCAACATACACCGGGCCCGCATCTCTGTCCACTGCCACAACGACTTGGGGCTGGCAGTGGCCAACTCCCTGGCTGCCGTCAAGGCCGGGGCCAGGCAGGTAGAGGTGTGCGTCAACGGCATAGGCGAGCGTGGTGGCAACGCCTCCTTAGAGGAGGTGGTCATGGCCCTTAAGACCCGTAAGGACCTCTTCGGCCTTACCGTGGGGCTGGACACCACCCAGATCTACCCAGTAAGCCGCCTAGTGGCCCAGCTCACAGGGATACCCGTCCAGCCTAACAAGGCCATCGTTGGGGCCAACGCCTTCCGCCACCAGTCGGGCATCCACCAGCACGGCATCATCAAACTACGAGAGACCTATGAGATTATAGACCCCAGGGACATCGGCCTGCCCCGGGGTGGGATCATCGTCCTTAACAAGAACTCCGGCCGCCATGGCCTCCGAGCTCGCCTGCGGGAGCTGGGCTATGAGCTTACAGAGGAGGAGCTGGACCGGGTATTCAGGGCCTTCAAGGAGCTGGCCGACAAGAAAGGCGAGATAGACGATCGCGACCTGGAGATGCTCATGAAGGAGGAGCGGCGGGCCACGGTGGAGGTCTACAAGCTAGACCTGCTCCAGGTAAGCTGCGGCAACCACCTGGTCCCCACCGCTACCGTCCGCCTCATTGGCCCTGGGGGAGAGGTGCTCCAGACCACCGCCACCGGCACTGGCCCAGTGGACGCCTCCTTCCAGGCCATCAACCGCCTCGTAGGCCTTCCCAACCGCCTGGTGGAGTACCAGGTCAAGAGCGTAACCGAGGGTATTGACGCCCAAGGGGAGGTAACGGTGCGCATTGAGGTGGACGGCCACCAGTTCGTGGGCATCGGCAGCGACACTGATATCGTCGTGGCCTCAGCCAAGGCCCTCATGGATGCCCTCAACCGGGCCCTTACTAGGGTTCCTCGTGGGGAGGGAGTCTGGTCTAATCCCTAGGCCGAAAAGGAGGGCGGGCTATGGCACCCAAGACCATGTTCGAGAAGATCTGGGAGGCCCACCTGGTCCACCAGGAGGATGGAGAGGCCATCCTCTACGTAGATCTCCACCTAGTGCACGAGGTAACTTCACCTCAGGCCTTTGATGGCCTACGCCTGGCAGGAAGAAAAGTGCGACGCCCAGACCTTACCATAGCCACCTGCGACCACAACGTCCCCACCTGGCCAGGACGCCTGCCCATTACCGACGAGGTCTCTCGCCGCCAGATCGAGGCCCTTGAGGGCAACTGCCAGGAGTTCGGCATCACCTACTTTGGCCTCTTCTCCCCCTTCCAGGGGATCGTCCACGTTATCGGCCCTGAGATGGGCCTCACCCAGCCAGGGATGGTCATCGTATGTGGCGACTCCCACACCTCCACCCATGGTGCCTTCGGCGCCCTGGCGATGGGAATTGGTACCACGCAAGTGGAACACGTCCTAGCTACCCAGACGATAAAGCTAAAGAAGCCCAAGACCATGGAGATAAGGATAGACGGTGACCTACCCAAAGGGGTAACGGCCAAGGACGTGATCTTGGGGATTATCGCCCGCATAGGCGTAGACGGAGGGGTAGGCCACGTCATCGAATACACCGGCAAGGCCATCCGCAGCCTCTCCATGGAAGGGCGAATGACCATCTGCAACATGAGCATCGAGGCGGGGGCCAGGGCAGGGATGATCGCCCCCGATGAGGTGACCTTCGCCTATATAGAGGGGAGGCCCTACGCTCCCAAGGGTAAGGCCTGGGAAGACGCCCTTGCGTACTGGCAGTCCCTACCATCGGACCCAGGCGCCCAGTACGACAAGGTGGTGGTCATCGATGCTGCCTCCCTGGCCCCCTATGTCACCTGGGGTACCAACCCAGGCCAAGTAGCCCCCATCACCGGCAAGGTGCCCGATCCCTCTTCCTTCCCCACTGAGGAGGAGAGGCAGGCCGCAGCCAGGGCCCTGGAATATATGGGCCTAGAGCCTGGAAGACCCATTCAAGACATATGGGTGGACCGAGTGTTCATCGGGTCTTGCACCAACGCTCGTATAGAAGATTTGCGGGCCGCCGCCCAAGTGGTGAAGGGCAAGAGGGTGCACCCCCGGGTACGGGCCATGGTAGTGCCCGGTTCCACCCAAGTAAAGCTCCAGGCAGAGAAGGAGGGGCTAGACAAGATATTCCGGGAGGCAGGGTTCGAGTGGCGGGAGTCGGGGTGCTCCATGTGCCTAGGGATGAACCCAGACATCCTCCAACCTGGCGAGCGATGCGCCTCCACCTCTAACCGCAACTTTGAGGGCCGACAGGGCAGGGGTGGCCGCACCCACCTGGTGAGCCCTCCCATGGCTGCCGCTGCTGCCATCGCTGGCCACTTTGTAGACATCAGGAACTGGGACTGGGAGGCGTAAGCTATGGAGCCCTTCCGCATCCATAAAGGCATTGTCGCTCCCCTGGACAGGTCTAACGTGGACACGGACCAGATCATGCCCAAACAGTTCCTAAAGCGTATCGAGAGGACGGGGTTTGGCCAGTTCCTTTTCTACGACTGGCGCTACCTCCCTGATGGCACCCCAGACCCCCATTTCGTCCTAAACCGGCCAGAGTACATAGGCGCCACCGTCTTGGTCACGGGACGTAACTTCGGCTGTGGCTCATCGCGGGAGCATGCCGTTTGGGGGCTGGTGGAGTACGGCTTCCGGGCGGTGGTGGCCCCCTCCTTTGCCGACATCTTCTACACTAATGCCGTCCAGAACGGCCTCTTGCCAGTAGTGGCAGAGGAGAGGGTATGCCACCAGATCATGGCCAAGGCCATCGCCTCCCCAGGCTATGCCATCACCATAGATCTGGAGCGCCAGCTCATCTGGGACGAAGAGGGGCTAGAGGCCCCCTTCCAAGTAGACAGGGCAGCTAGGGAACGCCTCCTTAACGGATGGGACGACATCGCCCTCACCCTGCGCCATGAAGGGAAGATAGCGGCCTACGAGGCGAGGCGGCCCTATTGGCTTCCTCGGCTGAGCTAAGGGGTGGGACAGTGGCTGGCCTGTGGAAGCACCTCCGTAGCCTAGGCACCCTAGTGGAAGACGAGCTGTACGAGCTCACCCAGGAGGAGGAGAGGGAGGAGATACCAGGACGCAACACAGTAATGGTCCTCCTCAACTCCTTCCTCACCCTCTGGAAGGCCCACGAAGCCCACGTGGCCGAAAGGGTACTGGGGCTCTTAGGCCTTGTGTCTGCCCTTTGGCTCCTAGTAGGAGAACGGGGGATGGGCATCAAAAGCACTCCCTTCCGCCTTGCCTCTCTAACTTTTGCCACCCTTTGGTTCCTGCCAGGAGCGATAGCCACGGTGGCCTCTTTGGCCAACGTTGGCCTAGAGATTCTCAAGAGGCCGCGGGCCTGGCCCCTTCTGCTCCTGTGTACCGCCGGCGGCCTTATCAGCTTCCGCGCTGTATTTGGGGAGCTGGCCCGCGACCGCATGGTGACGGTAAAACATGACTAGGAAACGAGAGCGCCCCAGCCTGGCCCACTTTCTAAGTAATTGGCTACATGCACGCCTCCCCTGGCGCCAGCGCCTGGCAACAGGCCTCAGGAACCTGGGGCGCCGCATCGCCTGGCCGCCACGCACCTGCTGCGGGCGCTACGGCCAGCCAGGATGCTGAAGAGAAGGTTAGGGCCCCGTGGCGGAGCCCAAAACAACGAGAGGGAGAGAAGAGCAAGACCTGGAAAACGCTAAAGGTGAAGGCTAATGGGCACATATCGCATCGTGGCGCTGCCCGGTGACGGCATCGGCCCCGAGGTGATGGCCGAGGGGCTAAAGGCCTTGCAGGCGGTAGAGAGGCGCTTCGGCCACCACTTCCAGGTGGAGGAAGACCTAGTAGGTGGGGCATGCATAGACCGTTATGGGGTGGCCATCCGTCCCGAGACCTTAGAGAGATGCCGAAGGGCGCACGCCGTCCTTTTGGCCGCCGTCGGTGGCCCCCGCTGGGACGACCCCTCCTTGCCCGTCCGCCCAGAGCAGGGGCTTTTAGCCCTGCGCAAGGGGCTGGGTCTCTTCGCCAACCTGCGCCCTGTGAAGGTTTACCCCTTCCTAATAGACTCCTCCCCTCTGCGACCTGAGGTGATAGAGGGAGTAGACTTAGTAGTGGTGCGGGAGCTGACAGGGGGCCTTTACTTTGGCCGGCCCCAACGTCAGTGGCGAAGCCGCCGTGGCCGCCAGGCCGTAGACACCCTCCGCTACTCTGAAGGGGAGATCAGGCGCGTCCTGAGAGTGGCCTTCGAGTTGGCCCGGGCCCGCCGCCACCGCCTCACCAGCGTAGACAAGGCCAATATCTTAGAATCGTCCCGTCTGTGGCGCGCCATCGCCATAGAGATGGCCCAGGAATTCCCCGATGTAGAGCTGAGACACATGCTAGTGGATGCCTGCGCCATGCACCTTTTACGCCGCCCCAAGGACTTCGACGTCATCGTTACCGAGAACATGTTCGGCGACATCCTTACTGATGAGGCCGCCATGCTGGCCGGAGGGCTAGGCATGCTACCATCCGCCAGCCTGGGGCGCCGGAGGCGGGACGGCACCGGCCTGGGCCTCTACGAGCCTGTCCATGGCTCAGCACCTGACATCGCTGGCCAGGGGATAGCTAACCCAGTGGCCATGATCCTTTCAGTGGCCCTTATGCTCCGTCACTCCCTGGCTCTAGCCACCGAGGCCCAGGCGGTGGAAGAAGCCGTAGAGAGGGTGCTCGCCTCGGGCTACCGCACCCCAGAGATCGCCCAGGAGGGCAGAAAGCCAGTAAAGACCCACGAACTGGGAGATCGAATAGCCCAACAGATAATGCAGTACGAAGATAGACCTCTGAAGGCAGGGATGGCCAGAGGATAAGGGGGGTTGCTGATAGAGATGGCAAAGGTAGAACTTTACGACACCACTTTGCGCGACGGCACCCAGATGGAGGGGATAAGCCTATCTGTTGAAGATAAGCTCAAGATCGCCCGCAAGCTGGACGAGCTAGGCGTACATTACATTGAGGGTGGATGGCCCGGCTCTAACCCCAAGGACGCCGAGTTCTTCGTACGGGCCCGTTCCCTAAAGCTAAACAACGCCAAGTTGGCCGCCTTCGGTTCCACACGCCGCGCTGGCACCAAAGCGGACCAGGACCCTAACCTGCGCGCCCTCATCGATGCCGGCACCCCAGTGGTGACCATCGTGGGGAAAGCCCACCTCCGTCACGTCACCGACATCCTGGAGACCACCCCAGAAGAAAACCTGGCCATGATCGCCGACTCCGTCCGCTTCCTTAAGTCCCATGGCCTCACCGTCTTCTTTGACGCCGAACACTATTTCGACGGCTATTTCTATGACCGCCACTATGCCCTCCAGTGCCTTATGGCCGCCGCCAAGGCAGGGGCCGATTGCGTAGTCCTGTGCGATACCAACGGCGGCACCATCACCTCCCAGGTGTACAAGGTGGTAAAGGACACGGTGGAGACGGTGGGGGTGCCTGTAGGGATCCACGCCCACAACGGCGCCGATTTGGCCGTAGCCAATACCCTGGCAGCGGTAGAAGCAGGGGCCCTCCACGTCCAGGGGGCCATCAATGGCTACGGAGACATGTGTGGCAACGCCAACATGATCAGCCTCATCGCCAACCTTCAACTCAAGATGGGCATTCGCCTAGTCACTGATGAGCAGCTGCGCATGCTCACCGAGGTCTCCCGTTTCGTCTCTGAGGTGGCCAACCTCCCCCCCAACCCCCGACAACCGTATGTGGGCTCGGCTGCCTTCGCCCACAAGGCCGGGCTACACGCTGCCGGTGTGGCCAAGGCCCCTTGGTCTTACCAGCACATCGATCCCGCCTTGGTGGGGAACGAGACCCGCTTTTTAGTCTCTGAGCTGTCAGGGAGCCACGGCCTGCTCACCAAGCTACGGGAGCAGGGCCTAGAGGTGGACCGGGAGGAGGCACGCCACCTCCTGGAGAAGGTGAAGATTATGGAGAGCCGGGGCTACCAGTACGAAGGGGCCGAGGCCTCCCTAGAGCTTCTGGCCCGCCGCCATCACCCCAACTATGAGCCGCCCTTTGAGCTGGTGGACTTCATGGTGGTGGAGCGTCGCCACCCTGGCCAGGGGGATAGGGACATGCTTTCAGAGGCCGTAGTAAAGGTAAGGGTGGGGGACGAGATCATCCACACTGCTGCTGAAGGGAACGGACCCGTCAACGCCCTAGACACAGCAGTGCGCAGGGCCCTCGTTCAGTTCTACCCCAGCCTTGAGGCCGTGCGCCTGGTGGACTATAAGGTCCGCATCATAGACCCAGGCCACGGCACCGCCGCCTCCGTCCGCGTCCTCATCGAGTCCACTGACGGCCAAGAGCACTGGACCACGGTGGGCGCATCCACTGACATCATCGAGGCCTCTTGGTTGGCCCTAGCCGATAGCCTGGAATATTGGCTGGTAAAGAGAGGGGCAGGACAAAACCCTGTCTCCAGGCCAGCTTAGTAACATAACTTTACAATAATTTGATTTAGTTGCCCAAGGGCCGGTTCTGTGGTATAAGTTAGTCCTGAGCTGAGGGCCTAACTTCAAGATGGAGGGTTGCCGTGGTTGTGGTGATGAATTTCCCCAAGTGTCAGAAATGTAGCGTTGGCGACCTGGTGCCCTTATCCGATTATGGCGGTCAAGGGGCCGCTGTATACTTTAAGGCCTGGGTATGCACCAATCCCGGTTGCGGCTTCAACATTAAGATCCGCAACGGAGACCTCTTCCTGGAAGAGCCTATAACTAACGGGTCTTCTTATAGCCCACGGCTGCGGTCCTAGGCGCTATAGAGTGCCACAGCCATGGCCCAGGCATCGGCACGTAGTTACCTGGGCGCCCACAAAGGCCTAGGTCCAGCAACTTTACTTATGACCTGGTGGGAACTATGGTCCCGCCGGGAGCTCCTGTGGCACATGACCATCCGGCACCTACGGGGCCAGTACAAGCAGTCCCTTCTGGGATACTCGTGGGCGGTGGTCAATCCCCTGAGCCAGATGCTCATCCTCACCTTCGTCTTCTCCCACCTGGTGCGGATCCAGGCGCCTGGGGTACCCTATTCCCTTTTCCTCCTCATGGGCCTAGTGCCCTGGAACTTCTTCGCCGCCGCCATCTCCTCGGCTACGGGCAGCGTGGTAGGGGCTTCGAGCCTGGTGACGAAGGTGAACTTTCCGCGGGAGATCCTGCCCATAGCGGCCATCCTCACCAAGGTGGTGGACTTGGCCATTGGGCTCCTCATATTGGCGGGCCTTATGGTGTACTTTGGCCATCCCCCGGCCTGGACGGCGGTATGGGTGCCCCTGTTATTTTTCATCCAGCTCCTCTTTACGGTGGGGCTGGCCCTTCCCCTCTCGGCCCTAAACCTATACTTTCACGACGTGAGCTTTCTGGTGGGGGTAGCGTTAGCCCTTTGGTTCTACCTGACGCCGGTGCTTTACCCCTTAGACATGGTGCCCCCTCGTTACGAGTGGCTGTTCGATATAAACCCTCCTTCCCTGTTCATTGAGGCCTATCGTCGGGTGGTCTTGCAGGGTATAAGCCCTGGCCTGGAACGGCTTCTTATGGGGTTGGGCATCTCGATAGTGACCTTTGTGGTGGGGTATTATCTGTTCAAGCGGATGGAGCCTGGCTTTGCAGACAGCATCTGAGGCCATAAGGTTCACCAACGTAACCAAGAGGTACTGGCGCCAGCAGGGTAGAACCCTGCGGGAGCTGGTAGCGGCCCTGCTGGCAGGCCAGTCCTTCTGGGAGCCCTTTTATGCCCTCCAGGGCGTCACCTTCACGGTACGTCAGGGGGAGACGCTGGGCATTATAGGGCGCAACGGCAGCGGCAAGAGCACCATCCTCAAGCTCATAGCTGGGGTGACTTACCCCACCGGCGGCGAAGTATGGGTCAATGGCAGGGTCTCGCCCCTCATCGAGCTGGGAGCAGGCTTCCACCCAGATCTGAGCGGGCGAGAGAACGTCTACATGAACGCCTCCATCTTGGGCATGTCTAACCGGCAGATAAAGGAGCGGTTCGACGATATCGTCTCCTTCGCCGAGCTTTGGGACTTCATAGACATACCCGTTAAGCGCTACTCCTCAGGAATGTATGTACGGCTGGGCTTCTCCGTAGCCGTCCACTGCGACCCCGATATTCTGCTGGTGGACGAAGTGCTGGCAGTAGGTGATTTGGCTTTCCAGGAGAAATGCCTAAAGAGGATGTGCCAATTCCAGGAGCAGGGTACCACCATTGTGTTGGTAAGCCACTCTCTAGACTTGGTGCGCCAGTTCTGCCACCGAGTTATCTGGCTAGATAGGGGACGTATCAGGGCGGAAGGGCCTCCCGAGGTGGTCACCCAAATGTACCACGATGCCCTCCTGGGTTCGCAGGTGGGCGTGGACTCGGCCCCCCCCGAGATACCGCCAGCGCCGATAAAGGGTCAAGATCTCCCTTGACAGACCAACCGCGCTAGAAGGTAGCCTAACCCTCGTGAGATTGCCAAGGGAATCGCTCCAGAGGTGGGGCCTTTGGGGAAGGCTGGTGGGGGCGGCAGTGGGATGGGTGTTGCTCGCCACTGGCTGCTTCCAGGTGGCCCAGAGAGAGGGGCTGCCCCCCTCCCAAGGGGGCTGGACGCAATATCGTTTGGCCTACGTCCAGTTCGGGGCGAAGGCTGACACCATCTGGCTCGCCCCGGCCTCTAACCCACGGGAGGGCACGGCCCTGGCACAGGTAGAACACCCTTCTGGGTGGGGGATAAGGGCCTCCCTTTCCCCAGATGGAAGATGGGTCGCCTATGTTGCCCTGCCGCCAGAAACGCCATATCCCCAAAAGGAGATATCCCGATCGGCAGAGGTATGGGTGGTCTCCACCTTTAATGGGGAGCGGCGGCGCCTTGCCCAAAGAGCGGACGGCCACCTTTCACCCATCTGGAGTTCCGATTCTGCCTTCGTCGCCTTTCGCTCAGTGGACGAGGCCGACCAGGTGAGTATCTGGGTCGCTTCGGTATGGGAGGGGTGGGCCAAAGAGCTAGGGCAGATAGCCAGGGCCTCCCCCATAGGCGTTAGGGGAGGCGGCGCCACTGTCTACTTGGCCCAGGGCACCCGCCTCCTAGCCATGGGCGCAGATGGTGAGACAAGGGAGGTGGTCAACCTGCCTGTTATGGCCACATATGATTGGTCGCTCCTTCCTGGGGGTAGGCAGGCCGCCGTCACAGTGGAGGATTCCACAGGATGGCACGTCTGGCTGATAGACTTGGAGGAGGGGAGCTGGGAGGAGTTGGCCCTCCCCCGTGGAGATGGGCCCATATTTAGGCCTTTAGCTAGCCCCCGGGGCGATGTAGTGGCGTTGGGCCTTGCCCCTCGCCATGGGCCCAAGGGCCTTATTCTGGCAGATCGACAAGGCTACCTAGAGCTGCCGGCCCCTGAGAAAGGTTTTTACGCCCCTCTCGCCTGGTCGCCTCAGGGGGAGGTACTGTTAGCTGCCCACTACTCTGCCTATCCCGTACAAGAGGAGCCAGAGATAGCAGTGATCACTAGGGAAGGGGAGGTCATAGCCGCCATGGAAGGCAAAGGTATGGCCTTTCTAGGGTGGGTAGGGGGATAGGAGGTGCGGTGGCGGCTCCTACTGGCCTTCTTGGCTGCTGGGGCCCTCTGGGCCTTAACCCAGGCGAGAGGGGCCCGCGCCGACCATCTGTGCACGGGGACAGGGAGCACCCACGGGGCCTTCAAGTTTGACGCCTATGAGGCGGCCAATTGGCCCCACCAGTACCTGCAGGCGTTGGAGCTGGCCGGATTTAACGCCCTGTTCCCCGACATACCCGATTTCGCTTTGCCCCCCTTGGAGACGGGGCCACGCACCTATGGTTCCAGCGTTACCACCAGCCCCTATATCCCCCCTGTAATCCTCAAGGCCATCGCCTGGATAGAGAGCCACCTTTGGCAGGCCGACTCCTCGGTGAACTATGGGCAGGTAGGGCCAGCATTGGTCTCCCACGACTGCGGCTACGGCATCATGCAGATCACCACGGGTATGCAGAACACCACTGGCAGGCCCACTTTGAGACAGGCCATGATAGGTGGGCATTTCGCTTTCAATATCGCTGAGGGCGCCCGGCTGCTGGCCCTCAAGTGGAACCTGGCCCCCGAGGTGCGGCCCCTGGTAGGCAACCGTGACCCCCGCGTCATCGAGAACTGGTACTATGCCATCTGGAGCTATAACGGCTTCGCCTACGTCAATCACCCTAACAACCCCGCCTTCGACCGCTTGCGTCCACCCTACCGGTGCGATGGCACCCAGAGCAGGTCCCAGTACCCTTATCAGGAGCTGGTCATAGGCTGCATACGCAACCCACCAATAGAAGGGGGAAAGAGGCTCTGGGACCCAGCCCGTGTAACCCTGCCCGATTACAACAGCCCAGCTTTTAGTCTTGAGGCATGGCACCAGTGCTCCGTTTCGTCCAACTGTGCACCTATGGATATCCCGACTCCTGGGACAGTCCCCCCCACTCCTACCCCTACACCTACAAGAACTCCTACACCCACACCCACCTCTACACCTACACCTACGCCTACACCTACACCTACGCCTACACCTACACCTACGCCTACACCTACACCTACGCCTACACCCACACCTATGCCTACACCCACACCCACGCCCCCGCCTTCATCTAGTAGGCAGCAGCTGATCGGCCTGCCCGACATGCGCATAGATAAGACCGTAATCCCCATGCTAGTGCGGGGCTGGCAGACGCGGGCAACGGCCCCCATCACCTTGGAGAACAGCGGCACAGGACTCCTCGTCTGGCTAGCATCCTGGGATGCTCCCTGGCTCAGTGTGGTGCGCCGCGTAAGTGGCCAATGTACCGATGAGGTGCGCTACCAGGGTGTAGCCTTGGGCGCCAATTGGGGTGCCAAGGCATCGGAGTTGTGCATTTTGGCTACTGGCGAAGGGCTTAGGCCTGGCACCTACCAAGCCACCATCACTTTCCAGACGTTGTACGGTGTCACCAAGTCTCGGTCCATAACGGTGGAGCTGGAGGTCCAGCTCTTCTCCGATGGCCAGCCCCGGTGGTTCTACCCCTTTATCCCTGACCAGCTCAAAAACTTCGGCTTCCAAGGCGATATCCCCGTCCCCGCCGACTACAACGGCGACGGCAAGACTGACATCGCCGTCTTCAGGCCATCCCAGGGCCTCTGGCTCTTCCAAAACGGCCAGATCTTCAAGTTCGGCCTCCCAGGCGATATCCCCGTCCCCGCCGACTACAACGGCGACGGCAAGGCCGACATCGCCGTCTTCAGGCCCTTCCCCTCTGATTGGCCCGAAGGCACCTGGTTCATACCAGGCATAGGCAACCTCAAGT
>JAUQPQ010000044.1 GCA_030550295.1 Chloroflexota bacterium
GGGCTGTCCCCTGTGGCCTTGGGGCGAGAGATACACTACGGCTGGAGGCAGCCCTACCCCTCTATGGCCAAGACATCTCGGAAGACGTGAACCCGGTGGAACTAGGCCTCACCTTCGCCGTCTCCCTTGACGACGGATTCCCCTTCATAGGCAGGGAGGCGATAGCGAAGGTTATGGTTTCAGAGCCTAGTCGCCTCTGGGCCTGTCTGCAAGCCGAAGGAAGGGGGATCATGCGTCCTGGGTACCCTGTCTTACATGAAGGGCGCGAGGTGGGCAAGATAACAAGCGGTGGCTACTCCCCCACCCTTAAGACAAGCATTGGGATGGCCTTCCTCCCTCCGTCCTTGGCCCAGGAAGGGATGCGCCTTATAGTGGACGTAAGGGGCGAGCCGCTACCGGTGCAGGTGGTGCGCCGCCCCTTCTACCGACCATCCCGTTAGGAGGTGCGAGGTGCCCAGCCCTGCAGACCGTCTCTACACCAAGGAGCACGAATGGGTGCAGATGGAAGACACCGTGGGCACTGTGGGCATCACCGACTACGCCCAAGACCAGCTGGGCGACATCGTGTATGTAAAGCTGCCGCCTGTAGGGCAACAAGTCCGCCAGATGGAGCCTTTTGGCGAGATAGAGTCGGTCAAGGCCGTAGCCGACCTTTACGCACCGGTAAGCGGGGAAGTGGTAGAGGTGAACGGCGAGCTGGAGGAGCGGCCAGAGCTAGTCAACCAAGACCCCTACGGCAGAGGCTGGATGATCCGCATCCGCCTGGCCGATAGGGCCGAATTGGCCAATCTGCTCACCGCCCAGCAGTATGACGACTACATCGCCCAAGGAGCAGACGCCTGAGATGGAGAATTCCCCTCCTCACCCCTACCTGCCCAACACCCCAGAAGACGTAAAGGCCATGTTGGCCACCATAGGCGTTGAAGATGTAGAAGAGCTGTTTGCTGATATCCCACCCCACCTGCGGGTGGACTCTCTAGGGCTGCCACCTCCCCTTTCGGAACAGGAGCTAGTAAGGGAGCTGACGTCTCTGGCCACCCAGAACCTGGCCCCTGGCCCCAATACGCCATGCTTCTTGGGCGGGGGCGCCTACCGACATTACATCCCCTCTACGGTCAGGGCAGTCATCTCTAGGCCCGAGTTCTATACTGCCTACACCCCATACCAGGCTGAGATAAGCCAGGGGACACTACAGACCATGTTCGAGTTCCAGACCCTGGTGTGTGAGCTGCTGGGCATGGAGGTGGCCAACGCCGGCATGTATGACGGCGCTAGCGCTTTGGCCGAGGGATGTCTCATGGCCAGCTTAGTCACCGGCCGGCGGCACATAGCCTTAGTGGATACCATCCATCCCCACTACGTGGATGTAGTGCGCACTTACGCCATGGGCCGCGGGCTGCAGGTAGAGATCCTGCCCCCCCAGCAGATATGGGAGTTAGATGAAAGCTATGCCTGCTTGGCCGTCCAGAGCCCCAACTTTTTCGGCTACTTGGAAGACATGGAGGCCATGGCGCAAGCTGCCCACCGAGTGGGGGCCCTCCTGGTGACAAGCACTGATCCTATCTCCCTGGGCCTCTTCCGCCCTCCGGGTGAATATGACGCCGACGTGGCCACGGCCGAGGGACAATCTCTGGGATGGCCCCTCTCCTTCGGAGGGCCATATCTAGGGCTGTTTGCCTCCCGTAGGGAGTTCCTACGTCAGATGCCGGGCCGTATCGTAGGGCGCACCACCGACCGCTATGGACGGACAGGCTACGTCCTCACCCTCCAGACGCGAGAGCAGCACATACGGAGGGAGCGGGCCACCTCTAATATCTGCACCAGCCAGCAGTTGGTAGCGCTGGCTGCCACCGTGTACCTGACCACCCTCGGCCCTCACGGCCTGCGAAGAATAGCCCAAATGTGTTATCACAAGGCCCATTACCTTGCCCAGCGCCTCGCTAGCCTTCCTGGATACCGTCTGCCCTTGCGGGGCGTCTTCTTCAAGGAGTTCGTGGTGGAATGCCCACGGCCCCCTCAGGAGGTGAACGCCATCCTCCTGGAGCGGGGTATAGTAGGAGGCCTAGACGTCTCGTCACGCGTAGAAAGAGGGCTCCTTCTGTGCGTAACCGAGGTGACCACACGAGAAGAGATGGACCTTCTGGTGGGGGCCTTGGCTTCCCTCTCGCCGAGGTGAGGGGATGAGGTTTGCCATAGGACGCCCAGACCCTAAAGAGGCCCAGACAGGCGAACGCCTCTCTATGGACATGTCACGGCCGGGGAGAAGGGCCCTAGACTTGCCTCCCCTGGACGTCCCAGAGGCCCCTCCCCCTCCTTCCCACCTCCTGCGTACTTCCCTGCGCCTTCCTGAGCTCTCCCAAAACGAGGTAGTGCGCTACTTCCTGTCCCTCTCCCGCCTCAACTATTCGGTGGACAGTGGGTTCTATCCTTTGGGCTCGTGCACCATGAAATACAACCCCAAAGTGAACGAAGAGGTAGCCTCTCTACCTGGTTTCGCCCACGTGCATCCACTTCAGCAGCGACATACGATCCAAGGGGCGCTGTACCTGATGTTCCATCTGCAGGAGCTACTGTGTCGCATCACCGGAATGGACTCTTCCAGCTTGGCGCCAGCGGCGGGGGCCCAGGGAGAGCTGGCAGGAATGCTTATGATAAAGGCCTTCCTGCGGGACCACGGCCAGTCGCAACGGAATGTGGTCTTGGTGCCCGACTCGGCCCATGGGACCAACCCAGCAAGCGCCGCCATGGCCGGCTTCCAGGTGGTGACTATACCATCCAACGCCCAAGGAAACGTAGACTTAGAAGCCCTCAGGGAGACGTTGGGGCCACAGGTGGCAGCGGTGATGCTGACCATCCCCTCCACCTTGGGCCTGTTCGAGCCCAACATCCAGCAGATAGCCCAAATGGTGCACGAGGCAGGTGCCCTCCTGTATGGGGACGGTGCCAACCAGAACGCCTTTTTGGGGCGGGCCCGCTTCGGCGACATGGGGTTCGACGTGGTGCACCTGAACTTGCACAAGACCTTTGCTGCCCCCCACGGTGGAGGTGGCCCTGGGGCAGGGCCAGTATGTTGCAAGTCTCACCTAGCACCCTACCTGCCCACCCCTGTGGTAGAGCAAACAGATGAAGGGTTCCGCCTCACGTCGCCCCCAAGGAGCATCGGGCGGCTACTCGCCTTTTGGGGCCATTTCACCGTGCTGGTAAGGGCCTATGCCTACATAAGGGCCCTGGGGGAAGAGGGCCTCAAGGCGGTGTCAACACATGCGGTGGTCAACGCTAATTACGTGCGCACTCGCCTAAAGGGAGCCTACCATCTCCCTTACGACCGCCCCTGCCTCCACGAGGTGGTATTCTCAACGGTAAGACAGAAGGCTAAGGGGGTAAAGGCCCTAGACATCGCCAAGAGGCTTATCGATTATGGCTTCCATCCCCCCACCATGTATTTCCCCCTCACCGTCCCCGAGGCCCTCATGATAGAGCCGACAGAAACGGAATCTAAGGAGAACCTGGACGCCTTCTGCGAAGCGATGCTGGCCATCGCCCGTGAGGCAGAGGAGTGCCCTGAGGTGGTGAGGGAAGCACCCCATACCACCCCCCTGGCCCGCCTGGACGAGGCTACTGCCGCCCGCAGGCCCATTCTGCACTGGCAGGGGGGATGATGACTTTGGAGGAGCTTATCGTTCCTCATCGCCTCTTGCTGGGGCCGGGGCCCTCCAACGTGGACCCCAGGGTGTATAAGGCCATGATGTCGCCTGTCATAGGCTACTTGGACCCCCAGTTTTTAAGGCTCTTGGAAGAGACGCAAGAGCCCTTAAGGGCGGTGTTCCGCACCACTAACGAGCTGACCATACCCATTTCCGGAACGGGATCCCTGGGGATGGAAGCAGCAATCTACAACACAGTGGAAGAGGGCGACACGGTGATCGTGGCCATCAACGGATTCTTCGGCCTCCGCATGGCAGACATGGCCCGCCGCTGTGGGGCCACCGTGGTGACGGTGGAGGCACCCTGGGGCCAGATCGTCGAGCCGGAGCAGCTGGAAGATGCTCTGCGCCGCCATCCTGAGACCAAGGCTGTCTGCATCGTCCACGCCGAGACTTCTACAGGGGTCCTCCAGCCGTTGCTACCGGTGGTGGAGCTAGCCCACCAATATGGGGCCCTTCTCATCGTGGACGCGGTCACGTCCCTTGCCGGATGCCCCTTGGAGGTGGACGCTTGGGGCCTAGACGTAGTGTATAGTGCCACCCAAAAGTGCCTATCGGCCCCTCCAGGGTTAGCCCCCCTTACCTTGGGCCCGCGGGCGATGGAGTTGGTGCTAAAGAGGCGTGAACCTTGCCGCAGCTGGTACGTAGACGTGACCCTAATACGCCAGTACTACGGGCAGCCACGACGCTACCACCACACACCGCCTATGACTATGCTGTACGCCTTACGGGAGGCCCTTCGTCTGATCTTGGAGGAGGGGCTAGAGGAGCGGTGGCGTCGCCACCGGCGCCATGCCCGGGCCCTGTGGGCAGGCCTTGAGGCCATGGGCCTCCGGCTCCACGTGGAGAGGGAGGAACACCGGGCACCACCCATCACTACCGTATGCGTCCCCGAGGGGATCGACGAGGCACAGGTGCGCAATGGGCTATTGGAGCGCCACAACATCGAGATTGGCGCCGGCTTTGGCCCATTGCAGGGCAGAGTATGGCGCATAGGGCTTATGGGATATTCCAGCCAGCCCCAAAACGTCTTGGCCCTTCTCCACGGCCTAGAAGAAGAACTGCGCCGACAAGGCTTCCCCTGCCCGCCAGGAGCAGGCATCTCGGCCGCCTCTCGTTCTCTAGCTAGTGGGGGGGATGACGCTTGAAGGAGTGGCAGGGGAAAGGGGCGTTGATAGTAGGGGCAGAAACAGAAACGGGAGAGGAAGCAGCACGAGTGCTTGCATCTTGGGGCATGGCCCTAGCCTTGGCCACCAGCCTACCGCGAGGGGAAGACGTTTACCAGGCCCAGAGGCTCGCTCGCCTTCTGGCCCGGGAGGGTCTGCCGCGCCCCCTGGCCCAGGTCCTGGACCCCCATAACGAGAAGGCGGTGCAGGTGACCCTGCGCCAGGTAGCCAAGGCCTTGAACGGGCTCCACCTCATCGTTTACTCCCCTCACCCTCGTGACAGCTCGCCCTCTAAGGCCTTTGCCCTTCTGGCCCTTTATGGGGCCAAAGAGATACAGCGTTGGGGCCAGGGAGCAATTATAGGCGTGTCGCCACGTTTGTCCCATGTCGCCGCTGGTACCCGCCAATGCCCCGTACTGACGGTTGAGAACTTACAGAAGGCCCAAGAGGCCCTTCTTAGCTTGATACGAACAGAAAAAGGAGGGGACCTATGACCTATGAGACCATCATCTATGAGAAAGAGCGAGGACGGGCCCGTATCACCCTTAACCGTCCTGAGAAGCTCAACGCCATCTCGTGGCAAATGATGCAAGAGCTAAACCAAGCCCTATGGGAAGCCGACAGGGACCCAGAGGTGCACGTGGTGATCATCAAGGGGGCAGGAAGGGCCTTCTCCTCGGGCTACGACATTACTCCTCCTTCGGGGGAGCGGAGCCATGCCCCTGGGCCATCCATGGAGCGGGACATATGGTTTTTGGAAAGGGGCCTAGAGTTGCGCATGGCCCTATGGGAAATGCATAAGCCCACCATCGCCCAGGTTCATGGGTACTGTTTGGCCGGGGGCACCGATTTGGCCCTGCTGTGCGACATCGTCATCTGCAGCAAGGATGCCCTCTTTGGCTATCCGCCTGTAAGGGGGATGGGCTCGCCCGTTAACCACATGTGGACATATCTGGTAGGTCCCCAGTGGGCCAAACGCCTGCTCCTCACCGGCGACACCATCAGCGGGGAGGAGGCGGAAAAGATAGGTCTGGTACTGAGGGCTGTCCCTCCCGATCAACTGGAGTCGGAGGTGGAAGCCTTGGCCGACCGTATGGCCTATATCGATGTCGACCTTCTGGCAGCTAATAAGCGCATCGTCAATCTGGCCTTGGAGCTGATGGGGGCTCGCACCATGCAGAGGCTGGCGGCAGAAAGGGATGCCATCGCCCGCCAGTCGCCTGTGGTTCGGGAGTTCTATCGCATTGCTAAGGAGCAAGGGCTCAAAGCAGCCCTGGAGTGGCGCGATGCCAAATTCGGCGATCGGCCAAGAAAGGAGGTGTGACCCATGTCTGTGCTGGAGAAGCTCGGGTTAGACGGCAAGGTGGCAGTGGTGACGGGGGCAGGAAGGGGTTTGGGTAGGGCCATGGCCCTTGCCCTAGCTGAGGCGGGGGCCAACGTGGTATGCGCCGCCCGCTCCCGCGAGCAGATAGAGGCTACTGCCCATCAGATAAGGCAGCTAGGAAGGCGATCCCTCGCCATCCCTACCGATGTCACCAACCCCCAACAGTGCACCCGGCTCATAGATACCACCGTTGAGCAAATGGGGCGCATCGACATCCTCGTTAACAATGCCGGTGGCGCCACCCCAGGGTACGACAAACCGGTAGAACAGATCACGGACGAGGAATGGCGGCTGGGCATAGATACTAACCTTTCCAGCGTCTTCTACTGCTGTCGGGCGGCGATACCCCACATGGTGCGTCAAGGAGGCGGCAAGATCATCAACGTCTCCTCGGGATACGGTCTACGGGGGGGAAGGAACAACTTCATCTATTGCTCGGCCAAGGCAGCAGTCATAAACTTCACCCGCTCTCTGGCCCTTACCTACGCCCAACACAACATCCAGGCCAACTGCATAGTGCCAGGTTTCTTCCCCCACGAGAACGAGGCGGTCATCAGGTACTTGCGAGGAGGGCAGTTCATCCCTGTAGGCCGCGTAGGGAAAGACGAAGAGCTGGGGCCAGCGTGTGTCCTTCTGGCCTCAGCCCTGGCCGACCACATGAATGGGGCCATCATCATCTTAGATGGTGGTGGCCTGGCAGGGGGCCAGGCACCTACAGGACTGGCACCTCGCATACCCCTTGCGGAGGGATAAGATGGACGTGAGCCTAAAAGGAAAGGTGGCCTTAGTGATGGGAGTAGAGAACGGGGTGGGGAGGGCCTTGGCCGTAGCCATGGCCGAGGCAGGAGCAGATGTCGCCTGCTGCGCTACCCGCCCCTCCCTAGAGGTGGCAGCCCAGTCGTGTGCCAACGAGGTATGGGCGCTAGGACGCCGTTCCCTAGGGGCCGCCGTGACTGCCACCGAGGCCCATGAGTTAGAGGCCCTAGTGGACAAGGTGATGGCCGAGCTGGGTGGCCTCCACATCTTGGTCAATGCCCATGATCTTCCCTTGGCCCTTCCCCTAGAGGAGACAGAACCGCACTATCTGCGCCGCGTCCTAGCCGACAACGTCGAGGCCGTCTACTTGGCCATAAGGGCAGCCTCCCGCCCTATGCTAGCTCAGGGGTATGGTCGCATCATCAACGTGGTGCCCCTGGAGGCTGAGCGGGGCCTCGCCAACGCCTCTGCCTACTGTGCGGCTAAGGCTGCTGTCCTCAACCTCACCCGGGCCCTGGCGCTGGAGTGGGCACGCAGGGGGATCACCGTAAATGCCCTGGGATGCGGATGGATAGAGGGGGAGGGCCTAGCCCAAAGCCCCGAAGCCAAAGCCGCCCTAGAACGTTACTTGCCCTACAAGCGGCTAGCTAAGCCTCAGGAGGTGGTGGGCCCAGCGGTATACCTGGCATCGGAGGCAGCAGGGTTCATCACAGGCCACGTCATCTGGGTAGATGGCGGCGCCCTGAGCCATATCTAGGCTCAGATGTTGCTTCTACTCTGGCAGCCGTCCACCACAATGCATGCCCCAGTAACCCAGGCCGCCCTGGGGGAACAGAGAAAGACTACGACGTTGGCCACCTCTTCCGCCGTCCCGAACCGGCCCCATGGGATAGACTCGCGGACGAAGCGAGCCATGCCCAACGGGTCTTCCAGTTGCCTACGCCACCAAGTGCCTCCAGGGTGAGCGATGGAGCCAGGGGCCACCGCTACCACCCGTATGCCGTCCGAGGCAAGGGACGTAGCCAAGGCCTTGGTGGAGGAGATAAGGGCAGCCTTGGCCGCATTGTAGGCAGGGTAGCCACCCGCCTCCCTACCCCATATGGAGGCCAGGTTAATTATGACCCCTCCTCCAGCTTCCCTCATGGGCGGCACCACCAGCTCTATCAAACGTAAGGGAACCATCAGCAAAAGCTCTAGGCCCCTTCGCCACACTTCCTCCCCTTCGCCAGGGAGGGACGCATGGACGCTATTGACCAAGATGTCTACCCTGCCGTAGGCCTCCAGGGCAGCATCCACTAGGCGACTACAGGCCTCAGGGCGGGAGAGGTCACCAGGAACGGTGACGACTTGGCCACCAAGAGCTGATATTTGGGCCGCCGTCTCTGCCAGGCGGTCGGGGTCTCGTGCTCCTATGACGAGGCGACAGCCCTCCTCTGCCAGCCCGAGAGCTACAGCCCGCCCTATGCCCCGGCTGCCACCGGCTATAATGGCCACCTTTCCCTCTAGAAGCAGGTCCATAACGCACCTCCTGCCCCAAGTTTAGGGGCCAGGGCTAAGAGGGCAAAAGTATGCTAAGAGGCCACCACGATAGCCCTAGTGGGGCACACCTTGAGGCAGCGCCCACAACGGATGCACGCTTCCTGGTCAATCCGGTAGGTGGAGGCCTCAGCAGGGGAAGAGGCCCACCGGATAGTGCCTTCCTCTACAGTGGCCAGGCGGATACACTCCACAGGGCATACCGCGACACAGGCGTCGCAAAGGACACAGTCTTCTGGCCTGATCTGGAGAGGAAGGCCACAATAAAGGCAGCGGGAAGCTTCCAGACGGACTTCTTCTTCGCTGTACCCCAGTTCTACCTCTAGGTCTAGGCGCTGAAGGCGGACGTCGACAGGTGCCTTAGGTGCCGAGGGCTGGGGCCTAGAGAAGGTGGGGCCCTCGTAGAGACGGGGGTAGAAAAACCCAGCTAGGGGGAAGGTGGTGGGCGATAAGGGTTTTGGAGGAAGGCCAAAGTAGCGATGGACGGAGGCCGCCGCCCTTCTTCCCTGGGCCATCGCCTCTACAATGGTGCTGGAGCCGATGACGTAATCGCCACAGGCGAAGAGGCCCTTCTCGCCCTCTACCATGAGGGTAATGGGGTCCACCTGCAGGCTTCCCCCCTCCACCTTGGCAGCCACATCGGGGTCTAGCCAGGAGAAGTCTGGCCTCTGGCCTATGGCCAAGATCACTGTATCGGCCTCAACCCGGAACTCGCTGCCCCGGATGGGCACTGGACGGGGACGTCCCGAAGCGTCAGGCTCCCCGAGACGGTTGCGCACGAACTCCACCTGCCGCACTCGGTTCCCCTGGCCTAAAAACCGCACCGGGGAGGCCAAAAAGTGCAGCTCCACCCCCTCCTCCTGGGCCTCCTTTAGCTCCTCCTCGTCTACCTCCATCTCCCGCCGCGTACGTCGATAGAAGATGCCTACCCAGTGCGCCCCTAAACGGACGGCAGTGCGGGAGACGTCCATCGCCGTAAAGCCGCCTCCTATCACCACTACCCTTTCGCCACAAGGGGGGCGGCGCCCCATGTTGGCCTCCTCCAGCCATGGGAGGGGATAGTATATCCCCTCAAGGTCGGCGCCAGGGATGTCCAGGGTTACCGGGCTAAGGCAGCCAGCAGCGATTATGACGGCATCGTACTTTTCCCTTAGCTCCCTTAGGGGTATGTCATGGCCCACCTTTACTCCTGTGCGGAAGACCACTCCTAGAGAGCGAAGGAGGGTCACATCCTTTTCTAACACTTGAGAGCTGAGGCGGAAGTGCGGTATGCCCAGGAATACCATGCCGCCAGGAGCAGGGGCAGCCTCATATATGACTACCAGGTGGCCTAGGAGGGCCAGCTCGAAGGCCGCAGCCAGCCCTGCTGGGCCACCTCCGACAATGGCCACCCGTTTACCTGTAGGCGGAGCCGGCGTCAGAGCCCCGTCCGCCGGGACGTTCTGGGCTAGGAACCGCTTTATGCGGCGGATGGCTATAGGCCGGTCTATCTCGCCCCGTGTGCATGCCTCCTCACAGGGGGCATCACACACCCAGCCACACACGTGGAAGAGGGGATTATGGTCTCGAGCTACCTGCTGAGCCTCTTGGAAACGACCCAACGCGGTGAGGACTACATAGCCACGGGCGTCGGTATGGATGGGGCAAGCTTCTTGACATGGAGCCGGCCAACTTCGCCACGTCTCTAGCTCCCAAAACCCGTTTCCCTCCATGGCCTGGCCCAAAAAGGAGACTTGGTGCCTCCCTATTACAGGGCTCAGGGCAAGACTATGTCAAGAGCATTACCCTACCCTTCTTGGTGCTCATATCTTTGGCGTAGCTCCTGGATTACCCCCGGGTCTTGCAGGGTGGTGGTGTCTCCTAGGGCCCTCCCCTCTGCTATGTCGCGCAAGAGGCGACGCATGATCTTGCCACTTCGGGTCTTGGGCAGCTCAGCCGTAAAGATTACGCGGTCGGGACGAGCGATAGGCCCTATCTTCTTGGCCACATGCTCCCTTAGCTCCTGCTCCAGTTGGCTTGTCGCCTTCTCCTTCTCTTTTAGGGTGACGAAGGCCCACAGGGCTTGGCCCCTTACTTCGTCGGTGCGACCTATGACCGCTGCTTCCGCTACCGAGGGGTGGTCTACAAGGGCACTCTCTACCTCCATGGTGCCGATGCGGTGACCAGCCACATTCACCACATCGTCGATGCGGCCTATGATCCAGAAATATCCGTCTTCGTCCCTTTTGGCACCGTCGCCAGTGAAGTATAGGCCTGAGAAGCGGCTCCAGTACTGGTCTACGTAGCGCTGGGGGTCGTTCAGGATGGTGCGCAACATGGCCGGCCACGGCCTGGTGATGACCAAGTACCCTCCCCCTCCAGGTGGGACTGGACGGCCCGTCTCGTCCACCACCTCGGCCTCGATACCTGGGAAGGGCAGCGTAGCTGAGCCCGGCTTGCAGAGGGTGATGCCTGGCAGGGGGGTTATGAGGATCATCCCCGTCTCTGTCTGCCACCAGGTGTCCACAATGGGGCATCTCCCTCCCCCTATATTGCGCCAGTACCACATCCACGCCTCGGGGTTGATGGGTTCGCCTACCGTACCCAGGAGGCGCAGGCTGGAAAGGTCATGCCGGGCGGGCCAATCTTCACCCCAGCGCATGAAGGTGCGAATGGCTGTGGGGGCTGTGTAGAGGATGGTGATACGATGACGCTCAATTATGTCCCACCATCGGTCCTTTTGGGGCCAGTCTGGAGCTCCCTCGTAGATAAGGGTGGTGGCACCACAGAGCAGGGGCCCATAGACCACATAGCTGTGCCCTGTCACCCAGCCTATATCAGCGGTGCACCAGTAAGTGTCTTCCTCTTTTAGGTCGAAGACCCATTTGGTGGTGGCGTAGATCCCTACCATGTAGCCGCCGGTAGTGTGGACGACCCCTTTGGGCTTGCCAGTGGTGCCCGATGTATACAGGATGTAAAGGATGTCCTCAGCATCTACCGCCTCCGCCGGGCAATGGGCAGAGGCCTCAGCCATTACCTCGTGCCACCAAAGGTCACGCCCATCTGTCATGGGCACATCCTGCCCAGTCCGCCTCACCACGATTACTTTCTCTACGGAGGGACACTCCTTTAGGGCCTTATCGGCGTTGAGCTTTAGAGGCACCACTTGTCCCCGACGCCATCCACCATCGGCCGTCACCAGGACCTTGGCCTGGGCATCTTGGATGCGATCCTTTAGGGCCTCAGAGCTGAAGCCGCCGAATACTACGCTGTGAGGGGCCCCAATGCGTGCACAAGCCAACATGGCAATTACCGCCTCGGGTAGCATGGGCATGTAAATGGTGACAACGTCTCCCTTCTTCACGCCTAGGGACCGGAGGACGTTGGCGAAGCGGCACACCTCTCGGTAGAGCTGCCAGTAGGTAATGGTGCAGGTATCGCCAGGCTCCCCTTCCCAGATGAGGGCTGCCTTGTTTACACGGGGAGTGCTCAGATGCCTATCTAAGCAGTTGTAGGCGAGATTAGTCTTTCCATCCACGAACCACTTGGCCCAGGGAGGATTCCACTCCAAGACTTGCTTCCACTGCTGGAACCAGTGGAGCTCCCTTGCCCATTGGGCCCAGTAGCCTTCCACATCCTTACGGGCTTCCTCGTACACCTTGGGGTCAGATACGTTGGCCTTTTGGCGAAACTGCTCGGGGGGAGGGAAAGTACGCCGCTCCTG
>JAUQPQ010000045.1 GCA_030550295.1 Chloroflexota bacterium
CTGGGGAGGGCTGCCAAATACTCCTCCCAGGAAGGTGGTAAGGTCACTTGGGGGCAAACGGCCTCCACCTCTTCGTGGCATAAAAGCCCCATCTTGGGGGCCAGTTGGGGCAACGCCTGGCGGGTATATGAGGCTTCATGCAGGCCCCACAGGATGAACTGCTCCCAAGGCAAAGAGACCAGAGTATTAAGAAGCTGGACTAGTGCCTCTTCCTCTGCCGCTGGGTCTATTATCAGGTCCATGTAATCGAACACCTGAGGGTCGCCGGCCAAACGCATCTCCCTGCCCTGGTCTATAAGAGGCGCGATGGCCAGTGCCTCTTCACCCCTATGGACTGCCAGTAAAGTTAGGGGGGCAGAGGGGGCCAGCTCCTCCTGCCAGGCCTTGATAAAGCCAGGGGAGTAGAAGATGTAAGGCCTGGGATGGCGATTTATTAGGCCCTCCCATGAGGGGGCCCATCTCTCTAGGTCATGCCCTGTTTGAACGGCTTTCATTGGGTTCTGTTACCTTTCACCAAGGCCAAGAATTCAGAGCGAGTAATCCCTCGCTGGCGGAACACTCCCCTTACCGCTGATGTCACAAGCACCGATCCAGGCCTTTTTATGCCCCTCATGGCCATGCATAAGTGCTCTGCCTCAATCACTACGGCAACGCCATGAGGCTTTAGGGCCTCCATGATGGCATCGGCCACTTGGCTGGTCAGACGCTCCTGGAGCTGAGGCCTGCGGGCTAGCACGTCCACTACCCTCGCCAGTTTGCTTGCCCCTACTACCCTCCCTCGGGGGACGTAGCCTACATGGGCGTGGCCAAAAAATGGCAGAAAGTGGTGCTCGCACATGGAGTAGAAGGGGATGTGCCTTAATATGACCATCTCTTCGTGGGCTTCGGGGAAGGTAGGGGAGAGGACGGCGAGGGGGTCTTCTTGGAGGCCAGAGAACATCTCCGCGTAAAGGCGGGCGATACGCTGAGGAGTCTGGGCCAAACCAGGGCGATCAGGGTTCTCCCCTATGGCCTCAATGATGGCACGGACGGCTTTCTCGATAGCCCACAGGTCAACAGGGCGAGTCTGTGGGGTGTTCAAGGCCTCTCTCCTAGGAGGAGATTATATCAGGTGGTATCTACCTTAGGCCTAGGGCCTCTTCTATGGCCCCAATTCGGGCTTCTACTTCTACGATGCGGGCAGGGAGTGACTGGACGATATCGGGGTCTTTGAGGCCACTACCTGTGATGATGCATACCACTACTTGCCGGCTGAGGTCTTCCTTTTGGGCCAGCTCTAAGAGGCCTGCTAAAGCGGCAGCCGAGGCAGGCTCGGCAAAGATCCCTTCTTCCCTCGCCAGAAGGGCGTAGGCCTCTAAGATCTGTTGGTCGCTTACGGCGTTGATGGCACCCTTGGACTCCTCTTTGGCCTTAAGGGCCAGCTGCCAAGATGCGGGGTTGCCTACCCTTATGGCAGTGGCGATGGTCTGAGGGTTGGCGACGGGTTCGCCTCGGACTATAGGGGCTGCACCCTCGGCCTGAACCCCCATCATGCGGGGTAGCTGGCGGGCATATCCGGCGCGGTGGTATTCTACGAACCCCTGCCAGTAGGCGCTAATGTTGCCTGCATTACCCACAGGTATAAAGACCATGTCTGGGGCCTCTCCCAGCTGGTCTACGATCTCAAAGGCTGCTGTCTTCTGCCCTTCTAAACGGTAGGGGTTGACAGAGTTTACCAGGGCCCAGGGATGACAGGAGGCTAGCTCCCTTGCCAGCCGAAGGGCATCGTCGAAATTGCCGTCCACTGCCACAATGGTGGCGCCGTGGGCTATGGCCTGGGCAAGCTTCCCTCTGGCTATAAAGTTGCGGGGCACAATAACGTAGGCCTTTAAGGCACAATGGGCCGCATAAGCGGCAGCCGAGGCGGCAGTGTTGCCGGTAGAGGCGCAAAGGATCGCTTCCCTCCCCTCCTCCACTGCCTTAGCTACCGCTACCACCATTCCCCGGTCTTTGAAGGAACCGGTGGGATTACACATCTCCATCTTGAAATAGAGCTGAGGGCACCCAATGCGAGGGCCGATGCGCCTGGAAAGCACCAGGGGCGTCTCCCCTTCGCCTAAGGTGATCATGGGCGTTTTCTCCGTAACCGGCAAGAAGGGACGGTAACGCCTTAGTACTCCTAGGTGGGACTCAAGGGGCCTTGTCCAAGTCACCGCGCAGCTCCTTTACCTCAAGTTCCAGTATGTCCATGTGGCGGCGCCTTTGCCGCTCCAACATATAGCGCAAACGTTCCAGCCTCGCTGTCAGCTCTTCTTGCCTCTCCTCGAGTTCCTGTCTAGCTACAAAGAGCTGGCTGGCCACCTCCTGCAATCGCTTTAGGGCCAGCTCTGTCTGGTGTCCCCTTTCCTCCAGCTCCAGGGCCAGGTGGTTAAGAGAGGTCTCTAAGGAGGTAATCCTTTCGCCAATGGGGTCATCCTTTGGCTGTAAGGCCTGGTTTATGGCTTCCAGGTGCTCCACCCGGGCCAAGATCACGTGGGCCTGTTCAGCTACAAGGCTTATGCGGGACGATTGCTGCTGGATCTGGCGTTTTGTCTCTTCCTGCTGGACCTCTAAATGGGTCATCCCCTCCACCAGCTGGCGCAGCGGCTCTTCTACGGTCTGCAGTCTTTGCTCCTGGGCCCTGATTTTATCCCTCAGCTCCTCCATACTCTTTTCCAATTCATCAATTTGCCTTGAAAGCTGCCTAGCCGTCCGTGAGAACTGGTCAAGGTCTGCTTGGCGTTGGCGCTTGACCTCGTGGACAAGGGTTGTGCCCTCATCTTGACGCTGAGAGAGATAGGTCTGGTTGGCCCTTAGCTGGGCTAGCTCATCCCCCAGCTTGGCGAGGGTATTGAGATTTAAGGACAAAGAGTACACCCGGTGGTTGAGCTCCTCTAGGGCTGTTTCCAAGGCCTGGAGACGGTGGAGCACTTGGGATAGGGACTGGCGAATAGTCAGGGGGACAGCTTCGTGTTCTTCGTCTGCGCTAGACATGTCATCCCTCCACGCGGAGGAAGGTGCCCACTTCTTTCACCACTGGCAAGTGCCCCACGTCGCTGATGGTAGCACGAACGGCTGCCTCTTGGGCCATATGGGTCATGATCACGATCTCCGCTGTTTGTGCCTCCTCGTTGGTCTCTTTCTGGATGACGGAGGCTATGCTCACCTGATGGTCGCCAAAGCAGCGGGCGATTTGGGCAAGGACGCCAGGACGGTCGGCCACCTCCATACGCACATAGTAGCGAGAGAGCAGCTCTTCAATGGGGCGAATAGGGATGGGGTTGAAAGGTGGCCAGGGGATGGGGGGGCGTCCTAACACTATAGCCTGGGCGGCTTCCAGGATGTCCGCCATGATGGCGCTGGTGGTGGGGAGGGCCCCTGCTCCTGGCCCCATGAAGGTGACCCTGCCTACTAGGTCCCCTTCTACCTCAATGGCGTTGCTTACGCCGTCCACCTTGGCCAAGGGTGCTTCCCGAGGTAGAAGGACGGGATGCACTCGGGCCTCTATCCCCTTTTCGTTGTGGTGGCGGGCGATGGCGAGAAGCTTGATGGCGTAACCCAGCTCATCGGCATAGCGGAAGTCACGAGATGAAAGGTGAATTATCCCCTCCCGATACACCTGATTTGGCGGTACAAAGGCGTGAAAGGCTAAAGTAGCCAAGATGGCCAGCTTATAGGCCGCATCGTGGCCCTCGATGTCGTTGGTGGGGTCAGGCTCGGCATATCCCAGTTCCTGCGCCTTGGCTAGGGCGTTCTCAAACTCCAGGCCCTCGCGGGCCATGCGGGTGAGGACGTAATTGGTGGTGCCGTTAATTATGGCTCGCAGCGCGTGAATGCGGTTGCTGGCCAGGTCTCTCCGCAAGGAAGATATTATGGGGATACCACCGCCTACGCTCGCCTCAAAGAAGATGTCTACGCCTCTGTCGTGGGCAAGGTCAAAAAGGTGGGGGCCGTGCTTGGCCATCACCTCCTTGTTGGCGGTCACTACATAACGTCTGCGTGAGAGGGCCTCACAAATGTATGTGTGAGCTGGCTCTTCTCCCCCCATCACCTCCACTACGATGTCTACCTCAGGGTCTTCCAGGACTTTATGGACGTCTTGGGTTAGGAGGGAGGGGTCTATTTCTATTCGGCGTGGCCTGGTCACATCTCTCACCAGAACTCGGTGGAGCTGGAGGGCGTAACCTAGTCGCTGGGCGTAGGAGGGGCCTTTCGTGATGATAGCCTCCGCTACGCCACTCCCTACCACTCCCAAGCCGAGCAGGGCCACCTTGATGGCCCTCATCCGTACACCTCCTTCAGTATCCAGGCGATCTTTTCAGGATCGCCTAGGGCGGGGTCTATGTAGTTGACGATCTTTAGTTGGGCTTTTTTCTCTTCTACCCATCGCTGGGTGAGACGGTTTGCGATGGCCTGTCGTTCCGGTGGCTCTAGGACCCGCCGAGGATCCATCTCCTCCACCCGGAAAATATATGTAAGCCCTGAGGAGGGCTCATTGTACGTTCCTATCTGGCCCGGCTGGAGGGAGAAGAGGGCTTCCTCCATGGCTGGGTCTAAGGCCCCTCTAGGCACCCAACCGACCTCTCCGCCGTTGGCCCTGGTGGCCAGGTCTAGGGAAAGCTCCCGGGCTACTTCAGCAAACTCCTGCCCTGCTTGCAGACGGGCGAGTACTGGCTCGGCTGGGCCTCGGACGACGATGCGGCGGAAGCGGACGCTTTCAGCCTGGATAGGGGCCTGGTCGTAGAAGTGGGAGGATGCCCTCTGGCGCCTCAGGTCTCCTTCTACAAGGGCACGGTATTTGGCTTCGGATAGGCCGGTGCGCTCTAACTCCCGTTGCAGGAGTTGGGGGAAGGGGGCCTGCTCGCCCTCAGAGCCCCCCTCTGGCACCCCGAGGCGAGACCTAAGGGCCTGGTCCACTTCTTCGGGAGTCACATCGATACCGAGCTCGCTGGCGAAGCGGCGCAGGATCTCCTCTTCAATTAAGCGGTTGGCGATGGCTGTTAGGGCCTTTTCAGGGCTCCCATCTTTGGCACCTCGGCCGCCAATCTCCTCCAGGTAAAGGTTTAGCCGCCTAGCCACGTCCCTCAAGGTATAGGTAGTATCCTCCACTTCCAGGGCAGCGCTATTAGGCCTGCCTCTCTCTTCCAGGTATTCGCCTACTAGGGCTAGGGCGGCCACGGCAATAGCTATAGCGGCAGCAGCAGCCACCGCCACCATGCCTAGCCCACGGGGGGTGAAGACCTTTCTCTGGGGTCCCATCCCCATGGGTGGCGTAGGTATACGACCAGGACGGCGCCTCTTAGGCACAGACGTTACCAGGGGCGCCTAGCCTACTGGTGTAGGGCTAGGCCAGCCCATCTCCCGAATATGGTCGGCGGTAAAGGGGAGGAGGGCGAGGTGGCGGGCCCGTTTAATTGCCCTGGCCAAGGCCCTTTGGTGCTTGGCGCACGTGTGGAGCTTGCGCCGCGACTCTATCCTCCCCCTTTCGGTCATAAAACGCCTTAGGAATGATATGTTCTTGTAGTCCACTACTGTTATCTGTTCGGCGCATAGGGGGCACATGCGGCGGCCTCTTCCTGTCACGCGTCGCCGCTTCACCTCGGCCTGGGGCGCCTCTGTCCCCTCAGGCTTCTCCTCCTGCACCATGACTTACTCCTCCTCGAAGGGCAGATCAGGTTCCAAGGGGGGCTCCTCTTGGGGCTCTAGGGATGCAGCCTGGGGCCGGTCCAAGAAGACGACACGGTCGGCCAGGATCTCCAGACGGAAGCGCCGTTGCCCATCGGCCCCGTCCCAGGTGCGGGTGCGCAGCCTGCCCTCTACGAATACCCTTCGCCCCTTTTGTAGGTAGAGATTGCACTGCTCCGCCTGGCGCCCCCAGGTGATGACTGAGAACCATTCTGTCTCGTCCCGCCGTTCCCCTTCTGGGGTGGTGTAGGTATGGGTGGCAGCCACACGGAAGGTGGTCATGGCGTTGCCGGTGCCTGTGTAGCGCATCTCAGGATCGGTGCCTACATTGCCGATGATGAAGATTTTGTTGAGTCCGGCCATTGGCCCTTGTCACTCCTCGTCCTCATCGGCCCGGACCAGAAGGTGGCGGATAACCTGCTCAGAAAGGTCTAGCTGACGGTTGAGCTGATTTGCTTGGCCAGAGTCTAGGCGGAACTGGGTGAGGACGTATATGCCGTCGCGGTGGCGTTTTATGGGATAGGCTAGGCGCCGCCTTCCCCAGCGATCCACCTTCAACACCTCACCGTCCCGGCCTTCCACGAAGGCCCGAACCTGCCCCACTATAGCCTCTACCTGCTCCTCCTCCAGGGTGGGGTCTAAGACCATAACCAGTTCGTAAGTTCGCATCACCTTATTCCCTAGTATCAGGCATCTCGTCTGGCCCCTATCGATGGGGATTATAGCATCCCTCTCTTGCACCCACAACCGGGCGATCTGCTATAACGTTTTCCATGTAGAGGCGTCTTCTTTAAGGGGAGGATGCCTGTAGGGGATGAGAAGATGGCTGATTATGGCCAGGTATGTCAGCTGGTTTGCCGGTGGGCAGCCTACTGCCTAGGAGGCGAGTGGGCAGAGGCGCTCCTAGTGGAGGGCGACCGTCTTCGTCGGTGGGTATGCCTTGGGCCTGCACCTGTTGGGGAGACGGTGGATGCACCGCCCCCGGCGGAGGCCCTAAGGGGGCAAGGGCCCACGCCTGTACCCCCTCCACCCTGGGCGGTCTCCCTGGGGGCAGGGAGGGGGCTGGCAGCCCCCATAAGAAGTGAAGAGGGGAAGACGTTAGGCCTGGTAGCAGTCTACAGGAGGGGAGAGGAGGCCTTTCCGCCAGGTGCCAACGAGGTGATCACGGCTGCTGCCAATTTAGCAGCCCTCGCCTGGGAGAACGACCAACTGCAACGCCAACGAGACGAGGTCCGCGTCCGCTTGGAGGCCCTCGCCTCCCACCCCGACATCCTCTTGGTGGAACTGGACCTGCAAGGGCGCTTTTTGTCCCTTAGCGATGCCTTTATGAGCGAAAGGTCGGCCAAATCAACAGGGCTGGAAGGGCGCAGCTATTCTCGCTTCGTCCACCCCAACGATCTGGCAAAGGTAAGGTCTGCTGTAGCACAAAAGGCGGGGAGGGTAGCCTACCGGTGGTGGGACCCCCAGCGGGGCGAATGGATTTGGCTTGAAGCCATAGGTGTAGGCTTCCGTACCCCTAAGGGCGAGAGGCGCATATTGGCCGTCATCAGGGAGATCACCTCTGAGAAGAGGGAGCTTGAGGCCCTACAGGTGGAGGCTGCGGAGAAGTTGGCGATCCTTAACAGCGTTCCTGAGGTGATCCTGCGGGTAGACCTGGGCCTCTCTGTCGTTTGGAGCAGCCAGAGCTCTTTGAAGGTGCTAGGGTACGACCCTACCGACCTGGCGGAGATGCCTCTGGCAGACATCCTGGCCTGTGAGCGCCATAATCTCCGAGAGCTGGCCCTGCAAGCCATAGAAGGTCATCAGGTGACGATGGAGACTGAGGCCATCACTAAGTCTGGCTCCCGAATCCCTGTGGAATTGACTATTAGGGCATTAGTGCATGATAACCGGCCAGTAGGCCTCTTAGTGACCCTTTTGGACATCACGATACGGAAGCGACATGAGGCCCTTCTTGAGGAGCAGTGTCACTTTATGCAGTCCATCCTGGACTCGACGGTGGACGGAGTGTACCTGGTGGACCGGCAGCGGCGCATCATATGGGCCAACGCCAGCTTCCAAAAGATGACCGGATATACCTTGGAGGAATTGGTAGGCAAGCATATGTCCGAGCTTCTTTCTCCAGAGCACGACCGTATGGCCCAAGAGATGCGCCGGAAAAAGCTAGCGGGGGAAGCCGTCTGGACGCGCTATGAGATAGAGCTGATTAACAAGGACGGTCGTCGTGTGCCAGTAGAGATCCACAGTACCCTTCTACGGAGGCTCGACTACAGCGAAGTCGCGGTAGGTGTAGCCAGGGACATAAGCGATAGAATAGCTGTCCAGAAGCGTCTCACCTTCTTGGCCAACCACGATCCTCTTACGGGGCTGTTCAACCGCCATCGCTTCCTAGAGGAGCTGGAAAGGGAGATGGAGCGCATCAAGCGGTATGGAGGAAGCGCCGCCCTCATATGGCTTGACCTAGACGGCTTTAAAGAAGTTAATGACACCTACGGCCATCTTATCGGCGATGTCGTTCTACGCCAGGTAGCTAATATCATCAAAGAACACGTGCGCCACACCGATATGATAGGGCGCCTAGGAGGGGACGAGTTCGGCATCCTCTTAATCAATGCTGGCGAGCAGGAGGCTATTCGAGTGGCCCAGCGTATTAACATCGCGCTGGCCTCCTTAGTCGTGCCGGGCTTTGAGGAGGTCAAGATCTCGGCTGCCATGGGTATCGCCTTATTAGGTGACGAGGCCGTAAGCGTAGAGACGGCCCTGGCTAGGGCGGACAGGGCCATGTACTCAGCCAAGCTCTTGGGAGGAGCCACTTTCCAGGTGTGGCATCCCCAGCTAATGCCCGCTGCGTCTGGGCCCCCACCCGTCCACCTTGATCTCAGCCCCGTGATCAGAAAGTTTCTACCGAATTGTCATTTGTACTGCCAACCCATACTAGATCTGCGGTCGGGCGAGGTATCAGGTTACGAACTTCTATTGCGGCCAGGTGGCAAGGAGGTCAGCCCCCTTCACTTCGTTCAGGCTGCCGAGAGCACGGATATCATCGAGGACATAGACATCTGGGTGCTTAAGAGGGCGCTTTACATCTTGCGGTGGTGTGAGCAGAAAGGGTTGCCCATACCGCGCCTCCATGTCAACGTCTCTCCCAAGTCCCTCACTGACCGGCTGGTGGAGATCCTCTGTCGAGAGCTACAGAAGAGCCCAGTGACCCGAGGAAAGCTAGTCTTAGAGATTACCGAGAAGGCCATCCTTCCCGACCCAGGGCTGACCCAGCGGGTTGGCGACCGCCTCAAGTCACTCGGTTGTGCCTTGGCCCTGGACGACTTCGGGGCTGAGCACTCCAACCTCCATCGTCTTCTCTCGTTCGACTTTGACATCATCAAGATCGACGGCTCCCTCGTCTCCTGTATTAGCGGGTGCCGGTCGCGGATAGGTGTGGTCAAGGCTATAGTCGCCCTGGCTAGGGCCCTTGCTCGAGAGGTCATCGCCGAGCAGGTGGAAAAGGAAGAGACGTTACGATTGCTTAAAGCGCTGGGCATAAACGAAGCTCAGGGGCACTATCTGGGGCGTCCTGTGCCTGTCGAGGAGGTCTGGCCAGGCCTCTGCCTGGTGGGCGATGGAGGATTCGAACCTCCGACCTTCTCGGTGTAAGCGAGACGCTCTCCCACTGAGCTAATCGCCCACCTTACCTACCAAGGAGAAATATATTAGAGCCTCAGGGAGGCGTCAAGGCCCCTCAAAGGGTTAGAATTCGATGTAGAAGAGAGGCAAGGAGGTCTGCCCATGAAGGTGTTCGTCTCCACAGCCATCACTGGCGGCCGCCGCGAGTATGTAGAGGCAGTAAGGGCAATAGTCAACGCCTTAGAAGAGGAGGGGGTAGAGGTTCTAAATGCCCGCGTGTCTGACCCCACCTTCCCTCAGCCTGGGGTTGACCGGGATAGCGCCCTACGGGAAGTCTACCAATGGCTGCAAGAGGCCGATGCCCTAGTGGCTGAGGCCACCGTCTCCTCGACAGGCGTAGGCTGTGAGCTATCGTTGGTACAGGCGCGGGGAAAACCTGTCTTGCTCTTGTACGACGCCCACTTCGGGTTCCGCATCTCCGATTGGGTGCTGCACCATCCTGCCCCTAACGTGGCCACTAAGCCCTACCGTGACCTCAGTCAGCTAAAAGAGGAGGTGCGCACCTTCGTAAGAGGCCTCAAGGGCTAGGGATAACGTTAATTGACACCCTCTTCCCTGCCCTTTACACTCATTCCTAGAGCGTTAGGAGAAGAGGCTGTGACCGAGAAGAGCAGCTGCAAAGAGGAATGGTTAACTAAACGCTACCGGCCATCTTTGGATCGTCTGCCTGAGCGTAAGGAGCCTATGGAGACCTCCTTTGCGATGGCCGTGGATCCCCTATACAGCCCTGACGATCTTGAAGGATGGGAGTACCAAGTGAAGCTGGGCTACCCGGGAGAGTACCCCTTCACAAGGGGTATTCAGGCCAGCATGTACCGCGCCCGCTTGTGGACTATGCGCCAGTACGCAGGCTATGGGGACGCGGAGGAGTCTAACCGGCGATATCGCTACCTGTTGGAACAGGGGCAGACTGGCCTATCGGTAGCCTTCGACCTTCCTACCCAGATAGGGTATGACTCAGACCACCCTATGGCCCAGGGGGAAGTAGGCAAGGTAGGGGTTGCCATCTCCTCCCTGGCCGATATGGAGCTGCTCTTCCAAGGGATCCCCCTGGAGAAGGTCACCACCTCCATGACTATCAACGCTACGGCGGCCATCCTGCTAGCCATGTATGTGGCGGTGGCCAAGAAGCAGGGGGCAGACCTGCGCAAGCTAGGAGGCACGATCCAGAACGACATCCTCAAGGAGTATATCGCCAGGGGCACTTACATTTTCCCCCCCAAGCCGTCCCTACGCCTCATAACTGATGTCTTCGCCTGGTGCAAGGACAATTTGCCCCAATGGAATACTATTAGCATCTCCGGCTACCACATTAGGGAAGCGGGGGCCACTTCTGTTCAGGAAGTGGCTTTCACTTTCGCCAACGCCATCACTTACGTGCAGACGGCCCTCGATGCCGGTCTTCAGGTGGACGAGTTTGCCCCCCGGCTTAGCTTCTTCTTCGCTGCCTACACCAACCTGTTTGAAGAGGTGGCCAAGTTCCGGGCTGCTCGGCGCATGTGGGCCCGCATCATGCGGGACCGCTTTGGAGCTAAAGATCCCCGTTCCATGATGCTACGCTTCCACACCCAGACTGGCGGCGCTACCCTGACTGCCCAACAGCCCGAGAACAACATCATCCGCACTACCCTCCAGGCCCTGGCCGCCGTCTTGGGTGGTACCCAGAGCCTCCACACCAATTCCATGGACGAAGCTTTGGCCTTGCCTAGCGAGAAGGCGGTCCAAATCGCCTTGCGCACTCAGCAGATCATCGCATACGAATCGGGCGTCGCCGATGTCATCGACCCTCTGGGTGGCTCCTACTACGTCGAGAAGCTCACTGACCTTATAGAGGCCGAGGCCCAACGCTACATCGACCGCATTGATGACATGGGTGGTGCCCTGGCAGCTATTGAGATGGGCTTCCAACAGCGGGAGATCCAGGAGGCAGCTTGGCGCCATCAGCGCATGGTAGACGAAGGGCGGAAGGTGGTGGTGGGAGTCAACCGCTTCTGCACTGATGGCCAGGAGAGCCCTCTAGAGTTGTTGCGTGTGCGCCCTGAAGTGGTCCGCCGCCAGTTGGACAGGCTGGAGCAGGTGCGCCAAGAAAGGGACAACGCCAAGGTCCAGCACCTATTGCGCTTGCTCGAGGAGGCAGCCCGCAGCGATGCCAATCTCATGCCCGTGTTCATCGAGTGCGTGGAGAACTACGTCACGCTAGGAGAGATGTGCAACGTCCTTCGCCGCGTCTTTGGTGAGCAAAGAGAGTTCATGGTCTTCTAAGATGATCCAAAAGGTACATCACGTAGGTATAGCGGTGCGCGATCTAGAGGCAGCCTTACGCCTATACCGCGATATATTGGGCCTTCCCGTCCACAAACAGGCAGTGGTGGAGGAACAGGGAGTTAAGGCTGCCCTCCTTACCATTGGCCAGAGCGAAATTGAGCTCCTTGAGCCTACTGGCCCAGACACACCTGTAGGCCGCTTCTTAGCCCGGCGAGGTGAAGGCCTCCATCACATCTGTTTCCAGACAGACGACGTGGCCCGTGAGCTGGCAGGGCTGAAGGCGAAGGGCGTAGAACTCGTAGATAAGGAACCGAGGCGGGGCCTGGCAGGGCTCATCTGCTTTTTACACCCTAGGGCCCACCAGGGCGTCTTAGTGGAGCT
>JAUQPQ010000046.1 GCA_030550295.1 Chloroflexota bacterium
CCATAGCGTAGAGAACCAGGTGGTGAACTGGCGGGAGGGCGTCCGCCTGCGGGTGGTGGAGATATCCCACGGCGAACACCAGACGCAGGGCGGCCCGGTGCATGTGCCCGTAGACCACGCCGTGGTGGACGTGGACTGGATCAGCCCCAGGAACTGCATCGATGGAGTGTTTGTGAACGGCGCTGAAGCCACCAACGACCCGGCTACGCAGGGCCGTCCCGACGTAGATGGTGAGACTAGCGCGGCGTTAGGGTTCCAGCATGGTGCTGCCCTCATCGAAATCATCCCGCGGGACAACTGTGAGGAGCAGACCACCATCATCATCACCGAGGACTACCCGCGGGACGTGAGCTCCCTGTTCCAGAAGGTGGTGCAGGTCTTCACCATCAACTGGATCACCATCGAGGCGGCCAAGCAGCCCCTCATCGCCAAGGCCGGCGAGAAGGTAATCCTGGAGATCCTGGACCCCGACCCGGTACAAGGCGCAAATGAGGGCGCGGCGGTCGCGGAGTGTCGTGAGTTTCGGAAAGGGTTCGGGAGTATTCGGTGGACTCTAGAGCAGGGCCCCACCGGCGCCCTCCTTGACCACGAGCCTGGCGAGTTCGGTGCCGGTGAGGACGTCTTGGAGAACTGGCCGAACGACGCGGTGTGGATCTCGCCTGGCTTTGATGGCGAGATTGGCACCGATGATGACGTGTGGCAGTGTGTCTGGGACGTAGAGGTCCACTCGGAGGACCCGGGCCAGGTGGACGTAATGGCCCAGATCTTGATCTTTGACGGTGAGGACAACCTCGTCGAGGAAAGGCCGTTCGTCATCTGGTTCGTGAAGCTGTACTCGGTGTCCACCACCTTCGTCCCTGGCAGCCTGGTGGAGGTAGACGCGGACGGCAACGTGGTGGGCAAGGGGTTTGACTACGACGGCGACGGGCTAGTGGAGCCTGTGGAGAGCAACCGTAGCGGCCTGAGGCAGCAGTGGCGGCCTGAGCCGGCCGTCTTTGGCGACCATAGGGGCTCCCTGCCGGCGGGCGACAGCCGCTTCGAGACCCGCAACGTGTCCGACCACGCCCTGGTGCGGGTGACGGTGAAGGACTACATCTACCTGGCCAACCCGTCTTCCCGTGGCGACGTGTGTTTGGACATGGACGGCGACGGCAACGGCACCTCTGGTTCTGCTCCTGGGCCTTACCCCACCACTGTCCACCAGGGTTGTCCCGACCGGGAGGACGAGGCCATAGCTGGCGGTTACTGGGTGCTGCCCGACGACTTCGAGCTCTTGGCCGGCTTCCTGCCCAACCTGATGCGCCGCTCGTGGGACGACCTGTTTGGGCCGGACGACCCCGACCCCGACGGGGTCTTCCCTGGCGTTGGTCCTCGCTTGGTAGGGCCCAAGCGGACCGTTGCCCGCGATATGTTTGGTCTAGCCTTCTACTGCTACAACGAGGACTGGGCGAGCCCCGATCCGAACGTTGATCTGCCAGACTGCTCCAGCACGCCCAACACCACGGATGAAGGTGCCGCGGTGACCTTCCCGGCCATCTATCCCAACGCCTTCGCCTACGACTTCCTGGTGAACATCTGGGATGCCCAGATGCCGCTGGAGAAGGTAACCTTGGCCATTCCTGAGCGGGACGTGGCCCCTGGCTTCCACTCGGGCCTGCTCATCGGGGTGGACAAGGACGTGGTGTACTGGAGCGGCAAGAACCCGTACTACCAGGTGAACATTCCCGCCAACGACGACATACCGGTGGTCGACGCTGGCGGCGGCTACGACTGGAACAGCTCTGTTAGCGGCCCCCACCAGTTCTGGCACGTGCTGAACTGGCTGCGGCCGGGCAGGCTGGCGCAGCTGTACACCGACAACCGCGGCCAGGCGATGGCCCTGGTGCTGGGCGACTGGGATCTCACCTTCGCCGAGTGCTCCCCCAACCCGATAACGGGCGCCCCTGAGTGCAGTCGGGGCGACGTGGTGGGCCGCACGGCGGTGGTGGCCACAGTGGACTACCCGTACCACCGTGGCAAGCACCGGGACATGCGCGCAGCACCGGCCATCGAGACGTGGCAGTGGGGCGGCTACAAGAGCGGCGTCGACGCCGGCGATCCCGACCTGCCGGAACGGCTGCGCAGCCCGGAGATCGTCCCCACGGACAATCCGTCCTTCAAGTACCTGGTGGTACACCTGAAGGACCGGGACGGCGCCTGCGACAACCCGTGGCCCGGACAGATCGACCCGCTTCCGGGCAGGAACGGCGTCCGCGGTGAGCCCATCACCTTCCGCATCGACAGCCCGCAAGGTCGGATTGTGGATGCCGCCCTTGACGGGGTCATCTCGGCGGATGGGAAGACGGCTGCCGACGTTCTGACGGGCCGCGTGTTCAGCGCCAACGATCCGACGCGGGACGACTTCGACGCTGCCGGCGAGCGGCACTTCACTCCCTTCGAGGAGGGCGAGTGTCAGGCCTGGATCCTCATCCAGAACAGCACCACTGAGCCCACCAACGTGAGCATCGAGTACAACGACCCTGAGGGCGACATCGTCATCGACGTCCTGGTGCCCGGTGCCGGTACCGAGCGCATCTGGGGCGACGTCGACTGCGACAGCGACGTAGATGCGGTGGACGCCCTTAAGGTGCTGCGGTACGTGGTGGGCCTATCGGTGGTGCAGACGGAGCCCTGCCCCGACATCGGCTCCACCGTGACGGTGGACACGGCGCAGTTCCGCTGGGGCGACGTCGATGGCGACGGCGATGTCGACGCCGTTGACGCCCTCAAGATTCTGCGCCACGTGGTAGGGCTTTCGGTAGGACAGGAGCCTGGCACGCCTCCCATAGGGAGCAGGGTGCGGGTCTCGTAGTTGGCGGAAAGGGGGGCTGGGGGTTGCACTATCCCCCGGCCCCCCTTACCATGAGCTGGAGGATATTCCAGCACGGAGGTGATAGATGATGACGAGAGCGATGAGCCTGCGTAAAGCCTGGTGGTGGGCAGCGGCCGCTGCCCTGGTGAGCGGCGGCCTCTGGCTAGCCCTGGCTGGCCGGGCAGCGGCCGATCCAGCCACGGTGACGGTAGGAAGCGCCAGTGGCGCCCCCGGGACTTCGGTGACGGTGAACATCACGGTGACGCCAGGCGCTGGCGAGACGGTAGGGGCTTTAACCTTGGAGGTGACGTACGACGCCACCCGCCTGAGCGTAACGGGGTGCAACCCTGCGGCCACGTGCAACCCCAACTGGGGGCCTAACACGGTACGTCTGGCGTTGGCGAACCCTGCTGGGCTGAGCGGCGTGGTGGGGAACATTAGCTTCGACATCCTCCCTAACGCGCCCGCTGGCACTGCCACCCTGGATGGTACGGCAGTGACGTGCGCCGATATTGAGGGGCGAGCCCTCACCTGCACGGTGCAGGACGGTGCGGTGACGGTTGAGGTGCCCCAGACGCCTACGCCTTCGCCCACGCCCACTCCCAGGCCGAGCCCGACGCCCACCCCTAGGGTCCCGCCCCCCACAGGTGGCGAGCCCATGAGCTCTGGCGGTAGCCCGTGGGTGTTCGGCCTGGGTATTGGGATGGCGGCAGCTGGGGTGGCCTTGGTGGGCTGGCGCCTCCGCCGGGCCGTAAGCTAGGCCTGCGAAGGCTGTAGTGAATAGCCCTGGGGGGCCACATCTGGCCCCCCAGGTTGTTCTTTAAAGGGCCTAATGATGAGATGAGGTGGAAGCCTCAGCGGAGCGACGAGGACGGTGAGGTTCGTAGCCTACCAGACGGCGCACCCCAGCTAGAAGGAGTCCCACCAAGCAGGCGCCAGCCGCAGCCGCCGCCGTTAAGGCAGTATAGCGCAAGAGGTCGGGCCTCGCTCCAGCTAGCCCTACCTGGAGGGAGATCGTTCCTGTGCTCACCTGCCCCGTGGCGGCAGAACGCACCTGGTAAAAGAGGGAATAAGTGCCCCTAGGCTGGGCAGGCCACTGGGGCCTAACCTCCAGGCAGGAGTTGCCTCCACTTGGGGCGATGACTATGGGCAGGGGAAGGCCCTGGGCATCTGTAAGGGTGAGGCGGTAATGGGCGGTGCTAGCCACCGAGATGGGCTCGGTGAAGCACAAGCGGATCACCTGTGGGGCATTGGCAAGGCGGCTGCCAGCGGGAGGGTCAACGGAGGCCAATTGGGGCTGGGCAAGAGCAGGTGCAGAGGTCAACGTAAGGGCGCCGGCCGTGATGGCCGAGGCAGCGATACCTAACGCCAACTTCTTGTGCATCTCTTCCCTCCTTCCGGGGGACTGATTTTAGCAGAGGGGAAAGGTTAAGGGCAGGTTCCTTGAGATAGGTTATATGGGCTGATATAATCGGCCCCAGAGGCCTCGAACCTGAGCTATAAAGGGCCCAAGGAGTAACGTACCAAGACGAGCGATGTCTTCCACCCAGACGAGTTCTATAAGCTCATGGCAGGAGGGGCATAAGCCAGGCTCCCCCTATCAACGGGTAGTGGCCAAACTAGGCACCAACGTCCTCACTGCAGGTGGTCAACGCTTAGATCTGGCCGTAATGGCTTCTTTGGTAGCTCAGGTAGTCCAGTTACGCCAAGCAAGGGTGGAGATGGTACTCGTTTCATCAGGCGCCATCGCTGCTGGCCGCCATCGCTTAGGGGTTCGAGACGATGCCAGGGATGTGCCCAGGCGCCAAGTCTTGGCAGCAGTGGGCCAGCTGGACTTGATGTATGCATATCAGCAGCTCTTCTCCTGGCATGACGTCACTGTGGCCCAAATCCTTTTATCGCGGCGAGACCTTGCCGATCGGCAAGGATACCTGAATGCACGTAACACCCTTCTCGCCCTCTTGGCTCTAGGAGTGGTACCCATTGTTAACGAGAACGATGTGGTGGCAGTGGAGGAGATCGAGGGAGCCTATATTGGCGACAACGATGCCCTCTGCGCCCTAGTGGCTAACTTGGTGGACGCCCAGCTCCTTGTGATCCTCACCGACACGGAAGGGCTGTATACGGCTGACCCCTACCATCATCCCGAGGCCCAACTGATAAGGCGGGTGGAAAGGATAGACGCGGATATAGAGAGGCTGGCCGGCAGCAGCCATGGGCCAGGCAGAGGCGGTATGGCCAGCAAGGTGCAGGCCGCCAAACTGGCCACCGCCAGCGGCATCGATGTGGTCATCGCTCATGGTCACCGGCCCGGCGTCTTAGTGGATGCGGTGAGGGGAGTGGAAGTGGGCACCTTCTTCCCTGCCATTGCCGACCGGCTGGAGAGCCGCAAGCGGTGGATGCTTTCCGGGCTACCGTGGCGCGGCAACATCATCATCGATGATGGTGCCGTAAAGGCTCTACAGGCAGGCAAAGCTAGCCTCTTGCCGGCAGGGATAGTGGCGGTAGACGGAGACTTCCAGCGAGGCGACGTGGTGGCCATTCTAGATACTCGCGGGCGAAGGATAGCCTGTGGCATAGCCAACTACTCGGCTGCCGATGTTCAGGCCATCCGTGGCCTGCGTTCTGACCGCATCGAGGAAGTCCTCGGCTATGCCTTTGGGCAGGAGGTGGTTCATAGGGACAACTTGGTGCTCTTGGAGGCAGGGGCATGACCCTCAAGCGTAAAGCGGCCATCATCGGCCTAGGTGAGCTCAAGCCGAGCCGTAAAAGCGACGGCCGTCCTGTATTAGAGCTCCTGGCTGAGGCCTCTCGCCTGGCGATGCAAGATTCAGGGCTCGATAAGGCAGAGGTGGACAGCGTGTTGGTAGCCCCTCCCTTAGGAGAGCAAGGGATGATGTGGCCCACTATATTGTCAGAGTACCTGGGGATACGACCCCGCTTCGCCGAATTGGTAGACCTGGGGGGTGCCTCCGCCTGCGGCATGGTATGGAGGGCAGCGGCTGCCATCGCCTCAGGCCTCTGCCGCACTGCCTTGTGCGTAACCGGCGATGTTTTGGACCCCGAGTCCTTCTACGCTCCTTGGGGAGGGCGCCCCCCTAAGCTTCCTGCTCGGGAATTTGAAGTCCCCTATGGCCCTATGGGCGCCAACTCTGGCTATGCCATGGTGGCGATGCGTCATATGCATGAGTTCGGGACTACGAGCCGTCAACTGGCGAAGGTGGCCGTGGATCAGCGCTTCAACGCCAACGCCAACCCTGATGCCATCTTTCATGACCGGCCTCTCACCATTGACGATGTCCTCAATTCTCCCGTGGTAGTAGACCCGCTCCATCTGTACGAAATAGTCATGCCCTGCACAGGTGCGGCAGCTATAGTGGTCACTGCCCCTGATAGGGCCAAGGATGCCCCGTACCGGCCAGTATGGCTCTTGGGGGCGGCGGAGTGCTCCACCCACATGTCTTTGGCTCAGGCCCCCTCCCTCACCGTCTCGCCCATCGCAAAGACGGCCCCCGCTGCTTTCGAGATGGCCGGCGTTACCCCTGCTGAGATAGACCTCCTCTCCGTTTACGACTGCTATACGATTACGGTGATCATAACCCTTGAAGATGCTGGTTTCTGCCCTAAAGGCAAGGGCGGGCCTTTTGTGGAGGAGCATGACCTCACTTACAAGGGGGACCTTCCCGTAAACACCCATGGCGGACAACTCTCCTTTGGCCAGCCAGGTTTAGCTGGAGGCATGTCCCATGTGACGGAGGCGGTAAGGCAGCTCCAGGGTAGGGCGGGGCAACGCCAGGTCAAGGACTGCTATCTGGCCTTCGTGAACGGTAACGGCGGCATCTTGAGCGAACAGGTATCCTTAATTTTGGGAGTAGACTGAATGGGCAAGAAGGTGCTCCCCCCATTACCAACCTTTGGGGATGGGATCATAACATATTTGTGCTGCCATACTGGCAAAGGCGTGCCTTTGACTAGTCCAGCTATGGCGTGAAGGGATCAAGTTCTAACTCGCGGAGGAGTGATTAGATGGGCTCAGTGCTCAAGTGGCGACGACGCAAGATCCGGCGCCATAAGTACAAGAAGCTGCGTAAGAGGATGCGCTGGCAGCGCCGCCACGGCTAAAAGGGTGGCAGGCAAGGCCTTTGGTATCTCCCTCCTTGGCATTCAGGGAGGTGTCCAACATGACTGTTGCCGCTGAACTAGAGGCGATGGGCCAAGCAGCCCGAAGGGCATCTAAGGCGCTGGCTCGCCTGACCAGCCGCGTCAAGGACGAGGCCTTACACAATGTGGCTAGGCTTCTCCTTGAGCGACAGGACGATATCCTAGAGGCCAATCGCCTAGATATGGAGGAGGGCCAGCGCATGGGCCTAATGGAGGCGACCTTAGACCGTTTGGCCCTCTCCCCTGACAAGCTCCGGACAATAGCCCAGGACGTGTTAAACGTCGCGCGCCTTCCTGACCCAGTAGGGGAAATCTTCGACATGCGCGTCCTGCCCAATGGCATGCAGGTGGGCAAGAGGCGGGTTCCCTTGGGGGTAATAGCTGCCATTTATGAGAGCCGCCCCAACGTTACGGTGGACATTTCTTGCCTCTGCTTCAAGGCGGGCAACGCTTGCATCCTGAGGGGAGGCAAAGAGGCCCTCCATTCTAACCAGGCCTTGGTCAGGGCCATACGTGAGGCTATCGCCCAAGCAGGTGGCCCCGTCGATGCCGTCCAGCTGGTGGAGCAGACCGATAGGGCCCTTGTAGGTCAGCTCTTGAAGATGCGCCAATACATAGATCTGGTGGTGCCCCGGGGTGGCGCCGAGCTCATCCATTTCGTAGTGGAGAACGCTACCATGCCCGTCCTCATGGGTGGCGTAGGGGTCTGCCATACCTATGTGGACAGGTCAGCAGATTTGGACAAGGCGGTGAAGGTGGTAGATAATGCCAAGACCCGGCGCTGGAGCATCTGTAACGCCTTGGACACCTTGCTTGTCCACCGCGATATCGCTCCTCGGTTCCTGCCCCTCATTGGTAAAGTATGGGCTGAGAAGGGGATCGAGATGAGGTGCGATGACGAGGCCTTGGCCATCCTCCAAGGGATAGAGGGGCTAAAGCTCCGCCCTGCCCAGCCCAACGACTTTGGCAAGGAGTTTTTGGCCCCTGTGGCAGCCGTGAAGGTCGTCTCCTCCTTGGATGAGGCCTTGGACCACATCGACCGTTACGGCACTGGCCACTCCGACGCCATCATCACCGAGGACTATTCAGCTGCCCTGCGCTTCCTCGACGAAGTGGACACGGCGGTAGTCTACGTAAACGCCAGCACCCAGTTCACCGATGGGGCGCAGTTCGGCCTGGGGGCAGAAATCATAGACTCTACCCAGAAGACCATCGCCCGGGGCCCAGTGGGACTGAAGGAGATTACCACGTATAAATGGATCGTTCTAGGAAACGGCCATGTTAGGCCCTAATTGACGGGAGGACGCGAGATGCCCGAGTTCCGTTTTGAAAGAGAGTGCCGCACCCCCTACTCCGAATGCTATACGGTGGAGATGAACGGCGATGAGGTGGGCAGGGTGGACATCCATTTTGGCCCAGCAGTAGTGTACGCCACCTTGTGCGTCACTGAGCGCCTTACCCAGGAGGAGATCAAGGAGCTCATCGCCGAGATCGATGAGCGGCTGGTGCTCACCATGGACCCCATGAGGGAGGACCTGGTAGTCACCGTATGGGTGGGTCGGAAGGAGGGTGTCTACTCGGAGGAGGAGCTGGAGGCGGAGGAAGAGGAGGAGCCAGAGGGCGACGGCTACCTTAGCGAAAATTAGCCTCTTTTCCTGGATATAACCTCTTTCGCCTCTTGAGCGATCCTGTTGGGCGTCAGGAGGAAGTGCTCTAAAAGCTGGTCCCAGCGCCCAGTGCTGCCAAAGCTTGTCATACCTACAAAGGTCATGGGTACGGGGCACGTACGGGCTACCACCTGCGCCACCAAACTGCCCAGGCCCCCATGTACCGAGTGATCCTCAGCAGTAACGATGGCGCCCGTCTCCTTGGCTGCAGCCACCACCGCCCCCTCGTCTAGGGGGCGCAGGGAGGCCATGTTGAGGACTCGCGCCTCTATTCCTTCCTGGGCCAGGAGCTGGGCCGCCTGTAGGGCCTGGTATACCATAACCCCGATGGCCATTATGGTCACATCTGAGCCAGGTCTTAGGAGATGGGCCTTGCCTAGCTGGAACCTGTAGCTTTCATCGTAAATCACCGGGATCTTGGGCCTCACCATGCGAATGTAAAAGGGTCCATACCGCCGTGCCGCCTCCTCTATCGCCTGAGCGCACTCCACTACGTCGGCTGGCACTATTACCCGGAAGGTAGGTAGAGCCAACATGAGGGACAGGTCCTCCAACGCCTGCGCTGATGCCCCATCCTCCCCTGTAACCACCCCTCCATGGCTAGCGGCGATTTTGACGTTAAGGTTTGGTTGGGCTATAGCCATGCGCACTTGGTCATAGCAGTGGCCCGGGATGAAGGCGGCGAAGGAGCTGACGAAGGCTATCTTGCCGGCAGCGGCCAGGCCTGCCGCCACTCCTACGGCGTTCTGCTCGGCAACCCCCATGGTGTAGAAGCGGTTGGGGAAGCGCTGTCCAAATTGGGCGGCGGTAGTGGAAACCCCTAGATCGGCGTCCACTACCACGATGTCTAGCCCCTCCTCGGCGAGCTTGATTAGGGTGGGCCCCAAGGCCTCCCTGGTGGCTGCCAGTCGCCCAGTCTGGGTCATCATTCTAGCTCCTTAAGGGCGCGTTCAGCTTCCTCGGGTGTGGGGGCCTTGCCATGGTAGGCGGGGTTGTTCTCCATAAAACTTACCCCTTTGCCCTTGATAGTGTGGCAGATGACGACTGTAGGTCTCTCCGTGTGCTTTTGGGCCCGTTGAAAGGCCTCCACTAGGGAGGGCAAGTTATGTCCGTCTACCTCTATGACGTGCCATCCGAAGGCCTGCCACTTCTGGCCTAAGGGCTCCAGGGACATGATGTTCACTGCGTAGCCATTGGGGCCAATCCAACCCCCTATGCGTCGGTCTCCTCCGCCCTGGTAGTGGGTATAATCGGAGAAGCCGTCGTTCTGGATGCGGTTGTAGTCTATGATGGCCGTAAGCCTGTCAACCCGGTGGTGGGAGGCAGCCATGGCTGCCTCCCATGTTTGGCCCTCGTTACAGTCACCGTCAGATAGCAGGCAGTAGACACGCCAGGGGGCGCCATCTAGCCGTGCAGCTAAGGCCAGGCCCAGGGCGAAGGACAAACCCATGCCCAGAGACCCTGCCGACATCTCAACTCCGGGAGGGCAGTTCATCACCGTATGGCCCTGGAGGCGGCTGCCCAAGCGTCTGAAGGTGTCCAGCTCCTCCGTTGGGAAATAACCGGCTTCGGCCAAGACTGCGTAATAGGCAGGGGTGACATGGCCCTTGCTTAAGATGAAGCGGTCGCGTAGGGGCCAGTGGGGGTTCTTGGGATCGTGACGCAATACGTGGAAGTAAAGGGCCACCAAAATCTCCACGCACGAGAGGGAACCTGCCGGATGGCCTGACCCTGCCTGGGCTGTCATTCGAATGATGTGCCGCCGAATACGCCGGCAGAGCCCTTCCAGCTCCTTCCAGTCTTCCACAGGCTGACCTGGCAAAGGCCTGTAAATCGCTCTCGATGGATATGATCACAGCCATTATAGATGGATGGCAAGATGGCAGGCAACGTGACCCTTGCTGGCTTCCCAGATATCATGAGGGTATGAAGGTGGACTTTCATGTCCACATTTTCCCCACATGGACGGAGGAAGAGCGGGAGGAACTGTGCCGGAGGGAACGGGCATTCAGAGAAATGTATGGGAGTTCTAAAGCCTCTATCGTCGGGCATGATCTTCTCCTTCGCTCTATGGACGAGGCAGAAATCGATGTGAGCGTGGTCCTTGGGTTCGCCTGGGACGACCCCAAACTATGCCGACGCCACAACGATTACCTGCTGGAGGCAGCCGCCAGAAGTGGTGGCCGCCTGCTCCCTTTTTGTACCGTAAATATGGGCTGTCCTGGGGCCGTAGAGGAGGTAGATCGGTGTGCCCAGGCAGGAGCGGTGGGCCTAGGAGAACTAAGGCCCCAAGACCAGGGCTGGGACCTGCAGGGGCCTGCCGGGGAGGCGCTAGCCTATTTAGCACGCAAGTGGGGCTTGGCCCTACTCTTCCACGTTACCGAGCCGGTTGGGCACCTTTATCCAGGGAAGGGCGGGCTGGCCCTTAATAGCTTCTACAACTTCGCCGCTTCCCATCCTGACCTGACTATAATAGGGGCCCATCTCGGGGGAGGCCTTCCCTTCTATGCCTATATGCCCGAGGTGCAAGAGGTATGCCAGCGTATTTATTTCGATACAGCTGCTTGCCCCTACCTGTACCGGCCAGAGGTGTACTTGGAGGTGGTAAGAAAAATAGGTGCAGAGAGGTTGCTCTTCGGCAGCGATTTCCCCCTTTTGGGCCAGAAACGGGCCCTGGCCCATATCCAGGGCTCAGGCCTAGGCGGTTCAGCGCTCGACCTTATACTAGGCCAGAATGCCCAGGCTATGCTGATGAAGAGATGAGCCAAGGGAACGAGCGGTGGCGTCTCTTTGTGGCATTGGATCTTCCTCCAGATGTGAAGGAGGTGCTAGCTGCTACGCAAAGGGAGCTGCAAAGGCGGGGGCTGGGAAGCCTCAGATGGGTCCGACAGGAGGGGATGCATATCACCCTGAAGTTCTTAGGGGAGGTCTCGGCCCAGAGGGTGCAGGAGATAGGTATGGCCCTGAGTCAGGCGGCGCAAAATTGCCCTGCCGTCCTCCTTTACCTGGACCGGCTAGGGTCTTTTGGTGACCGACGGGGCTCTCGCGTGATATGGGTGGGGCTAAAGGGGGAGACAGGGGCCCTGTCAGAGCTGCAGAAACGCGTGGAAAAGGCCCTTGCCCCCTTGGGGTTCCCTGCGGAGGAGCGCACATTCACTCCCCATATCACTCTGGCCCGAGTACCAGCGGAGTCGGTGGGCAAGCATGAAGGCCTTATCCAAAAGGCCTTGGCATCTGTAGAAGTGCCGACTACGCCTATGGCCCTAAGGAGGCTTAGCCTCATGCGCAGCCACTTGGGCCCCCAAGGGGCAAGGTACGAAGAGTTGATGGCTACCCCTCTGGAGGGAGA
>JAUQPQ010000047.1 GCA_030550295.1 Chloroflexota bacterium
GCTGGTGGGCGTTACGATTCCCTAGTTCAGCTGCTATGCGGTCGGCAGGTCCCTGCGTGTGGTTTCGCGTTCTATTTGGGCAGGCTCCTTTCCCTGGCGAGACCGCCAACCTACGCCCATGGCCAGCCCCTGATGGTTGAAGCGCTCGAGAAGTCGCCAGAGGTGATGGCCAAGGTTTTCACCGTGGCGCAAAGGCTTAGGGAACGGGGAATACCAGTGCGTGTAGCCTTGGGCTCCGGCGATCTACTAGGTCAGGGGTCTCGTCTGCAGGTGAGGAGGGAGGAGCTTGTGCTCTTTCCTCCCGGTGGGGTCGTAGGGGAGCGGCTGGGCAGCGTTGAAGACGTAATAGACAGGTTAGGACAGGGAGGCGCTCCTGGATGATTAAGTTGGCCCTGCCAGGTGGGCCTTTGCGCCAGCACATAGCCCAGGTCCTACAAGGGGCAGGCATCCGAGTGTCTGGATATGCCGAGGGGTCCCGCTCATACCGGTTCCAATGGGAGGGGCGGGCGCAAGTCCGCGTCTTTAGGGAAAGAGACATCCCTGTGCAGATCGCCTTGGGCCAGTACGATGTGGGCATCTGTAGCATGGCTTGGGTTGAGGAGTTTTTGGCATGTCATCCTGGCGAGGGTATGGTGAAGCTAGGGGCTCTGCCTGGCCCGCCCCAAGTCCTCTACCTGATGGCTACCCCTGAGGTTGCTCAGTCGTGGGAGGATCTGGTCCGGCTGGAGCATCCTATCATCGCCACCGAATTCCCCCACATGGCCGAGGCATTGGCTCTTGCCATGCGCTTGCCCAGCTATCGCATCCTCCCGGTATGGGGTGGCGCAGAGGTATATCCCCCAGAAGACGCATCTTTGGCGGTGGCTCTAGCCCCTAGCGATGACGTGGTAAGGGGGTTAGGGTTGGTCCCTCTGTGGCGGATTATGGATAGCCCTCCTGCCCTCATAGTCCATCGCGACAGCCTGAGGAGAAAAGATATAGCATGGCTCCTCTCTGCCCTGTCATCACAGGTGACAGGAGCGCCGACAGAGCTGACCTGGCCACCCCCTCTGGTAGGGGGACGCCTCAGGCCATGTCCTCCTATCGCTAAGAGGGACGTCCTAAGGGTCGCCTTGCCCGACGGTCACCAACAGCCCCACGTTTTGGCAGCGCTGGCTGAAGCTGGGCTGAAGTTCCCGGGGTATGAGGAAGGCCAACGGAGGCTTGCCGGTCCCCGGGCGGGGATTGAGGCTAAGGTCATTCGTCCCCAAGATATGCCGCAAATGGTAGCCCTGGGTTTCTTCGATGTAGCCTTTACTGGCCGGGACTGCGTGCTGGAGCACCTCTACCGCTTCCCCTCCAGCCCCGTGGCTATAGCCTTAGATCTGGGCAGGGCTGCCTTCAACATGAGCGCTGTGGTGAGCGCCGACTTGCCTGTGGGCAGCATACAGGAGGCCCTCGGGTGGTGGCGAGGGGAGGGAAAGCCTCTAATACGCATCGCCTCAGAGTTTGTAGCTATAGCCGACCATTACGCCCGTACCCGCCACTTTTGGCGCTACCAGGTTATACCCACAGCTGGCGCTTCCGAGGGGTTCGTGCCAGACGATGCTGACCTCCTCATTGAAGGCACCGAGACAGGCCGCACGTTGGCTGAGAACCGCCTCAAGGCCATCGATGTCCTCTTTCGCTCCACCACTTGCGTCATCGTGCGTCGTGATGGGGGCCTAACAGGCAGGTTGGAGGAGCTAAGGGAGTGGCTTCTGGGAAAACTAGCCCCCCTGGCGGTAGAGTCCCCTGTTAAAATCTAGGCAGGTGACGAGAAGATGCCCCCTTTGGCGCTGCACATGGTGGTGGCCAAAGAGATAGGTGACCGGTTACACCATCCCATCCTCGATGCTAACCGGGGGGCCCTATACCTGGGCTCCACTACGCCCGACATCCGGGTGCTCATGCGTTGTGACCGCCGTCTTACCCACTTTTTCGACCTTTCTAACTTCGAGGAGCAAGACGGCGTGGCCGAGTTCTTACGGGCCCAACCCCATCTGTCCGACCCCTCCCGCCTGCCCCCTCATATGGCGGCTTTTGTGGCAGGCTACATAACCCACTTGGTGATGGACGAGATATGGATTACGCAGGTGTACCGCTCCCTATTTGGCGAACGTTCCCCCTTAGGGGGTGACGCATGGGCTAATATATTGGACCGGGCCCTCCAATTCTCCATGGACGAAGAGAAGAGAAGGGACAGGGCCATTATGGACCACCTCGCCTCAGAGCTGAGCCGCACCGATTTGGGCATCGACCTAGGGTTCATCGATCGAGAGACTATGGGGCGCTGGAAGGAAGTTATCCTACGGCTAGCCAATCAGCTACCTGACTGGGGGCGCTTCCAATACATAGCCAGTCGCTACCTTAGGGAGATCGGGATCGCCTCGGCAGAAGACTTCGCCTACTTCTTAAAGGAACTTCCTGCCCTGGTGGAGGAGGCGATTCGCTATATCACGCCGGGTCGGATTAGGGAGTTCCTGGAGGTGTCAGTGGAGAAAGGGATAGAGGCTGTGAAGGGCTACCTATGTTGATACTGCGTGGCCTAGAGGAGGGGCGCCGCCAACTTTTGGCCTGGCCCCTGCCCGAAGAATCCCTCCATCCTTCCCTGCGGGAGCGGGTGCGCCAGCTCTTTGGGGCGGACCTATCGGTGGAGGAGGTGTGCCGTCGCATCCTGGCCGATGTGCGCTTGCGAGGCGATGAGGCGGTGGCCCACTACAACTCCCTTTTGGACGGGTTGCCCCAGGACGTGCCTTTAGAGGTCTCGAAGGAGGAATGGGGGAAGGCCCTTACAGAGGTGGCGCCTTCCCTTGTCGAGGCGCTAAAGGGGGCAGCTCAGCGGGTGGAGGCCTTCCACCGTCGTCAAAGGGAACATGCCCTAAAGCCCTTTCAGGGCGACGGTGCTGGGCAGTTAGTAAGGCCTTTACAGCAGGTAGGTGTATACGTGCCAGGCACAGTAGTATCGTATCCTTCCACTGTCCTCATGACGGCTATTCCTGCCCGCGTGGCTGGGGTAGAGGAAGTGATCATGGTCACCCCGGCCCGCCCCGACGGCTCGGTAGCGCCGGAGAAGCTTGCCGCTGCCAGTATAGCTGGCGTAAGTAGGGTCTTTAGGGCTGGTGGGGCCCAGGCCATAGCCGCCTTGGCGTTTGGCACCGCTACCATACCTCGCGTGGACAAGGTGTGTGGCCCCGGCAACATTTTTGTGGCCACTGCCAAGCGCCTCCTGTATGGTCATGTGGGCATAGATGGTATTTTCGGCCCTTCGGAAACGGTTATTGTGGCCGACGATACCGCCCATCCCTATCTGGTAGCGGTAGACATGATGGCCGGCGCCGAACATGACGAGCTGGCCATGGTGGTGCTTATAACCGTTCATGAGGGGCTTATAACCGAGGTTGAGGCCCATATACGGAGAGGACTAGAGGCCCTTGCCCGTGCCCAGGTGGCAAGTCACTCCCTGCGGGCGCGAGGCGCCATAGTGCTGGTAAGGGACTTGGAGGAGGCGATCTCCCTGGTCAACGATCTGGCCCCAGAGCACCTCTGTCTACACGTGCGAAGGCCCGAGGATCTGCTACCCAAAGTGAAGAACGCCGGCTGCGTTTTCTTAGGGCAGAACTCCGCCGAGTCCCTAGGAGATTACCTGGCCGGCCCTAGTCACGTCCTCCCTACGGGGGGATCAGCTCGCTTCTCTTCTCCTCTGGGAGTGTGGGACTTCCTCAAGGTCATTACCTATGTAGGCCTTCCCCCTGATGAAGCAGCAGCCTTGGCACCGGTGGGGGCATGTATCGCCAGGTCAGAAGGGCTTACAGGCCACGCCTTGGCCATTGAGGCGCGTCGGGAGATGGTGGGTTAAAGATATGGCACCTTCGCCCCTTTTAGCGCGCCCCTTCTTGCAGGAGATGGAGCCTTACGAGCCAGTCGAGCCCCCTGAGGCAGTGGCCAAGGCGATGGGCCTTGCCCCCAACGATATAGTGAAACTCGATGCCAACGAGAACCCCTTTGGCCCTTCACCTAAGGCCCTAGAAGCTTTAGCTCGCCTCCAACATGCCCACCTCTATCCCGATCCATGGCAGAGGGAGCTGCGGGAGACTCTAGCGTGGCGCCTAGGCGTGGATATTGGGAACGTAGTATGTGGTGCCGGAGCCGATGACCTGCTGGACGTGCTAGCGCGCCTGTTCATTGGGCCTGGGAGGAAGGTGGTAATTGCTACACCTACCTTTGGCATGTACTTCTTCCTGGCACAGATGTATGGAGGGGAGGTGGTGGAGGTGGCCCGCCGCCCTGGGTTCGCCCTGGATGTAGAAGCCATGGTCCGGGTCCTCGATGCCACCAGCGTGTGCTTTTTAGCTTCTCCCAACAACCCAACCGGCAATTTAGTCTCCCCAGAGGAGCTGCGAGCTCTCCTGGGCACAGGGGCGCTAGTGGTGGTGGATGAGGCCTATGTGGAATTCGCCGAGGGGGAATGGCCTGGGAGGCGGTATTCTTTCTACAGGCTCGCTTCCCAACTCCCTAACTTGGCCGTAGTTCGCACCTTCAGCAAGTGGGCGGGGCTAGCCGGCCTCCGTATAGGCTATGGCATCTTCCCTAAAGAGGTGGCCCTACTTATCATGAAGGCCAAGATGCCGTACAACGTTAGTGTGGCGGCCCAGGCTGCTGCCCTTGCCTCTCTGCAGGACCTGGAGACGCTGATGGGACGGCTGGCACAAATAATAGCCGAGCGGGAGAGGATGGCTATTTCCCTAGCCTCTTTGCCGTGGTTGAAGGTGTGGCCTTCCCGGGCCAATTTCGTCCTCTGCGAGGTGGTGGGAAGGGATGCCTGGGAGGTATGGCAGGAACTGCAACGTAAGGGGGTTCTGGTGAGGCGGTACAGCCACTCAGCCCTGCGCCAATGCCTGCGCATAAGCGTAGGCCGCCCTCAAGATACCGATAAGCTGTTAGACGCCCTCGCCCAGCTGTGACGGTGAGATGAGGCGTAGCCACATCATAAGGGAGACGCGCGAGACCAAGGTAAAGGTGACCTTGGGCCTCGACGGCACCGGCACCTATCTGGTGCGCACAGGTATAGGCATGCTCGACCACATGCTGGAACAACTCGCCCGTCACGGCCTATTTGACATAACAATAGAGGCCGTTGGTGACCTGGAGCGGGAGGCGCACCACCTGGTGGAAGATATAGGCCTCGCCCTTGGCCAAGCTTTCGATGAGGCTCTAGGGGGGCGCCAGGGTATAGCCCGTTTCGGCCATGCCATCGTCCCCATGGACGAGGCGCTTGCCCTCGCTGCCGTGGACCTGAGCGGTAGACCCAGAAGCATTATTGACATAAAGTTTGAGCGCGATGCGATAGGTGCGTTGCCCACGGAGCTCATACCCCACTTTCTTGAGTCTCTAGCTTATGCGGGGCGTTTCTCTTTGCACGTCCGTCTTCTGGCTGGCGTCAACGATCATCACCGGGTGGAGGCGGTCTTTAAGGCTATGGCCTTGGCCCTTCGCCAGGCTACGCGCATGGAACCTCGCCTTCAGGGAGATGTTCCCAGTACCAAGGGCGTCTTATAGGGGGGTGACGGAGATGGTGCAGGTGGTGACGGAGATGGTCTCCTTTCCGGTAGAAGGAGGTGTGGCCCAAGGGTACATGGCCCGTCCAGAGGGGGAGGGGCCCTTCCCAGGTGTAATCGTCGTCCAGGAATGGTGGGGCCTAGACGAGCATATAAAGGACGTCTGCCGTCGCTTCGCTAGTGAGAGGTTCGTAGCCCTGGCGCCAGACCTGTACCACGGGCGGGTCACTAGCAACCCTGACGAAGCGATGGGCCTTATGACCGGGCTGGATATGGCCCGTGCGGTGAAGGAGCTAGTAGCTGCTTCGGCCTTCCTCGCCTCCCAGCCTTATACGAGGGGTAGGGGGATTGGTGCTATTGGCTTTTGTATGGGGGGAGGGCTGGCGTTGGAGCTGGCCTGCGAAAGCCCCCACGTAAAGGCGGTGGCGCCCTTTTATGGGGTTAACCCCCAGCCCATAGACCGGGTGCAGGGCATTCAGGGGCCTGTCCTGGCCATCTACGCCGAAAACGATCCCTGGGTAGACCCCCCGCTAAGGGCGGAGGAGCTGAGGGCGGCCCTGGAGCGCTACGGGAAGAGGTTCGAAATTCATATCTATCCAGGGACCCAGCACGCCTTCTTCAACGATACGCGGCCTGAAGTTTACAACGCCCGCGCCGCCCAAGACGCCTGGAACCGCGTCTTGCGCCTGTTCCGGGAACACCTATGACCCCTCTATCCGGAAACGGAACTCTTCGATCACGGGGTTAGCCAGGAGACGGCGGCACATCTCCTCTACTGACTTCTCCGCCTCTTGGCTGCTCAGGGCCTCCAGCTCCAACACGAAATATTTGCCCGCCCGTACTGATTTGACCCCTTCATAACCTAGCTGCTTCAGGGCCCCTTGTATGGTTAGGCCCTGGGGATCGTTCACCGTAGGCTTTAGGGTGATGTAAACGTGAGCCCTAAACCTGGCCATCACGTCATCATGGTAGGACGCAAAAGCTCACTGCCAGTTAGGCGCCTGAAGACGTCTATATACCGTTCACTCACCTTGGCCACTAGCTCTGGCGGCAGAGGGGGGGCGGGTGGCTTGCGGTCCCACCCTATGCTATCTAGATAGTCGCGCACCAGTTGCTTGTCCAGTCCGTCTTGGGACGTGCCGGGCCTGTAGTCCTCCACCGGCCAGAAACGGCTCGAGTCAGGGGTGAGTAGCTCATCGATGACGACCAGCTCGTCTTCCACCCATCCGAATTCCAGCTTGGTGTCGGCGATGATGATGCCCCGCTGATAAGCATAATCGTAGGCGTAGTTATAGAGGGCCAGACTGCGTACCCGCATGATATGGGCGGCTTCCTCCCCTACCAGTTTTGCCATCTCATCAAAGGAGATGGGTTCATCGTGGCTGTGGAGGGCCTTAGTGGTAGGGGTAAAAAGGGGTTCTGGCAGCCGTTGCGCCTCTTGCAGCCCTTTCGGGAGCTTCTGTCCCCACACTGTCCCCTTCTCCTTGTACTCTTTCCAGGCGGAGCCTGTCAGGTGACCTCTTACTATGCATTCCACTTCTACAGGGCGGGCCTTGTGCACCACCATCGCCCTGCCCACCATCTCGGGTGGGAGGCCTATCTCCTCTGTCTGAGGCCCCTCAATGAGGAACACGAAGTGGTTGGGGATAACCTCTCCCGTCGCCTGGAACCAGAAGGCGGAAAGCTGGGTCAGCACTAACCCCTTGTCGGGGATGCCTGTGGGCAGCACCACATCATAGGCCGATATACGGTCTGTAGCTACCATCAGGAGGTGCTCCCCCAGGTCATAGGTGTCCCGGACCTTCCCCCTTCGGTACAGGGGGAAGGGAAGATGGGTCTCCATCACCACCTGGCTCATAGGCCTAGCCTCTGGAAAGTATGGTCTACATACCGCAGATAGTAGTCCACATTGAAGAGGGAATCGAGCTCTTCAGGCGTGAGGAGGCCTGAGACCTGGGGATCTTGGGCCAACAACTGGCGCAGTGGTGTCCCCTCTTCCCACGAGCGCATGGCGTTATTCTGGACTATGGGGTAGGCGATGTGCCTGGGCATGCCCTTCTCCATGAGGGCGAGGAGTACCCTGTGGGAGAAGATGAGGCCCCGTGTGAGCTCCAAGTTCTGGCGCATACGCTCTGGGTAGATGCGTAGCCCTTTGACGATCTGGGTGAATAAGTTTAGCATGTAGTCTGTCAGGGTGCAGGCATCGGGGATGATGACCCGCTCCACAGATGAGTGGGAGATGTCCCGCTCGTGCCATAAGGGGACGTTCTCCAAGGCAGGGACGACGTAACTGCGCAACAGGCGGGCCAGGCCGCAAAGGCGCTCGCACTTTTCAGGGTTGCGCTTGTGAGGCATAGCGCTGGAGCCGGTCTGGCCGGGAGCAAAGGGCTCCTCTACCTCTCGTACCTCGGTGCGCTGGAGATGACGTACCTCGGTGGCGAAGCGCTCCAGGCTCGCCCCTATTAGGGCTAGGGTGGTCAGAAAGTGGGCATGCCGGTCTCTGGGTATCACTTGGTCTGAAGTGGGGGCGACGCGCAGCCCTAGACGGGCACAGACCTTCTCTTCTACCTCGGGGGGCACGGTAGCATGGGTCCCAACGGCGCCAGAGACCTTCCCCACCGCTAGCTCCTCTTTCGCCTGGGCGAGACGGTCACGGTGGCGGCCCAGTTCATCCCACCATGAAGCGAACTTGAGGCCCAAGGATGTGGGCTCGGCGTGTACGCCATGGGTACGCCCGACCATGACTGTATACTTGTGCTGGCGTGCCTTCTCAGCGATGGCTTCCCGGAGGGCATCGATATCGTCGAGGAGGAGCTGGCTCGCTTCCTGGATGGCCAGGCTGAGGGCCGTGTCCTCCACGTCGTAGGAGGTGAGGCCCAGGTGGAGGTAACTGGCTGCCTCGGCAGGAAGGGAGTCGGCCACGGTGCGCAAGAAGGCGTTAAAGTCGTGGTGCATGACCTGCTCGTAATGGTGCCACTGTTGTAGGTCGAAGGAGGCCTTTCTCAAGTGTTCCAGGGCTTCGGGGGGGATGCGGCCTAGCTCAGCCCACGCCTCTGCTACGGCGATCTCTACCTGGAGCCAGCGGCCCAGTTTGGCGTCTTCTGACCATATGCGGGCCATCTGCGGCCGCGTGTAACGCGAGATCAACCTTCTACCCCCTTTCCGATGGTATCTTAGGCTAGCAGGGCGGCCAAGTCCCCTTGACAAGGACGGAGGGAGAATCGGTAAATAAGAGATGGGCCGCTAGCTCAATTGGCAGAGCGGCGGACTCTTAATCCGCGGGTTCCGGGTTCGAGTCCCGGGCGGCCCTCCAGCCAAGCAGGTGGGGAAGTGTCGGAATCGGTAGACGAGCGTGACTTAGGATCACGTGCCGAAAGGCGTGCGGGTTCGAGTCCCGCCTTCCCCACCAAGTAACAGCGCCTTCTTCCCCTTCCTTCTCCGTGCCAGGTCTGTCGTCCGGTGTTTCATTGGCCCACTGAGTTATGGCAAAGGGGGTGCCCCTGACCAGCTAAGCTGAATCTCCTTCTCCAGCGCGTCCTTAAGCGCTTTGAGCGCCCGGATAAGCTCCACCGTGGCATCCCACTGGGGCCGTCCTTGCCAGTAATTGCGCCAGTCCTCCATGATCTGTGCCAGCTTACTATTACCCATAGAGCCCACTTTGCCGGCCCGTAGGCAAGCAAAAAGACATCCCTTGACGACGGACTAACCGGATGCACCTGGTTTCGTGATCGGAGTAGACGCTCGGCCAAGTCGTTTTGGACTTCACGCCACGATCGATCGGACAAGCACTCGCGAGCCTTATTTATCTTCTTGCGCATCTGGGGCGGCACGGCACAGAACAGAGGATTTTTCAGGCGTATGACAGGGAATACCGGGCTCTCGGGCCACTACGGGGTCTTTTTGTGGCACAGCAGATTCAGCCCTCCTCGATAGAATAGGGAAGCGGGCAACGTGCGTGCAAACGCTTCCTAAAAATGTGTCATTGCGCCCGCCTCTGCAGGTAGTCCTCCAGCCGCCAGCCGCATCACCACCAGCCACGGCTTGCGATTGGCTTTGAGCAGGAGCAGCTAGTGGCCTCTTCCCATCGTGGAGCAGGGCCTTGAGGCGGTAGTACTTGTCTGCAACCCGCACCAGGAAGCCGGTTGGTCCGCACTCCCCCAGCAGCCTTCAAGGGATTCGCCGTAGTCGTGGTTCTTCCGGGCCACGAGCAGGCATATCTCGCCGGTCACCTGCATCGGTTCACGCCGCACGTTGCTGCTCATGAGTACTTCCACCGCGCAAGGCTTCCATCGCCTCACAGTAGGGCCCGCCCCAGCCGTGGCAGACCGTGCACTCCTTTAGGCTCACATGCTGCCAAGGCCTCATCCAGGGCCTGCTTCAGTCGCACCCGGCGAAGATCCTTCGGGGTGGCCCCGCAGGTGGGACAGGCGCCTGGCAGGGTGGGCCGGGTCTCAGCGGTAGGTGAGTGCGCCCTGTTTCCTCTATCGCCAGGTAGTCGGGCATCTGCGAATCCCTCCTTGGATACGACATACGACATTCTCCCTGGAAAGGACCGTGGCCTTCATCCCCTTGCGGGCCGACAGGCCGCAGCGCCTGCCGGAGGATACTGCCTGCATCACGCCTTAGGAATCGTTTGCCTTGGTTTCGCTTCACCTTCTGCGGGCCAAGGCTTTCAAGGATATCCCCCTCCATGAAGAAGCAGGGAGGTTTGTCTTTGAATATGTGGCGTCCATCATCAGCCGGCGGTCAATCTGCTCCGGCGGCTTGATGGCGATTCACCAGCAGTTGTGCAAGGAGCTAGGCGACATGGCCCCTCTCTGTCCTGGGTGTATCACACCGCAAGATGTTTGGGGTTCGCCGAGGGCGGCGGGCGTCTATACGTGATACCCGAAGACGGCTACCGCCAACTGCTGGCTTGGGCCGTGAGCCGGAAGCGAGACTGTGTGCCTTCCAAAAACTTTCCAAACAACCACGCCGAACACGTTCGAATGTGTCGCTACTGCGCTAGATATATGGGATAGCGACGAAGCATAGCTACTATATACAGTGTCGAGCATATTAGGATGGCTCTAGACCTACCTCAGCATCATCGGGCTTGCCCGAACACCTCCGGATGCCGGCGGATCTGGGCGGCCAGGTCCTCGTCCCACCGGATTACGATGACCCGGCACCCCCGAACCAGAAGCTCGCGGCGGATGGCCTCATCCACCCGCCGCTGGTCTGGGCGGTCGTGGGGTGGGCCGTCGCAGAAGACCACGACGTTGGGTTCGTAGAAGAAATCCGCGATGCACCGGGGCTCCGGGAAGGACTTCTGGGCCTCGTCCGGGAGCCGATAGCCACCCGTGGCCAGGAAGTCCAGGAACTGGCGCTCGAAATCCGACTGGGCGCGGGCACGAAGCTGCTCCAGATGCTCCTCCCGGCTCACGCCGCGGATGCGCGGCTCCACCCGGCTGTTCCGCATCTCGTGCAGGATATCTCGAACCTGTCGGCGATCCAGCCGGAAGGCGTCCGGCTGGTTCGTGTAGCTCAGGAGACACTCGTAGCAGGCCTGAACGCACTCCGGCTTCTGGTCGCTTCCGTCCTCGGCGTAGTGACACACCCGGAGCGCCTCCCGGGCGACGGCGGCCATCGCGCCCGGCTCCTCCACGAGCCGGCGCAGCACTCCCAGCCCTCCTTCCGCGGCCTCATAAAACAACAGGGCGGCCTTCTCCCCACGACCCACCAGCTGAACCCCCAGCTCCCTTTCCTCAAGCTGGAAGGCCTGCTCGATGCCGCGCTGGAGGGCATAGAGCAGGCTGACAACTGTCTTGTCGCTCTCCCACCCCGCAGGCTCTATGGCCCGAAGGAGCAGGATGTTCTGGGTCTCCCACACGCACAGCGCCAGGCGCGCTCGCTTCTGCGCCGACTGAGAGGGTCCCGGACGCCGATTCTGCCTCCCTTCGTTCTCCACCTGCCCGTCTGTGAACAGCTCACCGGAGGCCAGGTCCACGACGAAACCTGCTGGACGCCCCCGCCATCCCCGGTTAATGTATAGCAGAGTCGCCGCCGGCCCGTACGTCAGCCGGAAGGCCGGACGCCCCTTGATCAGGACGTCCGCTTCCACCCTCCGGTGGCCGGATCCGGCAGCCGCAAACTGATAGGAGACCTGGAGATCGTATCCCAGGCGGATCCGCTCCTCCTCGTTGCAGGTGATGCGCTCGTGGCGGAAGAGCCTTACATTGGGCATGTCCAGCATCGAAACATACTCGCTGTTTAACCCATCGAACAGAACGTCGCACACCGGGCATCGCTCCCGGTCCGGATCGGTGAAGGCCCCGCACTCGCGGCACAGCTTGCGCTCCCGGATCCGTTGCTCCAGCCCGCCGGGGGGAGGCGAAAACTGCCTCACCTGCCACTTGGCGCCCTCATGGT
>JAUQPQ010000048.1 GCA_030550295.1 Chloroflexota bacterium
CTGCCTTCACCACCCTTATTCCTCCCACCGTTACCACGAGGGCAATGGCCAACGCTGTAAGAAGGTCTACCGCAGGCATCACTGCTGCCGCCAACCTACCGGCTTCTATATTGGCCATTAGGTTGTCAGCGTTGATCTGGGCGAAGCGGTTCAGGTTCTCCTGCTCCCGGGTGAGGGCCTGGACCACCCTCACCCCAGAGACGTTCTCCTGCAAGTTAGCGTTGACCAAGGCGATGGCTTGCCTCACCCGGAGGAAGGCCTGCCGCGCCCTCCTCTGCCAAACGGCCAAGACCAGCACCATCACCGCCACCACCGCAATGGTCACCGCCGCAAGCAGGGCGTCCTGATAAAAGAGGAAGAAGGTGATCACTCCCAGGCCCAAGAAATCGCTGAGCATGTTCACGATCCCCGCAGCAAGCAGATCCTGGAGGGCAGCTACGTCGTTCTGGACGCGGGACATAGCCCTACCTACTAGCTCCCGGTCTAGAAAAGCTGGCGAGAGGGACATGATGTGCCTGAACAGGGTCATGCGCATGTCGTAAAGGACGCTATGGCCCGCAGATGCCATGGTGGCCTGCTGGAAGTGCTGGGAGGCCCAGCTTACCGCCGCCAACACCACCACCGCCCCAGCAACGGCGAAAACGTGGGGGAGGGGCTTCCCCCTAGCAACTCCATCGATGCCCAGGCCGACAAGCCAAGGCTGGGCATGGAAGGAGAGAGCAGTCACTAAAGTGGCGGAGAGGGCCAAAGCCACCTGCCTGCGATAGGGCCTTAAGAAGGGTAAGAGCCGGCGCACCACAGCATGGTCATAGACCTTCCCTGAGCCCTCCTCGTCCCAAATCCCAGCCCTGTGCCATGGGCCCGAATGCCACCCCATCATCGCCACAGCCCTCTTCGCATCCCCATCTGGGCGTCCTTGGGGGAGGGGGTAGCCACCTCCTGCCTGGCCAGGCCAGCGTACATGGCAGCATACACCCCACCACGAGCCAAAAGCTCCCCGTGCGTCCCCCTCTCCACAATGCGCCCCTCCTTGACGACCAGCACCTGGTGGGCCATCTCCAGCGTGGCCGGACGATGGGCGATGACAAAGGTAGTACGCCCGCGCATCAGCTCCAGTAGCGCCTCCCAGATGAGGTGCTCTGTCTCGGCATCGACACTGGAAGTGGAATCATCCAAGATAAGGATCCGGGGATCGCGCAATATAACACGGGCGATAGCTATGCGCTGCCTCTGCCCTCCCGAAAGGGTGATCCCCCTCTCCCCCACCCAAGTGTTGTAGCCCTCGGGCAGGGTCATGATGAAGTCGTGAATGCGGGCCGCCTTGGCCGCCCTCTCCACCTCCTCCCAACTGGCCCCAGGCCTCCCATAGGCGATGTTGGCACGAATAGTATCGGAGAAGAGAAAGATGTCCTGCTGAACCACCCCCACTACCCTCCTTAGGGAGGCGAGGCTGACATCCCTTACATCGATGCCGTCAATGGTAACCCGGCCCTCCGTCACATCGTAGAAGCGGGGTATAAGGTGGACAATGCTGGTCTTACCGCTGCCAGAAGGGCCCACTAGGGCGACTATCTCACCGGGGCGCGCCTCCAAGTCGACGCCCCTCAGGGCAGGAACCAGGCCATTGTAGGCTAGGTGCACGTTCTCAAAGCGCACATATCCCTTCACATCCCTGAGGACGATTGCCCCTGGCCGCTCTTTCACCTCCGGCTGGGCATCTAGGATTTCGAATATGCGTTGGGCAGCAGATATCGCCCTGGCGTACAGCCCTACCACCCACCCAAGGGCCCGCACTGGCATCTGCATGAGGTTGAGATAGAGGAAAAAGGCAGCCAACTGGCCAGCAGTTAGGGCCCCCTCCCTTACTTGCCATCCCCCTACAGCCAACACGGCACCAGCAGCCGTTACCCATAACGACGACAACAGAGGCCCGTTGAAGGCCTGGATTAGGCTGGCCCTATAAGCCTCGTTGCGCAGCGCCCACGCCTCTCTCGAGAAGCGCTCCTCCTCGTACCTCTCCCTTCCAAACACCTTGACCACCCGAAACCCAGACAGGGCCTCTTGGAGGATGGTGGTAAGCCTACCAAGCCTGTCCTGGATAGCAAGCCACAGGGGACGGAGAGAACGACTCATCACCACCGAGCGCCAAAAGATGGGGGGGACAAAGGCACAGGCTACCAACGCCAATGGCCAGCTTACCGCCAGCATAAGGCCTAGCACCGCCAAGGGCATGAGGGCAAGATAGCTAAGACGCAGCACCCCAAAATTTATAAAGAGTCTAGCCGCCTCCACATCTTGGGTAGCCCTGGACATGAGCTGGCCCGTCTGAACGCGGTCATGGAAGGAGAAGGAGAGGCGTTGAAAGGCATCGTAAAGGCGGTTACGAATGTCATAGGCCAGCTTTTGGGCCGTCCACTCGGCCATGTATTGCTGTCCATAGGCAAAGAGCCCCCGCATCGCCCCTGCCCCTAATATCGCCAGAGCGGCCACCCCAAGGGTATGCCAGCGCGCACCCACCTCTACTCCCTGAGGGCCTATGCGAACCCCTAGCCCTGCATCGATGGCCCACTCTACTAGGCGTGGCATGGCCAGCCCGAAGGCTGCGGTACCCAAAATGCAGATACCCGTCACCACAATGCCCGGCCAGTGGGGACGCAACATGGCGACAAGGCGCAGTAGGTGTCTCATGGCCTGCCCCCATTGTAGCACCCTTTTACGTGCACGTCAGGTTAAAATGGAGCCGGTATGGAAAGAGCGTGTCGGTTGGTCCGCCCCCTGGCCGATACCGATCTGGAGGCCGTATGGGAGATCGAGCGGGAGTCCTTCCCTAATCAGCGCCCCACACCTCAACGAGAATTTTTCTCGCCCGTAAGTCGCTACCTTGCTGCTTCAGAGCTGCATCTGGAGGGCGTTTGGGGCCTCCAAGGCCAGAAGGTACCAACCCCTGTCCGGGAGAAAGTGGTGGGCTACATTGGCATGTGGCTGATGGGGCCAGAGGCGCACATAGTGGCCTTAGCAGTGGCCCTCCCTTGGCGAAGGAAGGGTTTTGGGCAGCTCCTCCTCATGACCGCCCTGCAGATGGCAGCCTCCCTTGGCAAGGAAGAAGCGGTCCTGGAGTGTCGTGTCTCCAATCTTCCTGCCCTCTCCCTGTATGAAAAATTGGGATTCCGCAAGGCAGGAGTAAGGGCACGATACTACTCTGACAACCAGGAAGATGCTTACATTATGGTGCGAGACTCTTTAGGGACTAGGCAGTTCTGGGAGTCGATGCGTAAGTGGGAGGACGAGTACCTTAATCGGTGGGGGCCTTGGCAAGCTTACGTCAATTTAGGAGCACGAGGCTATGGTAGCGCCCAAGATAGCTATAGGTAAGCTAAAAAAGCAATTGGGCATGGTGCCCTGGCTGAGGGGGCGGGGCCCCTTGTCCTATCACTATGGGCAATGGGTGGACGCCACTTACCACGTCCTGGTGACCCTTTTTGGCGAAGGGTCGGAAGAGGCCAGGGGTTTCCTAGAGATAGTAGGTATAGGGGCAGAGGAGCGAGGTTGGGGTGTGCCTATTTCCCCTAATCACCCCTGGGGGCTGCATGCCCGCCTGGATCGAGCCGAGGCGTACCTATCTGCGCTAGTGAAGAGGCTGGAGAAGGCCTAATCTACCGCCTCAGCGATCATCGCTACTGCCTTCGCCACCGCCTCTAGGGGCAGGCGAGATGTATCTACAGTAAGGTGGTACCTCGTAGGATCGTCGGGGTCCACCTTCCAGTAGCGTCGATAGAAGAGTATGCGCCCCCTCTCTGATTGCTGGAAGGAGGGCAAGGCCTCTGCAACGCTCATGCCTTCCCTAGCAGCGAAGCGCTGCAGGGAGATCTCCCTAGGTGCTATAGTCAAGAGGTGCAAGGCCCCAGGGAAGCCTTGGAGGATCATATGACTTCCCCGCCCCAAGATGACCACACGGCCTCGCTCAGCCAGCTCTCGCACAACGCCCGAGAGGACCTCAACGTATCTCTCCTCTGGGAACTCCTTCCCTTCTTCCGATCTGGCCGCTATATCTGAGTAGGGGCCGTAGAGTATAAGCTCTAACCCAGGCCCTCCTGCCCCTGGATCTATCCCTAGAAGGGCTCCCCTCTCCAGAAAGCGGCGCATGATAAGGGCTAGGCGCTCCCTAAGGCCCAGGCAGCGTTCGTCGCGCTGGGCCAGTTCTTCCACCCCCACCCCTAAGCGTTGGGCAGCATCAGCCAAGATCTCGCGGTCCACCAGGTCGAACCCTAAGAGCTGGGCCACAAGCTGGCTAAGTTCCCTCGCCCCGCTGCCCGGAGCCCCTGAAACGGTGACGACCCTAGCACCCATAGCTTTTTTGAGCAATGTAAGGATACTGCAAAGATGGGGCCAAGGGAAGGGTAGTGGGTTAAAATTGGAAAGGGATGAGCAAAACAGCCTCCTACCGCCTGCCCTACCGGTACATTGGCAAGTTCCTGATAGCCATGGCCCTAGGAAGGGAAAGAGAAGTAGGAGAGGACGCCGCTTCTGTCCTGGCTGCTGCCGGCTTGCCCTATAGGGTGGAAGGGCAAGAAAACGTACCCACCGAGGGCCCCTTCGCCCTTATCGCCAACCATTACGAGCGCCCAGGCCTGAAAGTGTTTTGGGGAGGAATGGTCCTTACAGCAGCAGTATGGTCGCGCATAGGCAGATCGCCCCGGTGGCTGATGACTAGCGAATGGTACGGGTTCCGCCTCGGCTTTATACCGGTGCCGGTGGCCCTACTCCGGTGGCTCTTCCGCCGCCTAGCCGATGTCTACCGGCTCATCATCGTCCCTAGGGCGACGGAGAGGGCCATGGGGAGGGCAGCCGCCCTTAGGGCCATCCTGCAGGCGGCCCATGAAGGCAGCCCCATCGCCTTCTTCCCTGAAGGGATAGGAACAGGAAGCCTAGTAAGGCCCCCAGAAGCAGTGGGGCTCCTCCTTTTGGCCTTGGCCGAAAAGGGGGTGCCCACCATACCCGCCGCCCTGTACGAAGAGGACGATAGGCTGGTGGCCCGAATAGGTAGACCACTCCTGTTAAAGGCCGAGGACAGACACCAGGGGAATAGCTTCGCTAAGGCCCGAGACGAGGCGATGCTTGCCATTGGCCGCCTGCTGCCACCCCATCTGTGGGGGGAATACGCTATGGACTTGAAGGCGGCCCTAGAGCGAGGGGGGCAATTCACGTAGGCCCCATGGCGACGTCTTTGCCCTCTCTGCCCAGGTTCAACCGGTTGCTGTACGCTTCGGCCAGCTTCGGGGGGAACGTCCTCTCCCGCTCTCGCGACTTATGGCTCATTTACTTCTATGCCCCCCCATCTGAGGCAGACATCCCCAAACGGGTGCCCCTCTTAGCCCTGGGAGCCCTTCTGCTCGCCTCCCGGATCATAGAGGCCCTTGACGATCCTCTCATCGGATGGTGGAGCGATCGAACGCGCAGCCGCTGGGGGAGGCGCATTCCCTTTGTACTCTTTTCCACCCCCTTCTATGCCCTCTTCGCCTTTCTCCTTTGGACCCCTCCCGAACCGAAGGAGGGGGCGCTGAACGCCGCTTATCTATTTATCACGCTGGAAGCTTTTCACCTGTTCAGCACCCTTTCAGGCGGGCCTTTCGAGTCCCTCCTACCCGAGATAGCACCGAGGTCTGAAGACCGGGTAAGCATTGTGACCTGGCAGGTGTTCTTTGGCACGGTAGGGGCCTTTGTCGCCTTGGTGATTAGCGGCATCATCGTTGACACGTTGGGTTTCCAGGCGATGGGGCTAATAATGGCCGTCCTGGCCTTCGTCTCCCGGTATTTGGGCCTGGTGGGGGCCTGGAAGCATGCCCGTCGGGACGTGGAGCCGGTGCGAGTAGACTTCTGGGGTGCGGTGCGATCTTGCCTAGCCAACGACCAGTTCCGAGTCTTCTTGCCCACCTTCATCATGTTCAACATGGCCATAAGCATGCTCACCGCGACTTTGCCATATTGGGCAACAGCGGTTCTCATGAAGGGGCACAGGCCTGACATCGCCCGCCTAGAGGCAGGGCACGAACTGGTGATACAGGTAGGTCCCCTGGAGTTGGAGGCTGGGGTGGGCACAGCGGTAGGCCTTCTCACAGGGGCAGCCATATTGGTAGTCCTCCTGTCGCTGCCCCTGGTGTACCGGTTGGCCCTGTGGCGGGGCAAGGCCTGGGTATACTCGGCAGCCATGCTCTTAGGAGGGATATACCTGCCGTGGCTAGCTTTCATGGGGTTCATACCAGGCATAAACGTCTTCCTGCAGGCGGTCATCATGGTGGCTATCGTGGGCTTGCCTATGACGGCCGTCTACACCTTCCCCAACGCCATTCAGGCAGACATCATCGATTACGATGCCCTGCAGACAGGAGAAAGAAGGGAGGCTATCTATTACGCCACTCAGGCGACCTTAGAGAAGATCGCTGCTGCCACCTTCCCGGCCATCTTGGCTGCCCTCCTGACTCTAGGCTCTACGGCCGAAAACCCCACTGGGATAAGGATGGTGGCAGTGGCGGCAGGAGTGATCTCCCTTTTGGGGTGGGTGACTTTTCGAGGCTATTGGCTCCCAGACCAAGTCACTCCTGAGACGGTGACGCCACCCCTGTTGGGGAGGGCGAAGTAAGGGGAGTAGCCTCAGGCGCTGACCCCTCAGGCCCAAAGAATATCATCACCCGTTCGCCATCGTGGGGTATGTATTCCAGAAGCTCAGCCGCGCTGAGGCGGCGGTTATTAACGAATACCTGCAGCATCCCCGCTTGCCCCTGGAAGGGTCCCTGAGGACAGACATCACCGTTTCGGTATATCTGGTCGCTACCGGGCATTTGGAAGGTATCAGGGGTGAAAACACCTCCCCTCCCCAGGGCTCGCCCGGCATACTCAAAGAACTTGATTAAACGGGCACCCCTCCCTTCTTCGGCCGGCGTCTCAGGGTGGATATGGATTATGCCGTCGCCGTGGGTATGGACGCCTCCTGGGAAGGCAGGCATTATAGGCTGCTTCTCTCCACAGATCCATACTTCGTAAGAGGCATGCCAGTGGTCGCCTATGCGCGGGCTAACTCCTCCTGCCTCCCTAAAGACTATAAGGCCAGCTAAGAGGGCCATTACCACGCCTACCACCAACCCCACTACCACCCAGGCAGGCACATGAAACCCCCTTGGCCGCTGCTGGCGAGCCACCGAGGGGCGCTTCCTGACAGGAGCCCTCTGCCAGGAAGGGCGACTCTCCTTGCGGGCCTGACGTTGAGCGCGTCGCCTTTGCTGCCTACTCAAGACGCTCCTTGCGGCTGGCCCGGAGCCCAAGCCCGGTCCAAAGCCTCTACCTTGCGTATGTTCTCCAGTTCGCTTTCGTCCACCCCCGTGGTAGAGAACCAGGCATCAAGGATCTCCTTGGCCACTGCCTCGCTGGTGGCACGCAGGCTAAGACAGAGGACGTTGGCATCGTTCCAGGCGCGCGCCCCCCGAGCCGTTTCAGCATCGTGGCAGAGGGCTGCCCTAACGCCAGGCACCTTGTTGGCAGCGATGCTGACACCTGTACCCGTCCAGCAGAAGAGGATCCCTTGCTCTGCTTCTCCCTTGGCCACCTTCTCCCCCACCTCGCGGGCAACATCGGCCCACTGGAGGGGTTCTCCCTTCAGGGGCCCCACCAGAACCACCTCGAAACCCCGTCGCCTCAACTCCTCAACGACGGCATCGGTGAGGTGGGTCTTCTCGTCGCTACCCACTACGATACGCATCTTCCTGATAGGGCATTATAGATGAGCCAGGCCTTTGGGCTAAAGCTCTTCCAGACGCCTATATGCCCTAGTGGGTGGCAGCGTCTCCTCCACATAAAGGCGTACCCGATGGATCCTTAAAGGCGGGTGGCGGAAGCCTAAGGCAGCAGTCACTTGCTCTGCCCGCCCTGTTGCCTCCTGGTCAGTGCGAAGGCGCATCCCAAGGACGAAGGTGTGAGGGGTCTCATCAGCTACCCAGAGGTCGTAAATTAGGGAACGCAGGTCATACCGACGCAGCTGGCCGTCTCGTATGTGCTGCCATGGCAGCGAATCATGGGCTAGGAGGTCGTCCACGGCATCTTCCACTTCCTGACGGGACCGGCCTTCCTTGTCCACCTCCACTTCGTACTCGGCCCAGCGGACGAGGCTTTGTAGGGACGGGGCCTGTAGGCCCACCTCCCTTACTGCCACCACTTCAGTACCAGGCACTAGCTTACGGGAGACCTGCCGCAAGAACCCGTTCAGGTTGATGCGTCTGGAAAGGTAGACGTCCATAAGCTCACAAGATGAGGTGACGCCTACAGGCAAAGGGGCTGCCAAGGCGATGCGGGGCGTAGGGTTATGGCCTTCGGAGTAGGCAAGGGGTATCCCCGCACGCCTGAACACCCTCTCCCAGTAGCGCATGAGATCTAGGTGGCTAAGGTATTTCACCTGCTCCCCACGCACAAAGGTGACGCGTAAACGTTGCACCTTCATGACGTGAGATCTCCCAACTTGGTGACTACTAACTCTTCTATCTTCCGCCCAGACATGCGGATGATGGCGATGCGTAGGCCGTTGTAGACGAACTGCTCCCCTTCTTGGGGTATACGGCCCAAGTGGTCCAAAATGAACCCGGCTACAGTCTCGTACTCCCCTGGGGGTAGCCCTAGGCCTAGCTGCTCGTTAGCGTCCTCTACGCTCATGCCCCCATCCAGACGATAGGTGCGTTCGTCCACAGGAACGAACTGAGCCTGGTGGGGCCGCAGCTCATCGCTTACCGCTCCTACCAGCTCCTCTAATAAGATCTCCAAGGTGACGATGCCTGCCGTCCCTCCGAATTCGTCTACCACTATCGCCATCTGTTGGCCGCTGCTCTGCATCTCCGTGAATAGATCGCCCACCCTTTTGCTTTCGGGCACGAAGAGGGCAGGACGCATGAGCCACTCGATATGGCTGTCAGGGGTGACCTCGCCCTGAGCGATTCCCCGCAAAACGTCCTTTATGTTAACTATCCCCACAACGTTGTCTACTGAGCCCTCATATACGGGGAAGCGAGAGTGGGGATGCTGCGAATAGACTCTATAGAGGTCGGCCAGGCGCATGCTTTTTTCTAGCCAGATGACCTCTGTCCTAGGCACCATCACCTCACGCACCCGCCGGTCGCCAAAACGGAAGACCCGTTCCAGGAGCTCCGCCTCTTGCTTCTCCAGGCCTCCCTCTTCGGCCCCTCGGCCAATAAGGGTACGCAGCTCTGCCTCTGTCACTGCTGGCGTCACTCCTAGCCGTTCACCAAGGAGGAGCCGGGACAACCAGGTAGGGAAGGCTGCCAAAGGAGTGGTGAGGGGAGAAAGTAGCCGCATAAATAGCTCCAGAGGCCTGGCTACCGCCAAGGGGAAGGCCACACCGATGTGGGCAGCCAAGACCTTTGGCACCACTTCCCCTAGCAGGGCCATGGCCACCGTGAGGACGACGGTGGCCATTACAATACCCCAAACCCCGCCTAGCGCCTGGCCAGCCAGAAGCCCTCCACTGGTGGAGGCAGCGATTACGGCCAGATTCTGCAGTAGGACGATGAAGGTGAAAAACCGTTCCTTCTGCAACTGCAGCCGATAGAGGGCAGCAGCAGCTTGGCTCCCTTTCTCCATGAGGTGGAGCAGCCTTACCCGGTCTGCCCCTACTATTGCTATCTCCACAGCGTTTACTAGTGCATATAGGGCAAGACCTAGCCCCATTACCAACGCCGCCAGATGAACAGGGACACCTGATATCTGGAAAGGCTGGGTAGTTAAAAGGACCCGGCCGTCAAAAAACCAGATGGAGTTAAGGTTTGAGCTGTCCATAAAAGGGGCAAAGACCCAATTCTGATTATACCGCTTTGAGGGACAGGGCCCTGGCGATTAGCCCTTTGGCCACGGTTATGGGGTCGGCTCGTCTTTCGGCTATAGTCCTCACCGCCTCCTCCCACGCATCGGTTTCCTGACAGGCCTGGTAGACCATATCCCACAGCTGTTCTTTAAGGGCAGCCATAAGACGGTGCTGGGCCTGTCCTTGCCTGAGCTTATCCAGTTGTCCGCTTTGGAGAAGGTGCTCCCTGTGAGACTGAAGGGCAGCTACTAGCTCATCTACCCCGTCATCGCGGATGGCCACCGTCTGCAGCACAGGAACATGCCAGCCATCGGGCTTGTCCAGGTTGACGAACTCGGCCAACTGGCGGGCCAGGATATCGGCCCTGGGCAGGTCGGCCTTGTTGACCACGAGGATATGGGCGATCTCGAAGATGCCCGCCTTTATAGCCTGGATCTCGTCCCCCGCTCCCGGCACGGTGACTACCACCACCGTGTGAGCGGCATCCATCACCTCTACCTCGTCCTGGCCGGCGCCTACCGTCTCAACTATGATCACGTCCTTGCCTACAGCGTCCATGACGGTAATGACGTCCATAGTAGCAGGGGCTAGCCCCCCTATAGCGCCACGGCTGGCCATGCTCCTTATGAATACGCCCGCATCGGAAGTGAGGCCTTGCATGCGGATGCGATCGCCAAGGAGGGCTCCTTTGCTAAAGGGGCTTGTAGGGTCTACCGCCACTATTCCCACCTTTAGCCCCTGAGAGCGCAAAGCCCTAGCTAGGGAGAAGATCAAGGTGCTCTTGCCCGAACCGGCAGCGCCGGTGATCCCCACCACGTGCGCCCGGCCAGAACGGGGGTAAAGGAGGCGCATCACCTCCTGGGCTGCCAGGCCACCGTTCTCCACCAGGCTCAGGAGACGGGCCAAAGCACGCCGATCGCCTCTGAGGGCTTCCGCCACCAGGTTCTCTGTCACACCCTTGCTCCCCGGGGCTGAACGTTCTCCTGCACCCAGCGCACGATCTCCTGGGTAGAGGTGCCGGGGCCGAAGATAGCCCGGAAACCCATCTCCTGTAACGCAGGTATGTCTTCATGAGGTATTATCCCGCCAGCAAACAGGACGACATCATCTAGCCCCCGCTTTTTAAGCTCCTCCACCACCCTTGGGAAAAGCTCCATATGGGCACCCGATAGGATGGAGAGGCCTACAGCATCGGCATCTTCCTGCAGGGCCGTTTCCGCTATGGCTTCTGGCGTCTGGCGGATCCCCGTGTAGACCACCTCGAAGCCCGCATCCCGCAGGGCACGCGCTACCACCTTGGCACCCCGGTCGTGCCCGTCCAGCCCAGGCTTGGCGATGATTATCTTAATGGGCCTCCTAGCCATCTCCCTCTCAGCTGAGATTTTACCATCTCCAGCTAAGGCTTCTGCACCAGGTAAAGGGGCACACCGTAGGCCCATTCGGCGGGCAAAAAGGCCACCTGCAGCCCTTCCTTCTCCTCCGGACCCACTACTTCAATGCCAGCGCGGCGGAGGCGGGATACCAGCCCTTCCAAATCGTCTACCTCTAAGGTGAGGGAGGCGAGCCCTTCTTGCCCTCCAGGCCAGTTGGAGAGGCGCTCTGCAGCTGCCTGAGGAGAGAGGATGACAAGGGAAGTCTCTCCCAACGGTACACGGCCTTCTACGCCTTCAGCGCAGCCCATCCCCTCAAGGCCCAAGTTGTCCCGGTAGCGAGCCAGTGCGCCATCTACGTCTTGGGCCACGATGACCACTTCCTTAAGGCGCCTTATAGCCATGCTCAGTCCTCCACAGGCTGGGCAAGCTCCACTAAGACGCCCTGGTGGGCCCTAGGGTGTAAAAAGCAGATGAGCCCTGCCAGGCCCCGCCTCGGTTCCTTATCTACGAGTTCTACGCCCTTCGCCTTCAGCCCTGCCAGCTCACGGGCCA
>JAUQPQ010000049.1 GCA_030550295.1 Chloroflexota bacterium
CGATAGTCGAGCAAGCGTTGGCCCTTGGGGCCGAATCGCTGGCCGTGTGTTTCCTCTTCTCCTTCCTCTACCCCCAACATGAACGTTTGGTGGCAGAGGCAGCCCGCGCAAAGGGCCTAACTGTCTCCGCCTCCCACGAGGTACTGCCCGAACACCGAGAATATGAGCGCGCATCTACAACGGTGATCAACGCCTACGTCCAGCCAGTGGTAGGCCGCTATCTGCGCTCCCTCCAGGATGCGCTAAAGGGAGTAGGTATAGAAAGGCTGGTGATCATGTCCTCGGCAGGCGGAGTAATGGGAGTGGACGAGGCCACCCACTTGGCTGTGCGCATGGTAGCCTCTGGCCCCGCCGCCGGCGTTGTAGGGGCCCTCTGGACAGCTCAAAGGGCGCAAATTGACCAGATCATCACTTTAGACATGGGAGGCACCTCCACCGACGTAGCCCTCTGCCCAGGGGAGATACGCTACCGCGATGAGACATTAGTAGGGGGGATGCCCTTAAGGGGCAGCACCGTTGACGTGGTCTCGGTAGGCGCAGGGGGTGGGTCTCTGGCCCGTCTAGATGAAGGAGGTGCCCTAAGGGTAGGCCCAGAAAGCTCCGGGGCTGATCCTGGCCCTGCCTGCTATGGCCGCTCCATGGCCCCCACTGTTACCGACGCCCACCTGGCCTTAGGCCACATCTCCCCTGCCCATTTCCTCGGTGGAAGGATGACCATCTACCCGCAACGGGCCCAAGAGAGCATAAGGCCCATAGCCTGGGCCTTCAAGGGCAGCATCGAAAGGGCATCGGCAGCCATACTTCAGGTGGCTGAGGCTGCAATGGAGAAGGCCTTACGCCTCGTCTCCGTCCAGCGGGGTTATAGGCCCAAAGACTTCGCTCTGGTAGCCTTTGGCGGGGCAGGGCCCCTTCACGCCTGTCGCCTCGCTCAGGCCCTGGGGATGCGCAGGGTGCTAATACCACGCCATCCTGGCGTCCTATCTGCCCTGGGGATGGCGGTGGCCGGCCCCACAAAAGAGGTGCGGACGGCCGTCCCCCTCCTCGTGCCCCCCAACGAGCCCGAAAGACATGACGAGGTGGCCCGCATATTGCAGGAACGCCTTGCCCACTTGGAACAGGAAGGGAAACGGTCACTACAATTACAAGGCTTCCGCCTAGATGGAATCCAGGCCCAGGCCATAGTAGACCTGCGGTACGAAGCACAATCGTACGAGCTGGAGGTGCCAGTGGAAAATGTTCACCCCTCCCACTTCCTGCCCCGCTTTCACGACTTGCACCATCGCCGCTACGCCCATAGCGATCCCGATCGCTCTGTGGAAGTAGTCAACCTACGTTTGCGTCTTTCCCTGCCAGGGCCTGATGTCACTTTGCCCACGCTACCTTCAGGGGACGAGAGCCCCTCCCAGGCCCACATAGGATGGGGTAGCCTGTGGGATGGCCGTCTTCTAATTGCTCCTATCTACCTTCGAGACAGGCTGGAAGCATACGATTACCTAAGAGGGCCCGCCTTAGTGGCCCAGATGGACGCCACCACCCTTATCCCCCCAGGATGGGAAGGACGGGTAGACCCTTACGGGAATCTCCACCTACAATGGGCCCCGTGATGGGTAGGGCCCTAATGATTGTAGCTACCATAGCCCTCCTCGCAGCCTGCCGGGGTGAGAATGCCAAGGGAGCTTCCCGGCTGGCCCAAGAGTCGCTGGCCAATATGCTTAGCCTCAGGTCATACCGCCTGGAGATGGAGATGGATGGGCGTCCCATAGGGGCCATGGAGTTCCTTATCCCTGCCCGTTACCGTTTCGTCACCCCTGTAGACCTTACAAGAGAGGGATCGGGCGTGGTGGAGACGGTGTGGGCTGTTGACTTTTTGTATTATCGACGCTGCAAGCGGGAAAAAGAGGAGTGTGAGCCCTGGCAAAAACAATTTCCCACTCCCATTCCCATTGGCAGGCCAGACTCAATGTCCGTATACGTCCCTGGCTGGCCTCTCACCTTTCTAGAAATGGCCCAGGGCCTTCAGCGGGAGAGCGAGACGCAACTCAACGGCAAAGAGGTGACCGTCCTAAAAGGCCAAATAAACCACGTGCGTGCCTTTCTGGAGAACTATAGGCGCGCTTATGCCCGGGTGGGCCGCGATAACCTAGGAGAAGAGTGCACCCAGGGTCCATCTGGGGAAAAGGAGTGCCGTCCTATCACTCTGGAGACCCTCCTAGAGCGACAAAAGGACTCCATCAGCTACTACGATGCCCATCCCGCCACCATCTGGGCCTGGATCGGCGCAAAGGACGGCCTATTGTATATGTTGCGCCTACAAATACCTCCCTTCCAGAACCAAGGCCAAGGGACAACGGTAGCTGCCCGTTTCCTAGGCTTTAACGAGGTGGTGGTAGACATCCCAGTGGTATTCCCAACCACTACCACCTCGCCCACCCCTACGCCTTGAACTTCACCCCTTGACACTGGGTAATGATGCCATTGTACAAGAAGTGAATCTGGCGAAGGGTGGCCTCCATATCGAATTCGGTGAGGGCAGAGATGCCGTCCCTAGGGATCACCAGCTTGAGCCACCTTAAGGCAGCGCTCCCAGCGGTGTGGAGGACGCATATATTGGCTACCGTCCCCACTATCACCAGGGTATCGATGCCGCGCACCCGCAGGTCGTGGTCCAGGGTGGTACCGTAGAAGCCATCGTAGCGTCTCTTTGGATATATCAGGTCGCCCGGTTGGGGGGCCAGTTCTGGCACCACCTCCCAACCCCAGGTACCCACTAAACAGTGTTCGCCCCAAATAGGGAATTCGGGGTCATGGGGGAGGTGAGAGTCCTGGGTATAAGCCACCACCGCCCCAGCAGCCCTCGCCCGCTCCAGAAGGCCTTTTATGGTTGGGATGGTAACCGCCGCTGTGGGAACCACCAGCTTTCCCCCCTCCTTCACAAAATCGTTCTGCATGTCCACTACCAAGACGCAGGTGCGCTGGGGATCAAGAGAAACTTCCTGGCTCACATCATAGGGAGGTACAGGGATCATCCGTTGGGTCATCTCTACTCACCCCCACCTAATTTTGCTACAAGAGCCTTATCCCTGAACACAGGTCTCCTATATCATGATGACGATGCCCTATAGAGCCGACCCGGCAGAGCTTTCTGTGGCCAACGCCCTTTTGGCCTCCATAGCTGAAGAGATGGGGGCCGTCTTGGGACGAACTGCCCTTTCCCCCAACATCAAGGAGCGACGGGATTACTCGTGTGCGGTCTTTGATAGACATGGCGCCCTGGTGGCACAAGCAGCCCATATACCTGTCCATCTAGGCGCCATGCCCGAGGCGGTGAGGGCGGCCCTTCCCCTTGCCCCCTTCCGCCCTGGCGACCTGATAGTCCTTAACGACCCATATCTGGGGGGCACCCACCTGCCAGACATTACCATGGTCTCACCCGTCTTCGCGGGGCAGCGGCTGATCGGGTTTGTGGCATCGCGTGCCCACCATGCCGACGTTGGTGGTATGGCCCCTGGCTCTATGCCTCTGGCGAAGGAGATCTGGCAAGAGGGGATTGTGATACCCCCTGTAAGGCTAGTTGCAGCTGGCCGGCTGCAGAGGGACGTTCTGTCCTTCATCCTACGCAATGTGCGCACCCCCCAAGAGCGGATGGGCGACCTCCAGGCCCAGATAGCTGCCCAGAAAGTGGGAGAGGCCCGGTTCCTCCAGCTATCTCAACGCCTGGGCTGGCGTCGCCTCGCCTCCCTAATGACTGCCCTCCAGGACTACTCTGAGCGCCTAACCAGGGCAGCTATTGCCCGCATCCCTGATGGTCGCTATTCCTTTGAGGACTTTTTAGACGACGACGGTATTAGCACAGAGCCATTGCCCATAAGGGTGACTGTAGAAGTGAAAGGGGACCATATGCTGGTGGACTTTACAGGCTCTTCCCCACAGCGGGCCTCCCCCATCAACGCCGTCGCTGCTGTGACTCGATCTGCCGTATACTACGTGATCCGCTGCCTCCTGGACGAGGCGGTCCCTGCCAACGATGGATGCTTCAGGCCTGTCTCCATCTGCTTACCTGAGGGCACCATAGTGAACGCCTCCTTCCCATGCGCCGTATCAGCCGGCAACGTGGAGACGTCCCAAAGGATCGTCGACGTTGTCCTCGGGGCGCTAGCCCAGGCCCTGCCAGGCCTTATACCAGCTGCCAGTCAAGGGACGATGAACAATGTGGCCATGGGAGGTTGGGACCCAGAGAGAGGTCGCCCCTTTACCTACTACGAGACCATCGGTGGGGGAGCTGGGGCTGGACCCCTAGGCCCTGGCCTCGATGCCGTCCACACCCACATGACCAACACCATGAACACACCCGTAGAGGCGCTGGAGATGGCCTACCCCCTTCGCGTGATGGAATACCGTGTCCGCAGGGGTTCAGGCGGGGAAGGGCAGCACCGTGGGGGCGACGGCATAGTTCGCACATACAGGTTCCTATGCCCCACCATTGTCACCATTATCAGCGAGAGGAGACGCTTTCCCCCTTGGGGCCTGCAGGGAGGAAAACCGGGGCTTGCGGGCCGCAACTTTCTTGTAAGGGCCAGCGGCCAACAGGTCGTCCTCCCCTCTAAGTGCCAGATCGAGGCCCAGGCCCAAGACTCCCTTACTATCGAGACCCCTGGTGGCGGCGGATGGGGCCCTCTTTGACCTTTGTTTTACCATGAGCATACAATCATCGGCGATGGGGAGAACGACGTCTCAGGGTCCACCTCCCAACCCGGACGATACTTTAGCCCTCGCTGTATCCCAATTCAATTCCTGGCGCTTCTGGGACTGCCATGAGACTTTAGAAGAGATATGGCGTCGGGAGGGAGGGCAAGCGGCGCACTTCTATAAGGGGCTCATTAAGGCTGCGGCGGGCCTCCACCACCTCCTGCGCAAAAACGATCGGGGCGCCTCTATAGTCTTGCAGGGGGCCATCGATGCCCTGACACCCTTTCGCCCCCACCATTTGGGTCTAGATGTAGAAGGGCTCGTTTGTGGTCTGGAGAAGTGCCTCGAGATGGCCACTGGGAGGCAGCCCTTGGACCTTTCCTTAATTCCACATATTAGGAGGGCAGATGCAGGTCCAGCTTAGAGAGGGCTTCGTGCAGGTAAGGGACTTACGCCTCCATTACCTCGGTTGGGGGGAGAAAGGCCCTCCTGTGGTCCTTCACCATGCCACAGGTTTCCTCGCCTATCTCTGGCAACCTATAGCCCAACTCTTGGCCCACCGGTACCAAGTATTGGCATACGATGCCCGGGGACATGGCGACTCCGACAAGCCTGAGACTGGATACCAATGGACGGAGCTAGTAGAGGACCTTTTGGCCTTTATCGATGCCATGGGGTGGACACAAGCAGCACTAGTAGGCCACTCCAGTGGCGGCGCCGCCGCCTTGGCAGCCGCTGCCCTTCGTCCTCAGTTGGTGGTGCGAGTAGTAGCCCTGGAACCGGTCATCTTCCCTCCCGAGATCCCGCAGGACAGCCGTAGCCACGAGATGGCCGAAATAGCCCGCAAACGTCGCGTCGTATGGCCCAGCCGTCAGGAGCTGATGGAAGCGTATCGCCAGCGGGCCGCCTTCGCCCGCTGGGACGAAGAGGTGCTGCGCCTGTACGTCGAGCACGGGACGTTCCAGCGTCCCGACGGCCAGATAGAGTTGAAGATGCCAGGTCATCTTGAGGCCTTGGTATACGAGGGCGGGGTAGCGTTGGACACCTGGGCCCTGCTGCCCCAAGTGAGGTGCCCAGTGCTCGTGGTGCGTGGGGGGGAAGCGGACTCCCCCCTGTACAAGGCAGCAGAGCTGGTCACGTCCCGCCTGGCCAACGCTCGGCTGGTCACGGTAAAGGAAGGCTCCCATTTCTTCCCCATGGAGGTGCCCCACCAGACCGCCCAGCTTGTCTGGGACTTTCTGGCCGAGGAGCCGCTATGGGCCCCGTCTTAAAGGTGAAGATTTTACGCCCAGGGGCCCACCTGCCCACCAGGGGAAGCCCAGACGCCAGTGGGCTAGACCTGTACGCCTGCCTGGAATGGGGGGAGATGGTTATAGGCTCTCGTCCCGTGTTGGTCCCTACTGGCATAGCCATCGAGCTGCCCGAAGGCTATGAAGCCCAGGTGCGTCCACGCTCTGGGCTCTCCCTCAAAGGCGTCATGGTAGCCTTTGGCACCATCGATCCCGACTACCGGGGCGAAGTCCTAGTGACCATGTTCACCCTTCCCCACCTGCCTCCTTACGTGGTGCGTCACGGGGACCGTATCGCCCAGCTAGTAGTGGCACGTCTAGAGAGTTTGCCAGTAGCGGAGTCTATAGACCTTTCCCCAACACCTAGAGGCCAAAGGGGCCACGGATCCACCGGCCTTTGATCCGTCTCAACGCCCTAGAGATGGTGCAGACTCGGTAAAAAAGGGGTGCAGCCGCGGAGTGTCGTCCTTTTTCGCGTCCGCGGCTGCACCAGGTGCCTAAGGCTGATCACCACCAGAAGAGATCGAACCGGTCCAGGTTCATCACCTTGTTCCAGGCCGCCACGAAATCGCGCACGAACTTCTCATGGTTGTCATCCTGTGCGTAAAACTCGGCCTGGGCACGTAGCTGAACATTAGAGCCGAAGACCAGGTCTACCCTGGTGGCAGTCCACTTGAGCCTGCCTGTAGCCCGCTCGTAGCCCTCGTAGATCTGGGGGTTATCAGTGGGGCGCCACTCAATGCCCATGTCCAGCAGGTTGATGAAGAAGTCGTTGGAGAGGACGCCAGGCCGCTCCGTGAGGACGCCATGGGGCTCGCCCCGGTAGGTGGCACCAAGAGCCCGTAGCCCACCAATGAGGACTACGAGCTCGGGCACTGTTAGGGTGAGCTGGTGAGCCTTATCAATGAGGACGCGCTCCGTCAGCAGGCTCTCGTAGCCAGCCTTCACGTAATTGCGGAAACCATCCGCTATGGGCTCCAGGTAGTTGTAGAACTCCACCTCTGTCTGCTCCTGGCTGGCGTCGGTGCGGCCTGGGTAGAAGGGCACCTCCACGTTGTAGCCTGCCTGTCGGGCCGCCTCTTCAACGGCGGCAACTCCGCCTAGCACAATCAGGTCGGCCAGGGATACCCGTTTGCCGTTACGTTGGGCAGCGTTGAAGCGGGCTTGTATCTCCTCCAAGGTGCTAAGAACCTTGGCTAGCTGGGCTGGCTCGTTGACCTCCCAGTCCTTTTGGGGCACCAGACGGATGCGGGCGCCATTGGCCCCACCACGCCTATCGGTGCACCGGAAAGTGGCGGCTGCCGACCAGGCAGTATAGACCAGCTCGCGAATGGTGAGCCCAGAGGCGAGGATTTCTCGCTTCAGCTGGGCGATGTCGCTAGCATCGATAAGCTCATGGTCTACAGGGGGGACAGGATCCTGCCAGACGAAGTCCTCTTGTGGTACTTCTGGGCCCAGGTAACGCGACTTGGGCCCCATGTCGCGATGGGTGAGCTTGAACCAGGCCCTGGCAAAGGCATCGGCAAAGGCCCCAGGGTCGTCCCTGAAGCGCTTGGCTATGGAAGCGTATATAGGGTCTTCCCTGAGGGCGATATCGGTGGTGAGCATGACCGGCGGGTGGAGTTTTTCAGGGTCATAGGGATCGGGGACCATGTCTTTCGGCTCGGGGTTTATCGCCACCCACTGCCACGCTCCCCCTGTGCTCTTCGTCAGCTTCCACTCGTATTTGAACAAAATCTCAAGGAAGCTGTTGTCCCACCTGGTTGGGGTAGGCGTCCAGATCCCTTCAAGCCCGCTGGTAATGGTGTGGGGCCCCTTGCCAGTGCCAAAGCTGTTCTTCCAGCCGAGGCCTTGTTGTTCGAGTGGGGCTCCATCGGGCTCAGCCCCCAGGTACTTCTTGGGATCAGCCGCACCATGGGTCTTGCCAAAGGTGTGCCCCCCAGCGATGAGGGCCACCGTGTCAACGTCGTCCATGCCCATGCGAGAGAATATCTCCCGGATGTCCTGTGCTGCTGCTAAGGGGTCTGGGTTGCCACCTGGGCCCTCCGGGTTTACGTAGATAAGCCCCATTTGCGTGGCAGCAAGGGGCGCTCGGAGGGATTTGGCCCCATCCCCATCGTGCCGCTGGTCACCAAGCCACTCGATTTCAGGGCCCCAGTATACGTCCTCGGGTGGCTCCCAGATGTCTACACGCCCAGCCCCGAAGCCCAGCGTCTTGAACCCCATGGACTCAAGGGCCACGTTTCCGGCAAGTATGATTAGGTCGGCCCAGGAGATCTTGTTGCCGTACTTCTTCTTGATGGGCCAAAGGAGACGGACGGCCTTGTCAAGGTTTATATTGTCGGGCCAGCTCTTGCGAGGCGGGAAGCGTATGCTGCCATCGAGGCCGCCTCCACGCCCATCGAACACGCGGTAGGAGCCGGCGCTATGCCAGGCCAGGCGGATCATTAGTGGCCCATAATGTCCGTAATCGGCAGGCCACCATTCCTGGGACTGTGTGAGCACGCGCTTCAGGTCCTCTTTTAGGGCGTAGTAATCGAGTTCGGCAAAGGCCTTCCCATAGTTGTACCCGGGATCAGTAGGGGTCAAAGTGGGCGGATTCTGGTACAGAATGCGTAGGTTCAGCTCGTTGGGCCACCACTCTCGCATCAGGTTACCGCCTAGAGTGGTGTGCCTGTAGTCATACATTGTAGGTTGCCCTTTAGTCTCCCTCACCATAACCCTCCTCCATACTCCAACAGTGTTGTGCCCCTCGCTGCATTGGCAAGGGCTAGGGGGCCACGCTCTCTTTGCATGCTATTCAAAGAGGCATGAGGTGTCAAGACACAAACTGAAAGGGTGACCGAGTAGGCAACGTTGATCAACTTAGCGCATGGGCACTGGGCTTCGTGATGACCAAATACACCAGAGGGAACTGGGAAAGGGCCAGAATAGCCCCTCGGCTGCCCGTGGCCCTCAGGGAGCTACGATGCCCCTTCCCTTTCAGCCCAAGCAGAGTAGTATACGAGGCCCGCCAATATGCCGCCAGCTAGGCCCAGCCAGTACATGCCAAAGTGGGTCCAATGGCTGGCCACCGTGGCTGTGCCCATGACCCGGGCCACGTTCATAGCCGCCCCCGTAAGGGGAAAGGCAAATAGCATGGCTGCCAAAACTACAAGTCCTACCGCTAGCCCCCCTATAGCCCTCTGGCCCCTTGGGTCCACCAAGGTGGCCAAAAATACTAGTACAAGCACGAAGGTGATAGCAGCTTCTATGAAGCCACCCGTGAACAGGGCCGACCAGGTGCCAGAATAGGCATCGCTAAAGGCTAAGGTGGCGCGGCGGGCAGCCTCTGCCACCACATCCCGATAGACGAAGTCCAACGCCAACGCCCCTAAAATACCCCCAGCGAGCTGCCCACCTATATAAAGGAGAGCCTCCAGGGGCGGTATCCTCCCTGCTGCCATTACACCAAGCGTCACTGCTGGGTTAAGATGGCCCCCAGATATGGGCTGAATAGCTGCTACCAGGGCCCCATAGGCCACCGCCGTGCCCAGGGCCAAGGTCAACAGACCTACTGACCCCGGCCTTATCTCTGGCACCGTGACCAACAACGACCCCGCCAAAAAGACAAAGGCCAAAACGCCTACCAGCTCTGCTAGCACTGGCCTCATAGCCTCCAGCGCCTCTCGCACGCTGGTAGGCATCCAGATCCAGCTTACTTCCCTACCCGCCCAGCGCACCCGCAAGGGCGGAAAGAGCACCATACTCTATCACCCCCTCACTTCTCCTCCCCTAGGCCACGGACAGCCGCACAGAAAAAAATATACATACGCCCCGAGCCTTGTCAAGACCGAAGAAACATCGCATATAACCGGAAATTATCGATAATTCAGTAAGTTATTGGCAGCTCTTTTCCAAAATCGAGTTGAGGGAGGGGAGATGCAGTCGTTGTTTTTTAGCATTTGCCCCTGGCCGCCGCAGCCGCTAGCATGACTTTATGCATACGGGTGGATCCATGGCTGTGGTCGATATAGGCCCTCTCTTAGACAGGGTAACCCGCCCTGCCCGCTACATGGGGGCCGAGTGGAATGCCCGGCCTCTTCCCACGGAAGAGGCATCCCTGAAGATCCTGCTGGTAGATCCAGACGTTTACGAGGTAGGGATGAGTCGCTCTCTATTTCACTCCCTTTACCAGCTTCTTAACTCCCTACCCAGCGTTACCTGTCATCGCGCCTTCCTCCCGTGGCCGGACATGGCCATGGCGATGCGTGAGTCGGCCACTCCCTTATGGTCACTGGAGGGGAGACAGCCTGCCCTTGAGTTCGATCTCCTTCTGGTGCTTGCGCCCTCTGAGCTATGTTTGCCCTCAATAATAGAGCTTCTCTCCCTTTCTGGCCTTCCTCCTCTCCGGCAGGACCGCAGCGGTGGCCCAGTGGTAGCAGTTTGTGCGCCAGCATTCCTCAACCCAGCCCCCTTCTCCCCTTTAGCAGACATGGTGCTCTTAGGCGACCCTGAGGCCATATTGCCCACCTTAGTGATCTCCCTGCAGGACGTAGGGCTGGATCCTTCCCGACTGAAGGGGATGTCCGGGGTATTCGATTGCAGCCTACAAGGGACAGCCCGGGCCGTATGGGCCGATCCCCTCCCCCCCATCCCCACGCGCCCTATAGTCCCCTTCGTGGAGACTGTCCAAGACGCCCTGGTTGTGGAGCTAGCCAGAGGCGATGGGGAAACCCCATATGCCGGAGGAAACTATTACTGGGGGCCTTATCGAGAGCGTTCTCCCTCGGAGATAATGGAGTCGGTCAGTGAAGCCCTGGCCAACACAGGCTACCGCGAGGTGGTGCTAAAGGGCACCCATTATGGGAAGCTCCAGGAACTAGCACATGCCCTCCGCCAGTCAGTTGGCCGAGAAGTGGCAATAAGGACCCTTCAGATCCCTGCGCAGGCGTCATGGGTAGAGGCCGCTACTCTCCTTTGGGCGGTTCCCCCACGAGGAAGCCTCAACCTTTGGGTAGGAGCCTCATCCCAACGTCTGAGGGATGCCCTAGGATTCCCCCTTAGCGATGAAGAGATCCTAGCGGCAGCCCAGAGCGCCTTTCTAGGAGGGTGGACTTCAATACGCCTCCAGCTAGAGGTGGGGGTTCCCGGCGAGAAGCCAGCAGATGTAGACGCCTTCCTAGAGCTTATTGGCAATGTAAAGAGGGCTGGCAGGGCCATTAGGGGTCCCAAGGCACACGTCCGCATAGAAGCCGCCATCTTCGTCCCAAGGCCTTTCACCCCCTTCCAGTGGGCACCCCTGCCTTCCCTAGACGAAGTGGCTCACCAGGTAGGCATCTTGCGCCACGGATGCCGTCGGAAGGGGATCGATCTGGCTGTAGAAAGGCCTGAACGGTGGCTGGTAGCTACAGCCGTAGCAAGGGGGGATGAGGAAGTGGCAGAGGCAGCACTGCATGCGTGGCGTCTGGGAGCCCGCTGGGACATGCGGCGCGATGCCTTTGTCTGGTCTTCCTGGGAGGAGGCCTTCCGCAGGGCCTCACTGGAGGCCTCCACCATCCTAGCAGGCAGGGAAAGAGGCGCTCTGCCTTGGCAGGGGATAGATGCAGGGATCGATGAGGG
>JAUQPQ010000050.1 GCA_030550295.1 Chloroflexota bacterium
ATCGGTCCTCCATCATCTCCTCCTCAGTCAAGGCCTAGAAGGGCTTTCGCTTCTTCAGACATCCGTTCCGGGGTCCATGGCGGATCGAAGGTGAACTCTACATCTACATATTTTACCCCGGGGAGGGGCCCTACCGCCTCCTCGATCTGCTCCACTATGGCAGGCCCAATGGGACAGCCAGGATATGTCAATGTCATGAGGATATATACGACGCCCCCCTCTTTCACCTGTATGTCATATACGAGGCCCAGATCGACGATGTTGCACGGTATCTCGGGGTCGTACACGTCTTTGAGGGCCTCGCGTATCAGCTCCGTTGTTACCATCGCTGCACCCAAAGTTTATAGTATGTCGCAAGTTCTGGCTAGGGGTGCACTCAGGGTAGTAACCGCCGTATCGTGAGGATAGAGATGAAGGAGGCCCTCTTTTTCTGGGCGGCAGCCGAGGGGATGAGCTTAGCCTGCGCCCCAATTGTCTTTGTCGTCTTTAAGCGCCTTCCCGATAGGGGGTACTCCCTTAGTAAGCCTTTGGGCATCCTTATGGTTTCGTATCTGCTCTGGGCCGCAGCCGTTACCGGCCTGGTGCCAAATGGGAGAGGGCTCGCTTTTTTGGCATTGTTAACCGTAGCTGCTATAGGGTCGGGCATTCTGATAGGATCGAGGGGGGAGTGGTGGAAGTGGTTTCAGGTGTGGTGGCCTTACATAGTGCTGGTAGAGGCCCTGCTGGGCATCGTCTATTTCACAGGCGTCTTCCTACGCTCCTTTGTGCCGGAGATTATATGGGGCGAGAAACCCTTCGAGCTGGCCTTCCTCAACAGCGCGCTTCGGGCTGAGAGATATCCCCCTCCTGATCCTTGGCTAGCCGGCTATTCTATCAACTACTACTATTTTGGCTATGTGCAGGCGGCCACTTTGGGCCAGCTGAGCGGCTTACCCGCTAGTGTAAGTTTCTACCTGATGCTCTGCTTAGTGGCGTCCATGGCCGCAGTTGTTGCTTTCAGCCTCTCTTATAACCTTTTGCGACTGAGAGGTTGGCAAGGCAATTGGCCCACAATAGGGGGGTTAGCATCGGCGGCGCTGTTAGTGATGGTAGGCAACCTGGAAGGGGTGTTCGAGCTCTTGGCGCGTCATGGCATTGGCTCCCAGTCCTTCTATGACTGGGTGGGGATTTACGGCCTCCAACCTTATCCGTGTTCGGCTCAGCCACAGGACTGTAGCGAGTGGTATCCCACTGCCTCCTGGTGGTGGTGGAAGGCCACACGTATGGGCTCCCCATGGGATGTGCAAGAGTTCCCGTTCTTCAGCTTCCAGTTTGGTGATCTCCACCCCCACGTATTAGCTTTGCCCCTCACCCTTGCAGCTGTGGGCCTTGCCCTGGAGTTTTTCTTGGAAAGTCGAGAAGGGCCCTTCCTGGCCCAGTGGCTAAGAGAACCGTGGCGTCCTATCGTGGCCTCTATGTTGCTTGGGGGCTTGGGCTTCACCGATCTTTGGGCTCTGCCCACCTTTGGAGCCGCAGTCTTGGGGAGCCTCGCCCTAGGGAGCTGGCCGAAGCGGCGGTGGGGGGGTGTGCTGGATAGCGCAGCCGCTGTGCCAATTGTGGCCTTTCCTCTCGCCCTCCTTTATGCCCCCTTCTACTTCGGTGTAGAGAGGCCTGTGTCAGGAGTAGCTGTAAACCAGGTATGGGAGGCGGCGGCTAGAGGATATCCCCCTGTTAACTCGGCAGTGACGAGGCCAGTGCACTTTCTTATCTTTTGGCTCCCTGTGTTATGGCTGCCGTTGTGGGGGGCCATGTTGGAAGGAGGAGCGATCCCCAGGAGTAAGGAAGAGCTCTTATGGGCCATTGGCCCCTGGGCGCTACCCCTTAGTATATGGACGATCGCCGTCCTCGGCGACAGTGGCCTAGGAGGGACGTACCCTGCGCCTCAAGGCCTTCTGGGAGAGGCGCACCTGCGTTGGGAGACCTTTAACTGGCTCACTATCCTAATGCTCATAGTGTTTATGACGGTTAGCGGCAAGGCCTTGGCAAGGCATCTGATGAAAGGGGAAGGCACTGGCTTCCCCCTGGGCCTGCTCGTTCTGTCCCTCCTCCTGCTCCTAGGCGCCGAGACCTTTTTCGTCCGAGATCCCCTTGGATTTCGTTACAACACCGTCTTCCGATTCTGGTACCATGCCTGGACGATGCTTGCTGTGACAGGAGGAGTATTTTTGCCTTCCATCTGGACCACGTTGGCTGACAGGTGGCGGCAGCTCTCTTTGCAGTTCCTTTGGGGCAGTGTCACCGCTGCCCTTGCGGGGGCAGCCCTCTTATATCCCCTCATGGTCACTTGGGATCGTACTGATTCCTTCCAGCGTCAAGGGAGAGGCTTAGATGGGCTGGCTTACCTGGCCCGTAGCGACCCATATGAGTATGCCGCCATACAATGGCTCAACCGAAACGTTAAGGGGACACCGGTGATCCTGGAGGCCTTCGGCCCTGACTTTACCGATTTCGCCCGCATCTCCTCGCGCACTGGCCTGCCCACCCTTTTGGGATGGCAAGGTCATGAAATCCAGTGGCGGCCCGACTCCACAGCGATACTCGGTAGGCCCCAAGAGATAGAGACCATCTACACGACGGCTAATGTAGGGGAGGCCCTCAACCTGCTGCACAAGTACAACGTGCGCTACGTGATAGTGGGGCGTCTAGAACAGGAGGTCTACGTCCAGTCTGCCCCTCAGGCTTTACGGGCCCAGCGGGAGCAAGCTTTGGCCAAATTCAATAGCATCTTAGAGCCTGTATTTCGGGCTGGTCAGGTGGTAATCTACCGAGTCCCTTCTCCTACCCAGTAGAGGGCATAAGGTGGCGAGAGAGGAAAGCAGTGCACCTCTGCCAGGCGTCCTGCGCCGCCTCCGGCCTGTAGGATGGGCGGGCCTCGTTCATAAAGGCATGCCCTGCGCCCGGGTAAATATGGAACTGGTACTCTTTACCGTTACGTCTTAGCTCTGCCTCCATCCGGGCCACATCTTGGGGACTTGGGTTAGCATCCTCGGCCCCGAAAAGGCCCAGCACAGGGCAGCCTATCTGTGGGGTAAGGTCTAAAGGCGAAGGCCCTTCGCCCCAGGGGACCGCTATGTTGCCACCATAGAAGTCCACGCATGCGCGGAATGAGGGGTTAAGGGCTGCCATCATGTATGCTATCCGCCCCCCCATGCAGAACCCAATTATCCCCACCCTGTCTCGGGCCACTTGGCGGTAAGAGCACAGGTGTTGCAGGGCAGCGTTGATGTCTTTAGCGATCTCTGCGTCCTTTAGCCGGCCCATGCGCACCAGAGGCTCGTCCTTAGCCTGTTCCTCTGACTCACGGTGGTACAGGTCGGGGGCGATGGCAGCGAAGCCGGCCAATGCCAGCTTCTCGCAGATGCCCTGGATGAAGGCGTCTACTCCGGGTGCATGCATCACTACCACTATCCCAGGAAAGGGCCCATATCCCACGGGCAAATGTAGATGACACCACATGAGGCTATCGTCTACCTTCACCTGATCCCACATCACAGGCATAGGCCATCCCCCTACGAGAGCTTCTATTAGCCCATTATGATCATCGGGACAGGTGATCACAATCGGCCTTGCACTGCCTAGACTATGCCCTTACCCTTACATTTGTAACGCCAAACCTGAAGGGGAAGAGGTATGAAGCGCATTCGTCCTGGCATCCACCAGCTGGTGACCCCCTTTCCTGAATATCAGCGAAAAGAGGCATATCACTTGCGGCACGAGCTAGAGCTGAGCCCCAGGCCTACCAAGGGTCTCCCCTACATCTTGCCCTACTTCATCGTCAGCCGCGGCGAAACGCTACTAGTGGACTGCGGATGGAACACCGAGGACGCCTACCAAGCTTTACAGGAGGAGCTGGAAGGGCTAGGAGCCCATGTAGCCGATATACAGACGCTGGTTCTAACCCATAGCCACCCCGATCATTGCGGCATGGCCGGTAGACTGCAAGCCCTGGCCGGCTGCAAGGTGGCGATGCATGAGAGAGAGGCCCAGTTTATGCGGAGCCGCTACGTGGACCCCTCTGACTTGCTAGCAAGATTACGATCTTGGCTCTATAGGCATGGGGTTCCAGAGACCTCGGAAGAAGAGATCGAGAGAAGTTCCATGCCCATGCGCTTCTTTGTGGCCCCAGTAGAGCACCCTGATATAGTGGTGCACGGTGGGGAAGAGATCAAGGTAGGGGACTTCGCCTTCCAGGTCATTTGGACCCCTGGTCATTCCCCAGGCCATATATGCCTTTACGAGCCCAACCACAGGCTCCTCCTGAGTGGTGACCATATCCTCCCTGTCATTACCCCCAACGTGAGCCTCCATCCGGAGCAGATGGACGACCCGTTAGCCAACTACCTGGACAGCCTGGAACGGGTGGCCTCCCTGGCAGTGGACCATCTCCTGCCCGCCCACGAGTGGGACGTCACCTGGTTCCAGCGCCGCATCCGGGAGCTGTGGGACCACCACCAGGAGCGCCTAGAGGAGACTTTAGAGGCAGTAGGACATGAAGGGCCGGTGACCGCCTACGAGGTGGCAAGGCGCATCCGCTGGACTACCGGCCCATATGACGACCTTTCCCCCTGGATGAAGAGGGCAGCCCTAGGTGAGACCCTTGCCCACCTGCGCTATCTAGTGGGACGAGGCCAACTAAAGGAGCTCGAGGAAGACGGTAGGATTTACTTCCTTCGCCTTTAGCGCCCCTTATATTGAGGCTTGCGCTTCTCCATGAAGGCCCTAGGCCCCTCCTTAGCATCCTCAGAGGCGAATACCTCTCTGGCTATTTCGTCCTCGATGTCGTAGGCCTGGTCTAAGGGGAGGCCCAAAGATCTTATTACCGCCTCCTTCGCCTTACGGACGGCTAGCGGCCCGTTTTCGGCGATGATCCTAGCGAACCGCTCCGCTGTGGGCATGAGCTCTGGGAGAGGAACGACGTAGTTCACCAGGCCTATCCGATACGCCTCTTCTGCGCTGATGGGCTCCCCAGTGAGGAGTATCTCCATGGCTTTGCAGTAAGGGACCTGGCGAGGCAGGCGCACCATGGAGCCTCCCCCTGGCACTAGGGCCCTCTTGACCTCCATAAGGCCTAAAGTGGCGTGCTGGGCAGCGATACGGATGTCTGTGGCCTGGATAAGCTCGGTGCCCCCTGCCAAACAGAACCCATTAATGGCGGAGATAATAGGCTTGTAGATGGTGCGCCGCCTAAGAAGACAGACGTCCATCAGCCAGCGGTTCTCCAGGAGGCGATGATCCCACTCATCTTCAGGCTGCCGCGCCCCCGTAAATAGGGGGATAAGGCGCCCCAAATCGGCACCGGCCGAAAAGGCCCTCTCCCCGGCACCGGTAACGATAGCTACCCGCATGTCAGGATCAGCGTCGAAGTCTAGCCAGGCCTCGGCTAGGCGCACTACCACCTCAGGGTTGAGGGCGTTATGCACCTCAGGCCGGTTTATGGTTATGTAGGCGATCCCGTCTCTTTTTTCGTAGATCAGGGCAGGCATCCTTCCCTCCTGGCTCATCGTGTTTACTGGAACCTGGGTAGCACTTTGGTGGCAAAGAGTTCCAGGCTGCGCATGACCTTATGATGGGGTATAAGGCCGTTGTAGATCCAGGCGAAAAGCCAAGTTATAGGGGTGGACTTGAGGAGGCGCTCCAGCTGGAAGCTGACTGTATCAGGAGTACCCACCAATATGAGGGACCGATCCAGCAGCTCCTGAGGGGTCAGGGGGGTGTCTCGTCCGGGTTCGGCCAGGACCCTGTCAAAGCCGAAAGGAGCAAACCACATGTAGGCCACGAAGGCAGGGCCCTCTAGCCACATCTGGAGCGCTTCCTCGTCGGAGTCTGCCACGACGACGTCCCGTAACACACCTGTGCCTTCCCCTTCTTTTAGGGCCCGACCGTGCTGTTGGGCCTCTTGGTGGTAGACGTCGTACAGGAAGTTCTGAAGTTGGAGGTGCATAGGTGGCAAGATAGCCGTCACCCCCTCACGGGCACACCAGCGTATGGTGGCCTCGCTGGAGGCGAAGGGCTGGAAAAGTGGAGGGTGGGGCTTCTGGTAAGGCTTAGGGACGACCCCTATCTTACGTAGGATTCCGTTCTCATCTACGCCGGTTCCCCACAGGCGCGTAGCTTCCATAGCCCATGGAGTACCCTCGGGCGGTATCTTCCAGAACTTCCCTTTGAACTCCATAACGTCCTGGGTCCAGGCCATTTTGATGATCTGGAAGCACTCCTCAAAGGCCTCGCGGTTGGCCTTGTCTACTTCGTCGTGCTGGCCCGGCAGCACGCCATGGACCTGATGGTAGTGCTGGGCCATAGTGTCTACCCAGCGCCTCTGGTATCCGCGGGCGAAGCCTACGTTTAGACGCCCTTTCGTCATATGGTCAACCATCGCTAGGTCTTCGGCTACCTGTAGGGGGTTGTGGGCAGGAAGGACTATACCTAACTGGCCCACCCTTATGCGCTTGGTGTGGGCGGCTATAAACAAGTCCAGCAATATAGGGTTATTGGAGATCTCGAAGCCTTCGATGTGGAAGTGATGCTCCGTGAAGGAGATGGAATCGTATCCTAGATCATCAGCCAGCTGGGCCTGCTCTTTTAGCTCCTCAAGCATCTGTTGGTAAAGGTCCTCCCTAAGCCCCGCCATCCCCTTCTCTATCTCGGTTCTCGGGCCGATACTAGGCAAATAGAAGAGGCTGACCTTCAAGCCCATATCCTGCCTCCTTTGTCATGTTCGCTCACATTATAAAGCAAGACATATGCGCAGAAACCTTCGCTTTTAGGGGGAGAGCTGATTTCTGAGATTGGCGGCATAGATCCTCCCCTACGGCCATCCCAACGGGCCCTTCTCTGGGACCTGGACGGCGTGCTTGTGGACAGCTCGTCCTTCCACTATGAAGCGTTCCGTCTGGTGCTGGCCCAGCGCGGTCTGTACCTGGAAGAGGCTTTCTTCCGGGCCCAACTTTTGGGTCTCCGTAACGATGTCATCCTCACCAAGATTTTAGGGCCGATAAGCCCCGAAGAGATCCGTGCCTTGGCCGATCAGAAGGAAGAGCTATTCCGCAACCTCATCGCTGGTAGGGTGAGGCCTTTACCAGGTGCCGCTCAGCTAGTGCGCCTCGCCCAAGCTATGGGCATGAGCCAGGCGGTGGTCTCATCTACACCTCGGCAGAACATCCAGCTTCTGTTGGGAGAGATGGGGATGCGGGATGCCTTCAGTGTGCTAATAGGTGAAGAGGACGTGGCCCGTGGCAAGCCCGATCCCGAGGGCTTCTTGAAGGCAGCTGATTCTTTGGGGATCCCTCCCCATATGTGTACAGTTATCGAAGATGCCCCAGAAGGGGTACAGGCAGCTAAGCGGGCTGGAATGCGATGCTTGGCTGTGGCCACTACCCGCCCACCGCATCGGCTACGAAGGGCTGACCTGGTAGTGCCCACCCTTGAGGATCGGCGGGCTAGGGCCTTCCTCTTTATTGAAAAGCTTAGGTAGGCGCAAAAGCCTATGAGATGGGTTGAGGGTACCCAAAGGCATAACCTTGGGCGTAATCTACCCCTATGTCCTGCAAAATCCGCAACGTTTCCCCATTGTCCTCGATCTGCTCTGCTACCGTCTCCAGCCCTAGGCGTTTGACGCCATTTATAGTGGCCTCCAATAGGATGCGGCCAGCGATGTTCTCCTTTGCAGCACGACTTAAGAACCCATCCATCTTTACCATTTGTAAAGGTAGGTTGGCCAACCGAAATATATTGGAATGACCAGCGCCGAAGTCGTCCAGAGCGAAGCGACATCCTAAGGCGGAAAGGGAGATCATGATGCGGCGCATGGCCTCCATGTTTACACCTCCTACCGTCTCCGTCACCTCCAAGACCACGTTGTTAGGATCTACTTCGGAGGCGGTCAAGGCACTGCCTACCCACGTAGCAGTCCGCTCATCGGCCAACGTGATGGGGGAGAGGTTGATATGGAGACGGAAGGAGCCTTCTACCCCCAATTTGGCTTTCAGGGACCAGTACGAACGCAAGGCGTTTTCCACCACCCATCGGTCTAACTCCCTTATGAGCCCCGAGGCCTCTGCCACTTGCAAAAATTCGCCCGGCCCTACTACCCGGTTCCCTTCCCGCAAACGAAGGAGCACTTCACAGGCGCTGACGGATTTGTCCTTAAGTCGGACTATGGGCTGGAAGTAGAGGAGGAGACGCCCCTCACGGAGGGCTGCTTCTAGACGCCTCACTGAGGTGGGCCCGTTAGACCAAATATAGCCCAGGCTGCCTGCCCACTCATCGTAGCATCCGCCCCCCCGGGCCTTAGCATTGTGCATGGCCATATCCGCCTTGGACAGTAGTTCCTCGGCGGTGCTGCCGTGTTTGGGCGACAAGGCGATGCCTATGCTTACGCTCAGGGCCTGGGGGACGATGCCGTTGTGCGAGGAGATGGCGTGTATGATGCTCTTGGCCACATTATGCGCGTTAAAGGACGATGCACCAGGAAGAAGAACAGCTATCTCGTCTCCTCCTACCCGCCCTACCACAGCAGGCCTTGGCACTATCCTCTTAATTGTCGAGGCGATCCAAACTAGAACGGCATCTCCGCGGGGATGGCCCATAAAGTCGTTCACGGCCTTAAATCCATCGATATCGCAGAACAAGAGGGCACAGGGCTTTTTGGCCTTCATCGAGTGCTGGACGTGTTGGCGCATTCGCTCCAAGAAGTAATGGCGGTTCAATAGGCCTGTTAGGGAGTCGTGTCGAGCCATATAGGCTAACTCCTCTTGGCTACGCAACAAGGCCCTCAAGAGATAGGCCATGAAAGCTCCGGAGAGGAGAAGGCTCAAGGAGGTGGCCAAGGCCACCGTCCAGCTAGAAGGCCAAACGATATCCAGTACGGTTGCAGTTGTCAGGTAAACCCCAAGGCCCCATAGCAACGGGGATAGCAGGATCGGCCACCGTAGGTAACGCCCGCTGAAAAGACGGTACAGGGGGCTCCCTCTTTTTTGGCTTCTAGCCTTTGCCCCTTCAATGGGGTCAAGGGCCCACAGCATAGCTCCCCCGTGCGTTATCCTATGGGGGAGACGCTACGGTGGGCCCCTTCGTTACATTTAGGTTATTCCTTGAACGTCAAAATACGGCCCCAGACGCTCTTTGTGCCCCACAGGCCTGAGCGGATGGCCTCTAGCTGCACGATCTGGCTGTGGTCTATGAACAGGTTCACTTCTGGGCCGTAATTCTTGATGTACCAGGTAAAGACCTCTGGGTCAGCCGCCTCGAACATGAGCTTTTCGAGGCCCAAGGCATTGATGAGCTTAGCTACTACATCGGTGCGCCAGGTCTTGACGTTTTCAGTGATCCCTTCGGACTCGATCATGATCATGTAGGCGCCGGCCTCGAGGAAGGTCTTGGCCTGGCGGATAGCCCATTCTACGTCCCTGGTGCCCTCGGCAGCCAGCTCCTCGGCAGCAGTGGCCCCACCTGCCCCAAACTGAATGCCCACCTCTGGCTTGGCCTTGAGGCCTGCCTTTTGAACCTTCTCTACTAGGCGCAGCCAATCGTCGGTGGGGATGGTTATGAAGCCAGTGCTAATTTCGATGATGTCAAAGCCTACGTCACGGCATTCCTGGATATATTTGTCCACCAGATGGGGCCCCCAGGAAAGGACGCGCTCGATGAAGCCGCCGGTGGAGACAAGGACATCGTGGCGGTGGCAGAGGTCGATGATCTTTTTGAGGGCCTCGCGGGGGTACAAAGTAAAGGAGCCACCGGCGAACTTGATGCTGTCGATATATTCTCCCATCGTTTCTAGGAGGTCTTCTAGGTAACGGGGGCCAAAAGGAGTATAATATGCGGCCCTTATCTCGGTGATGCCCCTAGCGCGGGGCTTTTTGTCCCTTTGGTTTCTGGGGATAAAAGAGAAGGGGTGCTCTTGCATTGCTATCCCTCCTTTTTCACTTGCTCCAAGAGGCGGGTAAGCTCCCTGACCTTCACGTTCTCCAGCTGCTCCACACAAGCAACGATCTCTTTGCGTAGGCTTGGGTCAGTGTACGGGGATGCCAGATGCTCCAGCTTCTGCACCACCCTTTCCCAGGACATGGGGCGGGTGTGGAATCCCTCGTAGTCCTTCTTCTCCTTCTCCAGCACCCGGCCATCCCTCAGCTGGACACGCAGGCGGGCGGGCATCTCTTGAGGGAAGCGAGCACTTAATTGATCGTCAGGACGTATGTGGATACGGCGCAAAAGGCTTTGCACGTCATTGGCGACGATGCGCTGGGGCTCGTATTGCTCAGGGCCCACATCACCGTCTAGGAGGGCTACGGCCAGCATGTAAGGAAGGCTATGATCGGCTTCCTCCTTGGTGCGAACGACGTGCTTGTCCCCTTCCTCACCTCCTCCGATGATCATAAAGGCCACCTGGAAAGTGTCCAGGTATATCGCCTCTACGTCCTCGGCCCGGAACGAGTGCTCAGACTGTAGTTCCAAAAGCCCTTCTATGGCCGACTGGGAGTGGATCTCAGCGTTGTACTTTTTGATGATCGTCTTACGGACCATCTCCAGGTCTTCTTTGCTCCAATCGATGTAGAAACGGCCAGCGATGGCATCCATAAAGCCTTTATTGCCCTCAAAGACCTCTAAAGGTCCGGTTACGCCCCTCATGGCCAGATAGGCGCCATGGGTAGCAACGAAGGCAGTATGGGGATAGGCTAGTCCTTTCCAGTGGGAAAGGTGGCCCGTGCGGGTGACCCTGAGGGCGTTATTGGGCGTGGCAGCCAGGGCGATAGCATAAGCAGTACGCTGGGCATCTAGCCCCAGAGCCTTGGCCACACCTGCCCCGCAGGCGTAGGCCCCTTGAGTAGTGTGATCGAAGCCCTTATGTCTCACCGGCGCCACTTCCGAGAGGCGGCAGTGCACTTGGTAGGCCACAGCCAGGGCGGTGAGGAGGTCACGACCGCTCCTATCGGCGTATTCGCAGGCGGCCAATACTGCCCCCAGGTTATCGCTTGGGTGGCACGTCTCACCAGGGGCGAGGAAAGAATCGTTATAGTCCAGGTACCTCACGAGGGCACCGTTATAGAAAGCGGCACGGTCTGGAGGGGCCTTGCCACCACCAATGAGGGTGCAAAGAGGGGCCCCACCGAATTCTTCCAACTGTTGGCGGATCAGCAAGATGGGCTCCCCCTCTAAGGCTCCAATAGCGCAGGCGATGGAGTCCAAGATGCGCACCTTTAACTCGCGGCGCGCCTCCGGGGAGATGTGCTCGTACTCAGATCTCACTACGAAGTTGGCTAGCTCCTCTACAAGCGTCATAGCTACCTCCAGCCTCTCCAGGATTTGAGACGACTAAAGCTGGCTTAAGGGGAAGGGTAAACGCTGTTTCTGTCCCCTTGGGGGGCTGCCCTTGGCCGCAAAAGGTCTTCAACAGGGCCTCCGGCTTTCTGCCCCAAATTTACAGCCCCTAGGGCCTATTGTCTAGGGTGGCAGCGACCCTAGCGCTGGAAGCTGGCTATGAATTCATCGATGGGTATAACGGCTAAGGTCTGGATCTTTACCGAGCCGCGGGCC
>JAUQPQ010000051.1 GCA_030550295.1 Chloroflexota bacterium
TCATCGCTGGCCTGCCCATGGCCGCAGCCGTCTTTGAAGCTATGGACCCGTCCATACGTTTCCAAACCTTGGTGCAGGACGGGGCCAAGGTAGTGGCCGGACAGGAGGTGGCAGTGGTGGAGGGGCCTCTGGCATCCATCCTCGCCGCCGAAAGGACGGCCCTCAACTATTTGCAGCGCCTTTCAGGTATAGCTACTCTCACTGCCCGTTTCGCGGAGGAGCTGGCTGGCACTGGCGTCGTCCTCCGGGACACGCGCAAGACTACCCCTGGCTTGCGCACCCTAGAGAAGTATGCCGTGCGTGTAGGCGGAGGGCAGAACCACCGCCTTCATCTGGCCGATGGCATCCTGGTGAAAGATAACCATTTGGCTGCTCTGCGGGCTCGCGGCTTAGGGGTGACGGAGGCAGTGCACCTTTGTCGCCAGGCTTATCCCCAGATGCCTGTGCAGGTAGAGGTCACTAACTTTAAAGAGGCCCAGGAGGCCTTAGAAGCAGGGGCCGAGGCGCTTTTGCTGGACAACATGGCCCCAGCGGAAATAGCCCAGGTGGTGGCACTAGCCCGTGGGAGGGCGGCCCTGGAGGCCTCAGGGGGTATAACTCTGGAAAACGTGCGGGAAGTAGCTAAGGCGGGTGTCCAGTATATTTCTGTGGGGGCTATCACCCATTCGGCCCCTGCCCTTGACCTCAGCCTAGAGGTAGCCTAGCCCCGCCGGGGCCGCTTTAGATCTTCTGAGTCTAGCAATATGGTGACTGGCCCGTCGTTTATCAGGTGCACCTTCATGTAGGCCCCAAAGCGGCCGGTCTTGGTCTCCACGCCCAGACGGCGCAGGGCATAAGCGAAGGTGTCCACCAAAGAGGCGGCCTCTTCTGGAGGGGCAGCATCGTGGAAGCTGGGGCGACGCCCCCGGCGTACATCGCCTAAGAGGGTAAACTGGCTTACTACCAGCGCTTCGCCCCTTACCTCTAAGAGGGAACGGTTTAGGCGCCCCTCCTCGTCGGGAAACAGGCGCATCTCGGCCACCTTTTGGGCCAGCCTATAGGCCTCGGCCTCTGTGTCGCCCTTGGCCACCCCCAAAAGGACGAGCAGGCCACGGCCGATGTGGGCTATCTCCTCCCCCTCCACCTCTACCGCCGCTTGGGAGACCCGTTGTAAAACGGCCCTCATAAGATGGGGCGCCTACTCCTCGGCCTTGGCCTCCTCTTTAGCACCCGCCCCTTCAGATGCGCGACCGCCGTCCTTACGGTTGTCGGTGCTGTAGAAGCCGGGGCCCTTGAAGATGATGGCCGGAGGGCTGAAAAGGCGCCTGGCCTGGCCGCCACACTCAGGGCACTGCTGCTGACTGGGGGCACTAAAGCTCTCCCACCGCTCATAACGATGCCCATGGCTACACTCGTACTCGTAGATCGGCACAGCCCATCCCTCCTCAGCTCTCTGCTTAGCCCTCTTCGCGGGCTCCAAAACCCCATTATACCACCCCCTCACCCCCCACCGGGAACCCCCTTGACGTTGTGGAAACATTTGTTCTATAATTTGAACAAATGTTTCCGAGGTGATGGGTGATGGTGGTAGCGGTGCAGATGCGGTTGCCGTTGGTGGTACGGAGGCGTTGTCCCCGGTGTGGGGGGCCGCTGGCGGTAGGGGAGGGGTATTGGGCGTGTAGTGTATGTGGCGCTTATCGGGCGTGCTAGCCCTTCTGTGCTGGGGTAGCCTATGATTGGCTGGGGGACGTGGTTGGAGAGCACCTCAAGTTGGCGTTGGAGGCGATTTTGTTTGTGGCCTCTGGGCCTTTGGGGGTGCAGGAGTTGGCCAGGGTGGTGGAAGCTCCTGTAGGGGTGGTGGAGGAGGCCTTAGAGGCGCTGGCGGCGGATTTACGTGGGAGGGGAATAAGGTTGCAGCGTCAGGGGGGCAGGCTCCGTCTGGTGACCGCCCCCGAGGTAGCCCCCTATGTGGAGCGCTATCTAGGGCTAAAGGGGCGGCAGCGCCTATCGAGGGCGGCCCTGGAGACCTTGGCCATTATAGCCTATCGCCAGCCCATCACCCGGGCCCAGATTGAGGCCATGCGGGGGGTAGACTGTCAGCATGTCCTTAGCAGTTTGAAGGCTTTAGGCCTTATAGGGGAGGTGGGGCGGGCCTCCCTCCCTGGTAGGCCTCTCCTCTATGGGACCACGATGAAGTTCTTGGAGTACTTCGGTCTGGAGCGGCCAGAGGACCTGCCTCCCCTTGACGGCCTCGGTCCTGCAGGCCAACATGGGGCTGAGTGATCCCCTTTAGACCCGAGGTGGGATGATGACGATAGGCCTGTGCCGCATCTGGTTTCGCCTCCCCGATAACCATTCTTTGAAAGGCAAAAGGCAGGCGTTACGGTCACTAATAGATAGGCTACGGCAGCGCTTCAACATATCGGTGGCGGAGGTGGGTGAGAGGGACCTGTGGCAGATGGTATCTCTGGGCATCTCTTGTGTAGTCCCGTCGCAGCGTCATGCCCACCGGGTGATATCGTCGGTGGTGGACTTTATAGTCCGGAGTCGCCTGGACTTAGAGCTGGTGGACTATCAAGTAGAGGTTATCCATGCCCTGGAGGATGGGGCTCTCCCTCTTAAGGGGTGAGCCAGCGGCCAAGGAAGGACAGGACTCGTTCCAGATACTCCTGAGGGTGGTCTAGGCGGGCCATAGCGTGGTCGCTGCCTGGTGCAATCCATAGCTCCTTAGGGTTCTGGGCCTTTTGGATCATCTCTTCCCGCTGCTCGGAAGATATATAGGAGTCCCTTTCTCCGTAGATGAGGAAGATGGCCCTTGGGGAGATGTGCGCTAGATAGTCCACAGGGCGCACCTCCGTAGCGCGGAAGGCTGCGAAGATCTCTCCCAGGCGGATGCTGGCCCTTGCTAGGGGGCGCAGAAGGGGCACCGGGACGCCTTTTTGCACGCGGTAAGCTAGTAGGCCAGCCAGGTCAGCGTAGGCGGAGTCGGCCACTACGGCCCTTATTCGTGGCTCCCTGGCGGCAGCCATAATGGCTGCCGCTGCCCCCATGGATATGCCCAGCACCGCCACAGGCCCTCCTCCTCTCCTTATAGCCTCCCTTGTGGCCGCCAAGACGTCTAACACTTCGCGGGCTCCCAGGGTGGAGAAGTACCCTTTTGATTCGCCACATGCCCGGAAGTCGAAGAGGAAGACCCTATATCCCTGGCGGTGGAGGGCTATGCCCAGATGGTAGGGTTCTGTAAGGCTTCGGTAGTAGCCATGGCAGAGGAGTAACGTTGGGCCCTGCCCTTGTCCCATCCATAGCCCTCGCAAAATGGTGCCATCTAGGCTGGGAAAGGCTACCCCCTCTCCTTCCACCTTTTCGGGCCAAGGGAGGCGCACAGGGTGGACCCAGCGCCAGCTGGCGTATCCAACGGTGCCCAGAACGAAGCCTATTCCCCCTCCTATCAGTGGAGCCAGCCCCATATGATACCTAGCGTCCCAGCACCACTACCACCACTTCGCCGGCCCTTAGGGCTTGACCAGGCCTGGGAGCCTGATCCACCACGACATCCCCTTCGGCAGGGGACAGGTGGAGGAAAACGAAGCCGACTCCTTCCTTCTCCAGGGCCGCTATGGCCGATTCCACCGTCTGCCCTTTAAGGGCAGGGGCGATGTGGCCCGATTGGAGGCGTGCTATCCCTCCCTTACCGTCCCATGCCGTGGAGATGACCATAATGGCTGCTAAGAATATGGCTACCAGAGTGGAGACGAAAGGGAGGGAAGAGGTTAGGCTGGGGAGCTGCTCCACCCGTGTCATGGGGCGGAGGGTGGGAGCCTGCTCTTCCTGAGGCAAAAGGGAGAGCATCTCGGCCGGATCTAGACCGAGGAAGGAGGCATAGAGGCGCACAAAGCCCCTCACATAGGCAGGCGATGGGAGATTAGTCTGGTCTCCTCCCTCGAGGGCTATGAGGTATTTGAGGGGTATACGGGTGGCCTCTTCTACCTCTTTGAGGGAGACACCCTTTCGGTGCCGTGCCTGTCTCAGGATTTCGCCCAGGCGGTCCACGGCTGTCCTCGTGCGCCATTATTTTATCCCATTCAGCCGGCCCGCTGGACGGCCAGGATAAAGGGGTGGCCATCGAGCTGTTGCTCTTGGGCCCAGGCCTCCTTGGGGGGTTGACCTTCCACCACCTCTACGGAGAGGGTCTCTTGGCGTACATAGTCGCCGTAGGTGGCCATAACCTCCCGCAGCCCTTCCCAGCCGTGGTAGTAGAGGACGATGCGGTCTGAGATCTCAAGCCCTGCTGCCTTCCTCAAGTTCTGGACACGGTGGACTAGCTCCCTCGCCAGGCCCTCCTGCTTCAGCTCTGGGGTGAGGGAGGTGTCTACCCCTACAGCATAGCCTGCCTCGTCAGAGGCGGTTGCTAGGCCTTCTAGATCATCGTCCCTATTTGCCCACTGCCAAGATTTGATGTTCAGCTCGTCAAGGATGAGGGGGATAAGCTCGGCAAGGGCCTCTTTCTCCACGGGGTAGCGTACTTTCACCACCAGGCGGGAAAGGGGCTGACGAATTTTGATCCCTGCCTTGCTGCGGGCCCCTCGGCCCAGGCTGGTGATGCGCATGGCCAGGCGCATATCGGAGATCAGTTTCTCATCGATCAGGGAAGGATCGGGTTGGGGCCAGTCGCACAGGTGGACGCTCTCGGGCGCTTGGGGGAGTATGCGGGCCTCGAGGTTCTGGTAAACGGCCTCTGCCAAGAAGGGGGTAAAGGGTGCCAGCAGCCGGCAGAGGGTGACGAGGCAGGTGTATAGGGTGTGATAGGCTGCCCATTTATCCTCGTCGCTCTCGGCCTTCCAGAAGCGACGTCGGCTACGGCGGACGTACCAATTGGAGAGGAGCTCTACCATCTCTTGGATGGCGCGGCCGGCATCGGTGGGGTTATAGGCTTCCAGTTCCCGTGTGACCTTCGCCACCGTGTCGTGGAGGAGGGAGATGGCCCAGCGGTCTAGAAGGCTGGGCCTCCCCTTGGGGGAAAGGGCAGGGTGGAACTTGTCCAGATTGGCGTAGGTGACGAAGAAGGCGTATACGTTCCAGAGGGTGAGGAGGAAGCGGCGCAAGGATTCGGCGACCAACCCCTGGGAGAAGCGACGGGGCACCCATGGGGGGGAGCTAGTGAACATGTACCAGCGCATGGCGTCGGCGCCGTGGGCCTCTATTACCGGCCACGGCTCCACCACGTTGCCCCGCGATTTGCTCATCTTTTCGCCCTTCTCATCGAGGATGAGCTCCAGGCAGAGGCAGTTGCGGAAAGATACAGAGTCCCACAGGAGGGTAGAGAGGGCATGGAGGGTGTAGAACCAGCCCCGGGTCTGGTCTATGCCCTCGCAGATGAAATCGGCGGGGAAGGAGCGGTGGAATTCCTCTTGGTTTTCAAAGGGGTAGTGCCACTGGGCGTAGGGCATCGCCCCCGAATCGAACCAGACATCGGCTACCTCGGGCACCCTTACCATGGGGCTGCTACATTGGGGGCAGCGCAAACGCACTTCGTCTACGAAGGGACGGTGCAGGTCATGGAGCTTTTCCACCACCTGCCGCTCTATGGCCATCTCTGTTAGCTCGGCCACCGACCCTATACATGCCTGGTGGCCGCAGCTCTGGCACTCCCAGAAGGGGAGGGGTATGCCCCAGAAGCGTTCCCGGGAGATGGCCCAGTCTACGTTGTTCTCTAGCCAGTTGCCGAAGCGGCCGTCTCGGATATAGGAGGGGTACCAGTCGATCTGGCGATTTAGCTCTATCAGGCGTTCCTTGCAGGCAGTGGTCTTTATGTACCAGCTGGGCTTGGCGTAATAGATGAGGGGAGTGCCACACCGCCAACAGAAGGGGTAGGTGTGGAGGATGGTCTCCCGGCGCAAGAGGAGGCCACGGCGGGTTAAGTCCTCCATGATGGCCTCATCGGCCTCTTTGACGAACTGGCCCTGGAAGGGTCCTCCTATGAAGCGCCCCCTCGGGTCCACGGGCTGCAGATAGAGGAGGCCCTCTTTGCGGCCCAGCTGGAAGTCTTCACCACCGAAGGCAGGAGCGATGTGCACTATTCCTGTCCCCTCATCTAGGGAGACGAAATCGGCGGCGACGATGGTGTGAGCCTTCTCTACCTGATGGCCGGGAGGAACAGGGCCTAGAGCGCCCTCTGCTGCTGGGTCAAACTGTAGGGGGGGCGTTCCCCAGGACATGGGATCAAATAAGGGTTCATATGGTAGGCCCACCAGTTGCCGGCCTGGGACTGTGGCTAGAAGGGAATAGTCATCCAAGGTGAAGGGCAGGAGAGAAGAGGCTACTATGAGCACCTCTTCGCCCACCTGGGCCAAGGCATAAGCGGCCTCAGGGTGGACGGCCAAGGCCGTATTGCCGGGAAGGGTCCATGGGGTGGTGGTCCAAGCTACCAGAAAGGTAGGCCTGTCTCCTACTATTGGGGCGAGGCGCTTTCTGCCCTCTTCCCTTAGGGGGAACTTGACCCAGATAGAGGGATCAGGGGTATCTTCCCGATAGCCCTGGGCTACCTCGTGGTCTGACAGGGTGGTGCCGCATCTGGGGCAGTGGGGGACGGTACGGTAGTCACGATATATGAGGCCCTTGTCCCATAGCTGCTTCAGCACCCACCAGCACGACTCTATATACTCGTTACGGTAGGTGACATAAGCTTTCTCCATATCTAGCCAGAAGGCGATGCGCTCGGTGAGGGCCTCCCATTCCTGCAAGTAGCGCATAACGTTCTGGCGACAGAGGTTGTTAAACTGGGCTATGCCCACTTTCTCCTCGATCTCCCCTTTGGTGGTGATGCCCAGTTGCTTCTCCACCTCCAGCTCGGCGGGGAGGCCGTGGGTATCCCAGCCGGCCCTTCGGGGCACCCGATAGCCTTGCATCGTCTTGAAGCGGATGATGACGTCCTTAAAGACACGGGCCAAAACGTGATGGATGCCAGGACTGGCGTTGGCGTAGGGAGGGCCTTCGTAAAAGGTGAACTGGCGGTCTTTAGGTCTCTGCTCTATGCTCTTGTGGAAGATATTCCTCTCCCGCCAGAAGCGGAGGATCTCCTCCTCCAGCCTGGGGAAGTGAACTTTACTATCGACGGGCTGGAAGATCTGGTCCATAGGGCGTGGGACTTGGGCCCCCTCGCTGGGTGGGCCATATCTCCATAGGGTAAAGTCTAGCTTTCATCCTTTGGAGGGTCAAATGGCTACCACTCTCGGAGGCATTCGAGGAGCCTCTGCCAGAGGCGTCGCCGCGCCTTTTCCCCCAAAATGGGCTGCAGGTCTTTGAGGCGTCTTTTCAAGTAGCGGGTAGCCGAAGCGACGCTAGGGGCATCGTTGCTGGCGGACGTCTCTGCTATAAGGGCCTGGGCAAGGGTCTCTAGGTGGTGGGAGGCGAGGGCCTTTAGCCTTGAGGCAGTGGCTTCGTCCAGGGGCAATGCTACAAGGCGGGGATCTTCTCCTAGGGCCTTGCGCACCTTTTCCTCTCCTAAGACGCGAGCCAGGTATATGATAGCGCTACGCATGGCGCTATTGTGGACATATGCCCCCATACCCCTTATCATACCCTGACGGAGGTAGGGAAGTTGGCGACCAAATCGGCGGCTAAGGCGCATCGGCAGGCCAAGAAGAGGACGTTGCGAAACCGGGCTGTGAAGAGCTACACCAAGACCATGGTCAAGAAGGCAGAGTTGGCCATCGCATCGGGCGATGTGAAGGCGGCCCAAGAGGCAGTGGTGGAGGCAGTCAGCGCCTTAGATCGGGCGGCCAAGAAAGGGGTTTTGCACTCCAACAACGTGGCGCGACGCAAGTCGCGACTTATGCGCAAGCTCAACGCCTTGTTAGCATCGGCCTCGTCTTAAGAGGGGGATGGTTTCCGGCTTAGGGGATCCTGAATTACGGGCCCTTTTTCCCCATCTTAGGTCCCTCATTTATATGAACACGGGCTGGCAGGGCCCCATGCCCAGACCTGTGGTAAAGGCAGTTACGAAGGCGCTGCGGTGGGAAGCCCAGGGCCCTACATCTCCCGGTGTGATGGAAGAGAAGTTGGCTACCTTTGCCCGGGCCAGGGAAGAGGCGGCGGCCCTTATTGGGGCGAGTCCCCATGAGATATCCCTCCAGGAGAACACCACTGCTGGCATCAACGCTGTCCTTTGGGGGCTCCCCTTGCGGCCCGGCGACGAGGTATGCACTACCAATTTGGAACACCCGTCCCTCTTTGTCCCTCTGTTGTACTTGCGGCGCCGTCGCCGGGTAAAGCTGCGGGTGGTCACTGTGGCGCCCCAGGACGATGATGGCCAGATCCTCTCCCAGTTTGGAGGGGTCTTGGGGCCAAGGACGCGTTTGGTGGCCATAAGCCACATCCTATACGGCACGGGACAGCTATTGCCTGTAGCTCGGATCGCTGAGATGGCTCATAGCTACGGTGCCTGGGTGCTTGTGGATGCGGCCCAATCGGTAGGGCAGATACCTGTTGACGTCAAGCAGTTGGGGTGTGACTTTTTGGCCTTTCCCGGCCACAAGTGGCTCTTGGGGCCTGCCGGCACGGGTGCCCTATATGTGCGTCAGGAGCTGGTGCCTACCTTGACTCCCCTCTTCGTCTCCCACCGCGCTGTTGCAAGTGTGCGTTGGCCTGGGCCTCTGCGGCCTGTTCAAGATCGCCTCTCCAAGTTGGAGCTCACTACGCGGAGCGTGGCCTTATGGTGGGGCTGGGTGGTGGCGGTGGGCCTAGTGAGGCGGTTAGGGCTGGAGGCCATAGCCCGTCATGATCTAGAGCTGGCGCAAAGGGCGGCGCAGAAGCTTGTAGCCATCCCTGGGGTAGAGCTGCTCTCCCCTCAAACGCCTCAAAGCGGGCTTCTCTCTTTTCGAGTACGGGGAATAGATAGCTGGTCGGTTACGGCTGCCCTCTGGCAAGAGGCGAAGATAGTGGCCCGCACCGTCCCTGCCCTTAAGGCTACCCGCGTCTCTTTGCACCTCTTTAATACCCCTGAAGAGGTAGAGATCCTGGCAGATGCGGTCTTCCGCATAGCCAAGAGCTCTGTCCTGGGTGGGGGGCCTCAGGTGCAGTTGGAGCGTCTGGCCATGGACGAGCTCTGAGCGAATTGAGGGGCCACACTGGAGGCGCAGCCCTCTTCCTCTAGGAGGCGGTCTTCCTTGCAAGATATACTGGTGGAGGGACTGATCGGAACGTTTGGAGGAAGAAGGCGTTAGTCCCGTGAAGAGCTATCCCTTTGTATCCATCCTCCTAAGGGTGATAGGTGGTGTGGTCTCTGCCTTCATAGGGTTAAGGGCTGGGCACCTATTGGCAGAGGGGAAAGAGGGCTTAGTGCGCATCCTCTTCTTGGCTGTGACTCCTGTAGGCTTTACTCTTCTGGGGGCGGCGCTCACTCCACTGCTAGTGATAAGGCCCGTAAGGGCCTTTCAGGGGTGGGTAAGACAGATAAGGCCCCTGCAGCTGGTGCTAGGAGTGTTGGGGTTGGTGGCGGGCCTCCTTGCCTCTGCCTTGGTGGCCCCGTGGTTAATAGCCCTGCCAGGTGCGGCGGGTTTCTTCGCCCCGTTGGTGCTGAGCCTCACATTAGGGATCCTTGGCGCAGCGGCCCTAGTGGCCAGGGAAGAGGAAGTGGCCAACTGGCTGGCACGGGGCTGGTTCAGCCGGGGATGGCCCCCCAAAGAGGTGGTGGTTGACACCAGCGTCATCATCGATGGGCGAGTAGCCGATTTGGCCGCAACGGGCTTTTTGCCCGGCAGCTTGGTGGTGCCCAGGTTCATATTGGACGAGTTGCGCCACATCGCTGATTCCCCCGACCCTTTACGGCGCAACCGGGGCCGCAGGGGGTTGGACGTATTGGGGCGGTTACGCCGGGAGGGGCATGTGCCCCTGCAAGTGGTGGACGACGACTTCCCTGACGTAGCCGATGTGGACACGAAGCTTATCTTGCTTGCCAAGAAGCTATCAGCCCCCATCCTCACCAACGACTTCAACTTGAACCGTCTGGCGGAGGTGGAGGGGGTCAAGGTGCTTAATGTCAACCAGCTGGCCAACGCCGTCAAGGTAGTCATCTTGCCTGGGGAGGAGATGGAGGTCCAGATCGTTCAGGAGGGGCGCGAGGCGGACCAGGGGGTAGGGTTTTTGGATGACGGCACCATGGTGGTGGTGGAGGGAGGACGTCGATACCTGAACGAGAGGCTAGTGGTAGTGGTCACCAGGGTGCTGCAGACGGTGGCAGGGAAATTGGTCTTCGCCCAGCCCAGGAGGGCAGAGTAGGGTGGGTGGCCCCTATGGACTGGTAGGGGCGGTAGTGGTGGCTGCTGGGCGTTCCACGCGAATGGGGGGTGTAGACAAGCTCTTCGCCCCCTTAGGAAAGTGGCCCTTGTTAGCCTATCCCCTCAAGGTGCTTGAGGAGTCCCCTCTGGTTGATATGGTGGTGCTAGTGCTAGGGCACCATAATCTGGAGGCGGGCAAGGCGCTGGTAGCTGACCTGGGGCTGCGCAAGGTGAGGCACACCTGTCTGGGCGGGGAGAGGCGGCAAGACTCAGTGCAGTCGGGGCTAGGCTATCTTCCTCCCTGCCAGTGGGTATTGGTTCATGACGGGGCGCGGCCCTTCCTCTTGGAGGAGCTTATCGCCTCCGCCTTAGAGGCGGCCCAGGAGACGGGCGCTGCAGTGCCGGCCCTCCCCATACCGGATACGGTGAAGGAGGTAGAGGGAGACCTGGTAGTTCACACCCATGACCGCCATCGTCTGTACATTGTCCAGACTCCCCAGGCCTTCGCCTATCAGCTCCTGGTTGAGGCGCATAGACAGGTTAAAGGAGATGTCACCGATGATGCCTCTATGGTGGAGGCGATGGGCCATAAGGTGAGAGTTTTCCCTGGGCATCCCTGGAACTTGAAGGTTACTACTGAGCATGACTTGGCCTTAGCCCGTGCCTTGCTGGCTTGTGGTGGTCTGGCCGGTGACAGTACGTATAGGCCTGGGATATGATATCCATAGGTTCCAAGAGGGCAGGCCTCTCAAGGTGGGAGGCGTGGAGGTGCCGTGGCCAAGGGGCCTTGCCGGCCACAGCGATGCCGATGTCCTGTTGCATGCCATTATGGATGCTCTCCTGGGGGCAGCTGGCTATAAGGACATTGGGCATCATTTCCCGCCCCATGATCCGGCCTATGCGGGGGCAGATAGCCTAGCCCTATTAGGGCAGGTGGTAGACCTAGTAAGAAAGAAGGGTCTACGCGTGGGCAACGTCGATGCTGTAGTACTGGCCCAGGAGCCCGTCTTGGCCCCCTATCTGGAAGGGATGCGCCACCGTATCGCCTCGGCCTTAGGAGTTGGTGAGGGGCGGGTCAATATAAAGGCCAAGAGCCCAGAGGGTCTGGGTGAGCTGGGGCAGGGCCAGGGCATGGCTGCCCTAGCGGTGGCCATCTTGGAGGAGGTATGAAGTGGGGCTGTGGGAGAGCATAAAACAG
>JAUQPQ010000052.1 GCA_030550295.1 Chloroflexota bacterium
CGTCAGGCCAAGGACCCTGTCTGTGGGATGATGGTGGACGTGTCCAAGGCCGTTTCCCAGATTCACAACGGCACCACCTATTATTTCTGTTCCGAGAGCTGCAAAGAGAAGTTCGTGGCAGAGCCCATCCGTTATATTTAGGTTGCCCCTAGCGGATGAAGAGGGGCGGCTATAGTATGGGTGCCTTTACCTCACGCGGGGGCTACTTCAACGCGGGTAGAGCGGTCGGTAGGACAGGGTTGCCACTCGGTGGGCCAGTAGCGTAGGTGGCCGTAACCCCCGGCCAGATGTAGCCATTTGATCATCGCCCCTTCTACTTGATTGGGGCCCCTCCAGCCTGGAAACTGGTATGGCTCCCACCCGTTGTAGATAATTACCTGGCCTGGCCTTACGGCCGGCGTCACCTTGGCTGGGAGGATCGTCTCCCCAAGGTCGTTGTATACGCGCACTTCCTGCCCGTCCCTTATGCCCCTCGTCTGGGCATCTTGAGAGTTTATTAGGATATGGGGCCTACCGCGGTGGGTCTCCAACATTATGCGGTTGACGATGTTGAGGGAGTGGATGCTCCAGCGGTTGTGTCCACTAGTCAGGACGAGGGGATAGTTGCCGCCAATGGGGGGCGTCTCCTTGTGGCAGGGCAGCTCCTCCCCTGCCTCCAAAAACCAGTCGTGGTCGATGTAGAACTGGGCCCTCCTAGTGAGAGTGGCGTAAGGGATCTTCTTCTCTATGTGCCACCGTAGGGGGGTAAAAGTCTCGTCGGGCCGGAAGTCAGAGGCCTGGGCGAGTGCCCTTGCAGAAACCCCTGGGCCCGACCATCGCTCGTAACCTTTCTCCCGCAGGGTGTCTAGGGTGGTTCCCTGGGGCAAGGCGCCTGCTAGGACAGTATCCTCGATGACCTCTCTGGCTAGCCTCTCCTCGCTTTCCCATGCCCCATCGCCAGTCATGGCGGCGTAAAGGCCGTCCAGACGGTGGACGTTGCCTTTGCCGTCCTGGTACTCCAAAAACTTCCTCTTCTTGGCCCTCTCCTCCACCTTCTTGGCCAAAAGACAGAATATCTCCCACTCGTTCTTGGCCTCCCCTGGGGGGTCGACGATCTTGTCGCAGAAGGTGACATTCATTGTGTGGGTGCTGGGGATGCCAAAGGCGAACTTTTCGTACTGTTGGGCCATGGGGAGGAAGATGTCCGAGTACAGGCCCGTGATGCTCATTCGCCAGTCTATGGTGACGACCATCTTCAGTTTGGGCCACAGATGGCGAAGGAGGAGTTGGCCGCCTCTAGTCCGGCGCAGGGCGTTGCCCCCGCACTCTATGAAGACGCGCGGCTCCTGGTGAGGTCCGGGCAAGTCCACCCCTGCCCACCATCCCTTGCTCATCGCCTCTTGCCAGTAATGGCGGAAGGGGCGCTTCATGGAAGGGTCATGCCACTCTTGGCGCTCCCAGACCTCATGGAAGCCGCTATGGTAGTACCAGATGAAGATGGGGGGCACTAAGGCGGGCCGGCCAAAGAGGGGTGCCCTCTTGGAGAGCTCAATGGCTGCCAGAGCATCGGTGAGGGAGGGGTCCTCTTGGCGAAGCATCTCCCAAACTTGGCGCTGCACCTCTAGCACTTCAAGGAAGCCCTCTGGGCCGGGGCGCCGTTTGGCCGGTTGGAGGAGCCAGCCATCGAGCATTCCTGCTAGCCAGGCCCTTACTCCTGTCCCCTTTTTCCCCCAGTTACCTGTAAGGCCCAAGAGCAAAAGCCATGACCTTTCTATAAGGTCTCCGTGATAGATCTTTCCTGCTCCTCCAAGACAGGGGATAATGTTGGTCTTCTTGGTGGCCACCTTTCTTGCCAGCTCTCTGATGACATCTGGGTGGATGCCGCATATCTTCCCTGCCTTCTCGGGGGAGTAGTCCTGGAGCCTCTGCCGCATGAGCTGGAAGATGGGCCGCACCTCCACCTGGGCCCCTTCCTTGAGCCTTATCAGGTAGCTACCTTCCAGGGCAGGCCACCTATCGCCCAGGGCCAGCGTCTCCCTGGGCGCCTCCACTAGCCCCTCCCTCTCGTCCCACCAGTAGAACTGGTCTTCCCTTCCCCCCTCCTTCAGGTCCCTCTGGCGCAGGAGCCTCTTGTTATCCATCCTCACCAGGAGGGGGAGGTCGGTCTGTTCGCGCACGAAGAGGCCGTCGTAGAGGCCCTCTTCTACTATCACATGGCACATCCCCAAGGCCAGGGCGGCATCTGTCCCTGGGCGGACAGGCAGGTGATAGTCAGCGTGGATGGCCGAGGGGCTGTAGTCAGGGGCTACTGTCACCACTTCGGCGCCACGGTACCTGGCCTCGGTGATGTAGTGCTGGTGTGGTATCCGGGTGTATGTAGGGTTGGAGTACCAGATAAAGATGAGCTCAGAATGGAACCAGTCGTCGATGGAGCTGACGGGGTCGAAGATACCGTAGGTAAGGTAAAAGCCGGGAGCAAAGTCGTTCATCTCGGCGTTGACGTCGGTCACCAGCCCTCCGATGAGGGAAGCGAAGCGTCCCCGCCCTGTGCCGCCCCAGGCGCTTATGTTACAGCCACTGAGGAAGATGATGGACTCAGGCCCCACCTCCTGCAGGGCATCCAGTATGGCATCGGCTATCTCGGTGAGGGCCTGGTCCCAGGAGATGCGCCGCCAACGCCCACTCCCCCTAGGGCCTACTCTCTTGAGGGGGTATAGCACCCTCTCCTTGGCGTACAGGTGCTGGCTCCAGGCCACCCCCTTCTGACAGCCCATGGGGTTCATGTCTGGCACCCCAGGCTCGATCTGGGGGAAGTGGCCTCCTTGTTCTTCCCGCCAGACGATGCCGTCCTTAACGTAGACGCGCAAAACGCAGTTCCCCGGATAGCAGTCGATGCAATGGCTACCCCATGCTACTCGGTCCCATCGCCACTGCTGGCGGTAGACGTCTTCAGGCGAGCGGTAGGGACGTGGGGCAGCACCTGTGGGCTGTAAAGCACCTATGACCATCCCCTCACCTCCTGGCCCGGGAGGATAGCCCCTTTATATCATCGCCTGCACTTTTCGTCTGTCAGGTTAAGCTTCTATTGTGTTTAGGGATTAACACCACAACCTGGGAAATTCAGTAGGGCAAATTCTCACCAATAAACGAGGTCGGGCCCGACTGGCAAGGAGCTTGGCAGATGCTAAGGATGATAGAGATCTGCCAGGAGGTAGGCCATGGGCCAGCGGCCTTGGGAGGAGCGGTATCGCAACAGGTGGACGTGGGACAAAGTGGTGAAGGTTACCCACATCCGCGCCAACTGTATATCGGCCTGCTCCTTTGAGGCCTATGTGCGCAATGGGGTAGTGATATGGGAGGAACCTAACACCGCCTATGCCCAGACCTGCCCCGAGGTCCCTGACTTCAACCCCAGGGGATGTCCCATGGGCTGTGTGTACAGCCGCACCATGTATGCCCCGTTCCGGGTAAAGACTCCCCTTAAAAGGCTCGGCTCCCGGGGCTCTGGCCAGTTCCAGGCCATCTCATGGGACCAGGCCCTAACGGAGATAGCCGACCGCATCATCGATGTCGTCGTCCAAGATGGTCCTGAGTGCATCGTTTACGATCATGGCACCACCAATGTCGACTTCGGCATCGGCTCTATGATGGAGTCTCATCTTTTCACGGTAGGGCTGGGGGCCACCAGCATCGACTCCTGGGCTGGGGTGGGAGATCTGCCCACCGGCCTCATCCAGACGTGGGGCACCTTCCTTTCAGAAGGGACGGCCGATGACTGGTTCTTCGCCGACTACATTTTCATTTGGGTAGGCAACCCCAATTATGCCCGCGTTCCAGACGCCCATTTCATCTACGAGGCCCGTTACCGTGGGGCCACGGTAGTGACTGTCTCTCCAGATTACAGCCCCTCTGCCATTCATGCCGATTGTCACCTCCCCATCCGGTATGGCACCGATGCTGCCCTAGCTTTGGGTATGTGCCAGGTGATAGTAGAGGAAGGCCTATATCAGGAAGCCTATATCAAGGAGCAGACCGATTTGCCCCTCTTGGTGAGGCTGGACACTAGGGCGTTCCTGCGGCAGAGCGACCTGCAGGAGGGAGGCAAAGAGGACGTCTTCTACATGTGGGACGTATGGGAGGGGCGGCTAGTAGAGGCTCCAGGCTCGTGGGGGCACCCCGTCTATTCCCTCAAATTAGAGGGTATAGAGCCTGCCCTAGAGGGGCAGTTCCGGGTGACCCTGAAAGGGGGCGAGGAGGTAGCTGTCTGCCCCCTCTTCGTCCTTTTCCGTGAGCACCTGAAAGACTACACCCCTGAGAAGGTACATCAGATAACGGGGATCGGGCCCCAGACCATCCGCCGCTTAGCCCGCGAGGTAGCACAGGCCAAATCGGTGATGGTCTACATGTCTTGGGGGGCTTGTAAGCATTACTACTCAGACCTTTTGCAGCGGGCCGTCTGTTACCTTATGGCCCTTACTGGCAACACGGGAGGCAAGCCCGGATGCGGCATAAAGGTCTCCACCTGGTGGCCCGTGCCTGCCACCGTCCTCACGCGGGGTGGGGTAGAGGCCTCCGTCTCCCTCCAGTCTGGCCCACCTGCCGACGAGATACCCGATGATATGCGGGTGCCTGTGCGCGACCTCTGGCAGTTCATGACCATGGGGAGTCGCAATAGCCCTGTTACCCCCCTCATCCCATTCCTGTACGCCCATGATCCCCAATGGCGGGAAGTGGCCGCCCGAGACGATTACAACGATCCATCTTTGCCCAGGCCGGTGCGGGAATACGTGGATGAGGCATTGGGGAAGGGATGGCAGCCGGTATGGCCCAAGCCCCCCAAGAAGCCCCGGTTCCTCTATTTCTCTGGCCCTAATCCCTTAAGACGGTGGCCTCTCAACCACATTATCAGGGAGAGCCTATGGCAGGAGATCGAGACCATCGTCTGCTGCGATTTTCGCCTCTCCTCGTCGGCGCTTTGGGCAGATTACGTCTTGCCGGCCGCTGGCTGGTACGAGAAGCCGGGCATTAAGTATACCCAGAGCTACATCCCTTACGTAGTGGTGGGCGAACAAGCTGTTGAGCCCCTCTACGACTCCAAGTCTGAATGGGACATAGTGATGCTCTTGGCCAAGAAGATACAGGAGCGGGCACGGGCCCGTGGCGTGAGCGTCTTTCGCGATGCCTGGGGCAGGGAGCGTAACCTGGCCACCTTATACGATGACCTTACGGTGCAGGGCACTTACTCGGAGGGGCCCCAGGGACAGCGCAAGGCCTTGGATTACATCTTGCGCTACTCCCCCCTCACCCGCAGCAGCGGGCTGGGGGAAGACGCCTGGGGGGAGGCGGCGGAGAGGGGAATGGTACCCATTAAGAAGGTTCCCCCTGTAGTCATCGCCTCCTTCCTCGGGTCCATGTTCAGCGACTTCACCCCTGACCGCCCCATTAACCAGTTCGAATGGTTTGTCAAGCGTAAGGAGCCGTGGCCCACCCTTACTGGCCGGCAGCAGCTCTACATTGACCACCCCTGGTTCTTGGAAGCAGGGGAGGCCTTTGCCTGTCATAAGGAGCCCCTCAAGGCAGGAGGCCCATACCCCATCCGTATCACCGGAGGCCACGACCGTTGGAGCATTCACGCCATCTTCGCCCCTGAGCCCATCCTCCTACGTCTACAGCGGGGGGAGCCTGTGGTCTACATAAGCGTTGGTGATGCGCAGGCGCGTGGGATAAGTGACCACGACCTGGTACGTGTCTACAACGACGTGGGAGGCTTCATAGCGCGGGCGAAAGTCTCTCCCTGTGTACAGCCTGGGCAAGCCATCATCTACCACAGTAGGGAGCCGTACCAGTTCCAGGGTTGGAACAACCAGAACACGGTGACGCCTACCCCCATTAGGGTGCTCAACATGGTGGGCGACTATGGGCACCTCCAGTACCGGATGGCCTACTACAGCGTCAACCACTTGCCCAAAGAGGCAGCCGTAGAAATACAGCTGGTGGAGAGGGGGGCCCAGTGAAGTCCCTAACGCTATACAAGGTGGACTTGCCGCTAGAAAACGTGCCCGATCCCCAGGCAGATGTATGGGCGAGAGCGGTCGAGGTTGTGGTGCCATTGTCTGCTACCCCCTTAGAAGCTCAGACCTCAGCCTATGTGCGGTCGGTGTGGCGAGGGCGGCCCTATGGCCTTACCCCCTATGTGGCTGTGCGGGCCTTTCATGGTGATGGGTGGGTAGCCTTCAGGCTCAGCTGGCCTTGCCCAGCCAAGAGCGACCGCCTTACCGATGACGATGCCTTCTTGGACGCTGCTTGTCTACTCTTTGCTTCCAGCAACGACACGCCCATAGCCATGGGCTCGGCGGAGAGGCCTGTGGAGGGATGGCTCTGGCGAGCTGACTGGCCTCGTCCTCGGCTGGTGCGGGCCCAAGGGCCTGGCACTTCCCTCAGGGAGGAGGTCGCCTCTTTGCGTGCCAGTGCCGTGTGGGAAAGGGGGCACTGGATCGTGTCCCTGGCTGGCCCTCGCCGTGCAGAAGGGTTCATAGCCATAGCCATATGGCAAGGCGCTCACCAGGAGAGGGCCGGCATTAAGGCCTATTCCCCCAGTTGGCTGTCCCTTTCCTGGGAGGGGGGGAGTGAGTGAGCGAAAGGCAACTGGCCTGGGTGATCGATCTAAACAAATGTTTGGGATGCCAGGCTTGCACCCTGGCCTGCAAGACCCATTGGACTACCGATGTAGGCACAGAACATCAGTGGTGGCTCATCGTTAACACCCTGCCCGGACAAGGCCATCCCCGTGGCTGGCAGGAGATGGGGGGAGGGTACCGAGACGGCGAGCCCCTACCAGGGCGTCTTCCCAAACGTGAGGAGTGGGGTCAGGCCTGGGACTTTAACTACCAGGAAGTGCTAGAGGGGGGCAAAGGCCAGCAAGTCCACCTCCTCCCCTTCAACCCCGATGGTTCCCACCCTTCTTGGGGCCCTAATTGGGAGGAAGACCTAGGGGCAGGAGAGTACCCCAACGCCTACTTTTTCTACCTTCCCCATCTCTGCCATCACTGTTCTCGGCCCTCGTGCCTCGATGCCTGCCCCAGGGATGCCATATACAAGCGGCCTCAAGATGGCCTCGTCCTGATAGATGAGGAACGGTGTAACGGTTGTCGCCTATGTGTGGAGGCATGCCCCTACAAACGCATCTACTTCAATCCCATCGCTGAGATCTGCCAGAAGTGTATAGGTTGCTACCCCCGCATCGAGCAGGGGGTAGCCCCAGCCTGCGTGCGCCAGTGTCCCGGGCGGGCAGTATGGGTAGGCTTCTTGGACGACGAGGAGGGGGCCGTATATAAGCTAGTGCGCAAATGGCAAGTAGCCCTACCTTTGCTACCCCACCTGGGCACCCAGCCCAACGTCTACTACGTCCCTCCCCTTTCGCCACCCCCTATAGGCGAGGACGGAGAAGCACAATGGGGCCAGGGGCGCATACCCATGGAATACTTACGCCGCCTCTTTGGGCCTCAGGTGGACCAGGCGCTGGCTACCCTGCAGGCGGAAAGGGAGAAGGCCCGCTCAGGCCAAACGTCCGAGCTTATGCGTATCCTCATAGCCTATCGCTTCCAAGAGCTTCTAGGCCCCTTCACCGTTAACCCTTCCCAACTTCAGCGGCCTGTGGGGCAAAACCCTACCCTTACCTAGGAAATTGCCCGATGGACAAAGCTGAGGGCCAACGGCAATATTTTAGTGTTCGCTAAGTTAAGGAGGTGGGTCATGGTGCAGGTGCGGGGAGCGATGGGGTTATGGGCAGAGCGGTATCGGGAGAAGTGGCGATGGGATCGGGTGGTATGGGGTAGTCATGCCGTGGACTGCTACCCTGGCGGGTGCCCATGGTACGTATTCGTGCGGGATGGGCGTGTGGTGAGGGAGGAGCAAGCGGGGACCCTTCCTCAGATAGAGGCGGGTGTCCCTGACATGAACCCCATGGGCTGTCAGAAGGGGGCCTGCTGGTCCCATCTTCTTTATGCACCCGAGAGGGTCACCAGGCCCCTAAAGCGGGCTGGAGAACGGGGCGAGGGCAAATGGGAAGAGATCTCTTGGGATCAGGCCCTCACCGAGATAGCGGACCACATCTTAGATGCTATGACCGAGCAGGGGCCTGAATCGGTAATCTGGCTGGGGACGCCGGAGATAGGGGCCATACCTGCCCGTGCTGCCGCCACTTACTTGGGCCATGTTACCACCGATGGCAACGCTGAGTTCCAGGACATGAGCCCTGGCTATTACCTTACGTGGGGCGTGTTTAACCCCGTGGCCAGCATGGACGATTGGTTCCACGCCCGTCTCATCCTCATATGGCACGCCAACCCTGTCTACACCAACATCCATTGGTACCACTTCATCGCTGAGGCGCGTTATAACGGCGGCGAAGTCATTACCATCGCTCCCGACTACAGCCCCTCGGCCATCCATGCTGACTATCACATCCCTGTACGTATCGGCACTGATGCAGCCTTGGCCCTGGCCATGTGCAAGGTGATCATAGATGAAGGCCTATACGACCGGCGCTTCGTGCAGGAGCAGACAGACCTGCCCCTACTTGTGCGCCGGGACAACGGTCGCTTCCTACGCCAAGCGGACATGGCCGATGGGGGGCGGGAGGACCAGTTTTACTGGTGGGATGCCAAGGCCCAGATCCCCGTCCCTGCGCCCCTTACTACTTTGGCCTTGGGCGACGTCGAACCGGCCTTAGAGGGGACATACCGGGTGCGCCTCAAGGACGGGACCGAGGTAGAGGTGGAGCCGGTGTTCCAGAGGCTCTGTCGCCGCCTAGAAGACTACCAGCCTGAGAAGGCGGCCCAGATATGCGAAGTGCGCCCGGAACTCATTCGCATGGTAGCCCGTAAGGTGGCCACTAGGCCCACCAAGATCTTCTCCGGCTGGAACCCTGGCAAGCACTACCATGGCGACCTTATGGAGCGCTCCATGGCCCTCCTTCTGGCCCTCACCGGCAACTGGGGCAAGAAAGGTACAGGCACCCGCTCCTGGGCTGTAGGGGGGAGCACGGCCTGGTTCCTCCTTCCGTTGCTGGAGAAGGCTGACCCGGCCGAGGCACGGGAGGTCTATCGTCGCCTGATCGAGGCTTTGGAGACGGTTCGCTCATTCGACCCAACCCTTACCCGGGAGATGGCACTTATAAGGGTCCAACAGGAGTTAGGCATGGCCGATCCGCGCACCCCGGGGCGTATGGTGCCGCCTGCCTTCTTGTGGTACTACCACTTCGGCTACAAGGAGCGGTGGAACCGTCGAGAGTGGCATGACCCGTCCATGAAGCGCTCCTTCGACGAGTATTTCCAGGAAGCCTTGGAGAAGGGTTGGTGGGACAGCGGCTGGGCCCGTGTTTGGCAGCAGGTAGAGCCCAGAGTGCTGATCGAGGCTGGCGGGAACGTCCTGCGTCGCCAGAGAGGGGGACAGGAGCTGCTCCTTAAGCATGCGTGGCCCAAGCTCAAGTGCATCGTCTCTATCGACTACCGTATCAACACCACCGGCCTTTACGCCGATTACATACTGCCTGCCGCCCAGCACTATGAGAAGGTAGGCTTTAGCATGCCATCCATTCACCACCTCACCACTGTCCTTGCCGACAGGGCCGTTCCTCCCCTGGACCAGGCCAAGTCCGATTGGGAGATCGCTATCCTCCTTCTGGAGAAGGTGGAAGAGAGGGCGAGGCAGAGGGGGATAAAAGAGGTCACCAATAGGGCAGGGCAGGCCATCTCCCTAGAGGGGCTTGCAGAGAGGGCCACCCTTGGCGGCGCCATCCGCGATGAAGATGCCCGGATGGACCTCATCCTGCGCTCCGATGCCGCCATCGGCATCCTATCTGGGGATGCTTCGCTGGCGAAGTTGCGCCAGGTGGGCCATATGCGCTGGCGTCGCCTAGGGCTCTTGGGCCATGGCCCCAGCCAGGCAGCCGATATACGCCCCCACGAGACCTTTAGCCCCTTCCGATGGCACGTGGAAGATAAGCTTCCCTATGCCACCCTCACCAGGAGGGCCCAGTTCTACATAGACCACGAGTGGTTCCTGGAGGCGGGGGAGGAGCTGCCCTGCCACAAGGAGGTGCCTCCCATGGGTGGAAATTATCCCTTCCGCCTCACCAGCGGCCACAATCGCTGGAGCATCCACTCTATGAACCAGACCAATAAGATTATCCTCAATACCCATCGGGGCGAGCCCTTCGCCTTCATCAACAACAGGGATGCCGAGGCCAAAGGGATCAAGAACGGGGACTACATACGCATCTACAACGATTGCGGCTCCATGATCATCCAGGCCAAGGTCTCGCCTGCTGTGCGACCGGGACAGATCATCGTCTACAACGGTTGGGAGCCGTATACCCACCGCCGCTGGTACAGCGAGTCCGACCTGGAGCCGGGGATGGTCAAGTGGCTCCACCTGGCTGGGGGATATGGCCATTTACGCTATCGCCTCTTGCATTGGCAGCCTATCCCTGTAGACCGGGCCATTACTGTAGATGTAGAGAAGGTATCGCCATAAGAGAGGTGCGAAGATGCGCCAGATAGCTTGGGTGTTCGACCTCAATAAGTGCATTGGCTGTCAGACGTGCTCTGTGGCCTGCAAGGTCCTATGGACTCAGGAAGAAGGCACCGATCATATGTGGTGGATGACGGTCAATACCATGCCTGGGGAGGGGACGCCTAAGGGCTGGGAGCGCATGGGGGGAGGATATAAAAATGGCCAGCTCCAGCTGGGCCATCTCCCCACGGAGGAAGAGTTCGGGGGCGGCTGGGACTACAACTGGGACGAGATCTTAAGAGGGGGTAAAGGCCGGGAAGCGGTCTTCACTAAGGTCAAGGGTAGTCCCATCTGGGGGCCTAACTGGGACGAGGACGAGGGAGGAGGTGAGTGGCCTAACGCCTACTTCTTTTACTTGCCTAGGCTCTGCAATCACTGCTCTCGCCCCTCTTGCCTAGAGGCCTGCCCCCACGGCGCCATCTTCAAGAGGGAGGAGGATGGCCTAGTCTTGCGCGATGAGTCCCTCTGCCATGGGGAGCAGCTGTGTGCCCGTGCCTGCCCCTACAAGAAGATATACTTCAACCAAGTGCGAGGCATAAGCCAACACTGCATAGGTTGTTTTCCCCGCATCGAGCAGGGGGTAGCGCCAGCCTGCGTGCGCCAGTGTCCCGGGCGGGCAGTATGGGTAGGCTTCTTGGACGACGAGGAGGGGGCCGTATATAAGCTAGTGCGCAAATGGCAGGTGGCCTTGCCGCTTCACCCTGAATTTGGCACTCACCCCAACGTCTACTACGTGCCCCCCCTTGCGCC
>JAUQPQ010000053.1 GCA_030550295.1 Chloroflexota bacterium
TCGAGGATGGCCACCAAGCTCACTTCGGGCAGGTCTAGGCCCTCGCGCAGCAGGTTAATGCCCACCACCACGTCGTAGACGCCAAGGCGCAGGTCGCGCAAGATCTCCACCCGTTCAAGGGTATCGATCTCGGAATGGAGGTAATGGGTCTTGATGCCCATCTCCTGGAGGTAGTCGGCCAGGCCTTCGGCCATTTTTTTAGTGAGGGTAGTGACCAGGGCCCTCTCGCCGCGGGCCACCCGTGCCCTTATCTCTGCTATAAGGTCGTCCACCTGGTGACGCGTGGGCCGCACCTCCACTTCGGGGTCTGGGATACCGGTGGGGCGCACCAATTGCTCCACCACCTGCTCTGAGATCTCCATCTCCCATGGGCCTGGGGTGGCTGAGACGTATATGACCTGGTTGATGTGGGCCAAGAACTCTTGGAAATTGAGGGGGCGGTTGTCTAAAGCTGAGGGGAGGCGGAACCCGTAGTCTACAAGGGTCTGCTTGCGGGATATGTCGCCGTTGTACATGCCCCTTATTTGGGGGATGGCCATGTGGGACTCGTCGATGATCATGAGGAAGTCATCGGGGAAGTAGTCCAGGAGGGTCCAGGGGGTAGAGCCGCACGGCTCCGCCCAGCAGTTTCGGGGGCGATGACGGCGGGCTAAGTGGCAAGCGTAGTTCTCGATGCCGGCGCAGTATCCCTGCTCGCTTAGGCATTCCAGATCGTATCGGGTACGCTCCCAGAGGCGCTGGGCCTCTAACAGCTTCCCCCTTTGGCGGAACCACTCTACCCGTTCTTCCAGCTCCCTCTCTATGTCCCGTAGGGCTGCCTCCAGCTTGTCAGGAGAGGTGACGAAGTGCTTAGCGGGGTAGATCTCAATCTCGTCCAGCTCGCCCAGTATTTCGCCGGTGAGGGGGTCTATTTGGAGGATCCGTTCTACTTCGTCCCCCCAAAAGTCTATGCGCACGGCCAGCTCTTCATAGGCGGGCATGACGGTGAGGGAATCTCCGCGGAGGCGGAAGCGGCCCCTTGAGAGCTCATAATCGTTGCGTTCGTATTGCATGTCCACTAAGCGGCGCAAGATGCGGTGGCGGTTGGTTGCCTCTCCCTTCTTTAGGCGGAGGACGAATTCGTAGTACTCACTGGGCTCGCCTAGGCCGTAGATGCACGAAACAGAGGCAACGATAATTACGTCGCGCCGAGTGAACAGGGCGCGGGTGGCAGCGTGGCGCAGCTTGTCTATCTCTTCGTTGATGTCGGCATCTTTGGCGATATAGGTATCGGTGCGGGGGATGTAGGCCTCGGGCTGGTAGTAGTCGTAGTATGACACGAAGTACTCTACAGCGTTGTGGGGGAAGAACTCCCGGAACTCGGCGTAGAGCTGGGCGGCGAGCGTCTTGTTGGGGGAGATGACTAGCGTTGGGCGGCCCCAACGGGCGATGACGTTGGCCATGGTGAAGGTTTTGCCAGAGCCGGTAACACCCAAGAGGGTCTGGTGCCGGTATCTCTTCTCCAGCCCTTGCAGCAGCTTTTCCACTGCCTGGGGCTGGTCGCCTGTCATCTGGAAGGGGGCTACTAATTGGAAAGGTGAGCTTTGGCCTGACATGACCCCACTAACTCCCCGGCCTCCTTCGATTTTAGCAGAGGGGACAGCAGGTGTTCAGGGGGAGGGCTTGGAAGCTAGATTGCGCTGAAAACAGTGACCGATGGCCACTGCCAAGGCATCGGCGGCGTCATCGGATTCAGGGATGTGGTCAAGGCGGAGGATCTTCTGGACGCTGGCCTGTACACGGGCCTTGTCTCCGCGTCCATAGCCTGTGACCAGGCGTTTGACCTCTAGAGGCCGATACAGGTAAACGGGGATCCCTGCCTGGGCAGCAGCTAGAAGGGCCATGGCCCTGACCTGGCCTATGGTTACCGCTGCCCGCACATGACCTACAAAGAAGTCCTCGATGGCTAACTCGTGGGGAGAGTAGCTGGCGATGACCTGGGCTATGGCGTTGTAGAGCTCCTTTAGGCGTTGGGGGAGGGGGTGACGACGCCGCAATTTCCAGGCCCCATAGCCCAGGGCAGCTATCCCGTTCTCCTGTTGTTCCACTACGCCCCAACCGGTGGCTCGGCTGCCAGGGTCAATGCCCAGAACACGCAGGGGCTGGGGCGTCACTATCTTCCGTCAGCCTTTGGCGTACTCCATGAGGACGACATCGGGAAATTCGGCATTGGAGTAGACGCGCTGCACGTCCTCCAGATCCTCTAAAGCATCCAGAAGACGTAGCATCTGAACGGCAACCTTCTCGTCCAAGGTGACGGTGGTCTTGGGGATCATGGCGACTTCTGCGGTGGTGACGTGGTAGCCCCGCTTTAGGAGGGCCTCCTTAATAAGGTGCAGGTCACTGGGCTGGGTGTAGACTTCTACACGTCCGTCGCCTATCTGGACGTCTTCGGCACCTACATCTATGGCCACAAGGGCGATGTCGTCTAGGTCTTGTCCTGGGGAGGCCTCTATTAGTATGTGTCCCCTTTGCTGGAACTGCCAGCTCACCGAGCCTGTTTCCCCTAGGCTACCGCCGTTGCGGGCCAGAACCTGGCGGATTTCGGATACGGTGCGATTACGATTATCCGTAAGGACGTCGATGAGGATGGCTACTCCGCCTGGCCCATAGCCCTCGAAGCGTATCTCTTGGAAGTGGGACGCCTCCTCGCTGCCGCTGGCCTTTTTGATGGCTCGCTCGATGGTCTCGGCAGGCATGTTGTGCTCCTTGGCCCGCTCGATGGCCAGACGGAGCCTGGGGTTAAGATCGGGATCGGGCCCCCCTTGCTTTACGGCCACCGCTATCTCACGTGACAGCTTAGAGAAGAGCTGGCCCCTCTTGGCGTCGTTAGCCCACTTCTGGCGTTTTATCTGAGTCCAGTGGGAGTGACCACCCATACGTTCTCGCCCCCTAGGAAGGCTTCATCACCATTTTAGCATTGGCGCTAGGGCTAGGGCTTTATAAGGAGGTTATCTATGAGGCGAGCAGGGCCTACCCAGGCCGCCACCAAGGCTAAAACGGGCCCTTCGATCCTTTCCACTTCCTCAAGGGTGTCCGGATGGGCGATGCTCACATAGTCTACCTTGGCCCCGTATTGGCGCAGGAGGTCCTCCATCTGGCGTCGTATCTGGGAGGCGTCCCTCAATCCAGCCTTAATCATCTCTTGGGCCGAAAGAAGGGCCCTATACAATGCCACTGCCCTTTCCCTCTCCGAGGGCGAAAGGTAAGTGTTGCGGCTAGACATGGCGAGGCCATCGGGTTCGCGGATGGTGGGGCAGGGGACTATCTCCACAGGTATGTTCAGATCGGCCACCAGCTGCCGCACGATGCGCAGCTGCTGGGCATCCTTCTCTCCAAAGTAGGTGCGGTGGGGCTGCACGATGTTGAAGAGCTTAGCCACCACGGTGGCCACGCCCCGGAAATGGCCAGGGCGAAAGGCGCCTTCCAGCCGCTGGGCTAATGGGCCCGTAACATCTATCCAGGTGCAGAACCCCTCAGGATACATCTCCTCAGGGGTGGGGATGAAGACGATGTCCACCCCCAAGGGCTCTAGGAGGCAGAGATCACGTGCTTCGTCCCTGGGATAGCGCTGGTAGTCTTCCCCCGGGCCGAACTGGGCGGGGTTCACAAATATGCTCACCACCAAATGGTGGCACTCTTGCTTGGCTCTCCTTACTAGGGATAGGTGGCCCTCATGGAGGTACCCCATGGTAGGTACGAAGCCCACCGTGCCGGTAAGCCGTGCTCGGGCCTCCCTCATAAGGGGGATGGTGCGGACGACCTGCATGGGGCCTCCCTAGCGGCCAACGAGGGCTAATACCTCTGCCAGCGTCTCCTCGTCCATGGAGTGGCTATGTTCTGAGCCAGGAAAAGTGCCCTCTGCTACTTCCCTTGCATAACTAGTGACGGCCTGGCGGATGAGGTCTCCCAGGCGTAGGTACTGCTTGGCATGGCGGGGGACGAAGTCTGGGTACAAGCCTAAGATATCGTGAATTACCTGGACCTGGCCATCACACCAGGGGCCGGCCCCTATGCCTATTGTGGGTATGTGCAGCCGCTGCGTGATCACCCTGGCTAAGGGGGCAGGGACGCTCTCCAGGACGATGCTGTACGCACCTGCTTCTTCCAAGGCGATAGCGTCAGCTATAAGCTTAGCGGCCTGTTCCTTGGTCTTGCCCCTAACGTGGTAGCCACCCAGTTGGTGGATAGATTGGGGTGTAAGGCCCAGATGCCCCATGACAGGTATCCCTGCGAGGGTGAGGCGGTGGACTATTTCTGCCACCTCCTGTCCTCCTTCCAGCTTCACCGACTGCGCACCACCTTCCTTAAGGAAGCGGGCGGCATTGCGGAGGGCCTCTTCTGGGCCCGTCTGGTAGCTCATGAAGGGCATATCAGCTACCACATGGGCCCTCTTCGCCCCCCTGGCCACCGCCTTCACATGGGGGAGCATCTCATCCATGGTGACAGGGATGGTGCTCTCATACCCTAACACCACCATGCCCAGAGAATCGCCAACTAGAAGGATGTGGATGCCGGCCTCGTCCAGGATGCGGGCTGTGGAGTAATCATAGGCGGTAAGCATGACGATCTTCTCGCCCCGCCTTTTCATCGCCTTGATATCGCGCACCGTTATCCGGGGCAGGATCATCACCCCTTTCTGCTAATGGACACCAGCCTTTTCTACGATCCGGTTGGTATCGTCCACATAGATGAGGCATGGCCGATGCCTTCGGGCCTTCTCCTCGGGCAGGGTCACGTAAGTGAGGATGATCACCACATCGCCAGGGTAAATGAGGCGGGCAGCGGCGCCATTGATGCACACCTCTCCCGATCCGGGAGCCCCTGGGATGGCGTAAGTGACCAGTCGGGCCCCGTTGTCGACGTCTAGCACGTGCACCTGTTCGTAGGGGAGGATATCTGCTGCCTCCATGAGGTGGGCATCGATGGTGATGGAGCCTTCGTAGTCTAGCCGGCACTGGGTAACTTTGGCGCGATGGATCTTGCTTTTTAGAAGGGTCCTCACCTTTGCTCCTCCTTAAGAGGACGAAGAGTTAAAAAAAGCCCTCCCGCGCCGAGAGGGCATCGGCGTCTTCTAGCCGTCTCAGCCCGCCAGCTGCGGGTCCAAGCGGTTATGGTCATAAGGGACTCCTCACCGCCTCCAAGGGGAGGTCGGTGGCGCTAAAAGTATAAGTCTTATAAGGTGGCCATGTCAAGTTTGGTGTAAAATTAAAGGGGGTAGGGCGACAGTGGGCCGGGTGGTCGCCTTCTGCCTATGAGCAGGGGGAGGAAGGTCCGGGCTCCTCCGGGCAGCGTGCTGGGTAACGCCCAGGCGGGGCGACCCGCGGAAAGTGGCACAGAAACCATACCGTCGCTAGCTTCAAAAGCTAGCGGTAAGGGTGAAAAGGTGGGGTAAGAGCCCACCGGCGGCAGGGTGACCTGCCGGCCGGCCAAACCCCACGTGGAGCAAGGCCAAATAGGAGGGCCAGCCCTTTAAAAAGGGGCTAGGGGATGCCCGGCCCCATGCCCTCGGGTAGGCCGCTTGAGCCTCTCCGAAAGGGGAGGCCCAGACTGATGACCACCGGCCGCCATACGGGGCGGTTACAGAACCCGGCCTATAGGCCCACTGTCCCTACCCCTAAGTCATGCCGACGCTGTACGCCTTGGCCTCCCATCTGGAAGACGCCCTCGTTTGGGGGCCTGATCTCCCTATTTCAGGCATCGCCTATCACTCCCAGGCTGTACAAAGAGGGCATCTGTTCGTGGCCGTACCAGGGCTTAAGGTAGATGGGCATAATTTCATCCCTCAGGCCCTGGACAACGGCGCCGTTGCCGTCGTGATACAGAAAGACCGCCCCTGGTGGCTGGAGTTTGCACAGAAGAACCAAATTCCGGCCATCCTTGTAGAAGATGCCAGAGCTGCCCTCTCCCGTTTGGCGGCCAGCTTCTATGGCTTTCCTGGTCGCAACCTGAGGGTAATCGGCGTTACTGGTACCGATGGCAAAACGAGCCTTGTCCATCTCGTAGCCCATATTTTGCGTGCCTGGGGGGCTAAAGTTGGGATCATCAGCACTGTGGGGACGGATTTGGGCACGGAGCTCAGCATCAGCGAGGGGCGCACTACCCCCGAGGCCCCAGAGTTGCAGGCGGCGTTAGCGGCTATGGTGGCCAACGGCTGCCAGTATGCTGTATTGGAGTGCACCTCCCATGGACTCACCTTGAAGAGGGTGGAGGACGCTTACTTCGATGTGGCCGTCCTCACCCAGCTGAGGGAAGACCACCTGGATTTCCACGGTTCATGGGAGGAATATCGGGCAGCAAAGGGGCGTCTCTTCTCCCTTCTAGACCAGGACCCACCCAGGGGAGGCCACAAATGGGCTGTAGTGAACGCCGATGACCCCTCTAGTCCCTATTTTCTTTCCCTCACCCGCGCCCACACCCTCACTTACGGATTAGCCCCTGAGGCCCAAGTGAGGGCCTTCGATGTGGAGGAGAAAGGATGGGGGATTCGCTTTCGCCTTAGCTCCCCTTGGGGGGAGGGGACGATAGAGGCGCAAAGGCCTGGCGAGGCGGGCCTTATGGGCGCCTTGGCCGGGGCATCGGCGGCCTTGGCCTTGGGCGTACCTATGGAGGTAGCGGTACGGGCGATCGCCTCTTGGCCTGGGGCCCCTGGGCGTCTAGAGCTTGTTGATGAGGGCCAGCCCTTCCGGGTGGTGGTGGACTTCGCCCATGCCCCCGATGCTCTAGCCCGTCTCTTGCGTGCTGTCCGCCCCCTAAGCCAGGGCAGGGTCATCGTCGTCTTCGGCTGCATCGGTGGTAGGGACCGGGAGCGGCGCCGTCCTATGGGGCGTATCGCTGGCCAACTGGCCGACTTTACAATCATCACCGACGACAATCCATACGATGAGGACAGGGATTCCATCTTGGGGGAGATCGAGGCTGGCCTTAAGGAGGTGGGGCGCAAGGTGCACAATGAGTATGCTGTGGTGCCCCATCGTCGACAGGCCATCGAGTGCGCTTTAGACTTGGCTCAGCCTGGGGATGTGGTGGTGCTGGCCGGGAAGGGCCATGAGTCCCACGTTTGGGCAGGCCCCCATTCTTATCCCTGTAACGATGCCGAAGTGGCACGGGCGATCTTGCGACAAAGGTACGGGCGGTAACAATGCCTTGGCTCGATCTGTCCCGTTTGCAGGAGAATCTGGCTACCCGCTGGCTCGGGCGCACATTCGTCTACTACACCTCTACTACTTCCACCCAGGACGTGGCCCGCAGGGAGGCCGAGGCAGGGGCCCCCCATGGGGCGGTGGTGGTAGCCGACGCGCAGACGGCCGGACGGGGGCGCCTGGGACGCACGTGGCTCTCCCCTCCGGGCGAGAACCTGTACCTCACTGCGATCCTCAGGCCTTCCCAAAGGGAGGTCTACCAGTTAGCCATCGTGGCCCCTTTAGCGGCGGCAAAAGCAATTGAGGAGGTAACCCCCCTCAGGACAGGCATAAAGTGGCCCAACGACGTGTGGATAGGGGAGAAAAAGGTGTGTGGTGTCCTCATTGAGATGGAGATGGGCCCTCATTCCCCTCTTTTCGCTCTAATGGGCATTGGTGTTAACGTAAATATGGACATGAAGTCGGTGCCAGAGATAGCGGGGATCGCCACCAGCTTGCGCCACGAGCTGGGCAGGGAGGTTTCCCGGGAGGATCTGCTGGCGTCCCTCCTTAACCACTTGGAGGCCTTATATGAGGCCTCGCGGGAGGCCCCGGAGGAGATATGGAAGCAGTGGCGGGACCGCCTCATCACTCTGGGCAGGAGAGTGATAGCTAGATGGGGCGACCAGGTGATCGAGGGGACGGCGGAGGAGGTGGACCGTAGAGGCCACCTCCTCATCCGCCGCCCCGATGGCCAAATAGTGGCCGTTGAGGCCGGCGACGTGACCCTCAGGGGCTAGGCCCTAGCTTGACCCCCTGCCCTGGTCCGGTCCAAGAAGGCCTGGAGCAGGTCGATGGGAAGGGGGAAGACGATGGTGCTGTTGCGCTCCGTCGATATTTCGGACAAGGTCTGGAGGAAGCGCAGCTGTACGGTAATAGGGTTCTGGGCCATAACCTGGGCTGCCTCGGCCAATCTTTGGGCGGCCTGGTACTCGCCCTCGGCATTGATCACCTTGGCCCGTCGCTCCCTCTCTGCCTCAGCCTGACGGGCGATGGCCCGCACCATCTCTGGGGCCAAAATTACGTCCCTCACCTCTACCGCCGTCACCTTCACCCCCCATGGCTCCGTCGCCTCGTCGATGATCTGCTGCAGACGCATGTTTACCTGCTCCCGTCGGGACAACAGCTCGTCCAGCTCTGACTGACCGATAACGTTACGGAGGGTGGTCTGGGCGATAAGGGAGGTAGCGCGGATATAATCGGCCACCTTTACTACGGCGTCCTCCGGGTTGACCACCCGAAAGTAGATAACAGCGTCCACCTTAACGGTGACGTTGTCACGGGTTATCGCCTCTTGCCGGGGCACGTCCATGGTCACCACCCTTAGGTCTACCTTCACCATCCTCTCCACAAAGGGGAGGATGAAGAAGAGGCCAGGCCCCCTAGCCCCTACCAGGCGGCCCAGGCGGAAGATGACCCCCCTTTCGTACTCCTGGACAATGCGAATGGCTATCCAAAAGAGGGGGATGGCCAAGATGTACCCTGCAATGGTTATAAGCCTTGCTAGCCACTCGGCTATGGTGGCACCTGCTTCCCGTTGGGTCATCTTTCAGATACCTCCTTCTTTCTTGCGCACCTTTAGTATAAGCCCCTGCCGCCCGGTGACTATAACCTCGTCACCAGGGTGCACCTCCCCCTCCTCCACTTCTGCCTGCCAGTATTCCCCTCCAACCATTACAAACCCTTTGGGGTCTAGGGGGGAGCGGGCTACTCCCTTCTGGCCAATGAGAGTCTCTGCCCCTACAACAGCTGGCTGACGCCGGGCCCTGATGACATTGACCATAACGGTCAGGAAGAAGAGCCCCAGCCCACCCCCAAGGCCGTAAGCGAGCCAGCGGTTCACCTCGATGCTGGGGCCGGCGAAGCCAGGGTTGGCTGGAGTCAGGAAGAGGGCGCCTAGGACTAGGGAGGTGATCCCTCCCAAAGCCAGGATGCCATGGCTAGTAACGAAGACTTCCAGCACCAAAAGGGCCAATCCAACGAGGATGAGGGCGAGCCCTGTCCATGTAAAGGGAATGACACTCAGGGCATAGAAGCCGACGATGATGGCGATAAGGCCAAACACTCCTGGGAATATGGCCCCTGGGCTAATAAGCTCGTACAGGAGGGCCAGGCTTCCTAAACTCAGGAGCAAAAGGGCTATATTGGGATCCCCTATCACGTCTAGTATGCGCTCGGGCAAGCTCATACGGGCCTCCACTATGGGTGCCCCCAAGGTGTGTAAGATTACAGTCCGCCCATCGGCCAAAGTGATCTGGTAGCCCTCTATCTGGCGAAGGAGGGTGATCAAGTCTGGTGACACGTATTCTATGACCTTCAGCTCTAGCGCTTCCTGGGCACCAGCAGCGGCAGCCTGTCGGACTGCCTGCTCTGCCCAGTCCGGGTTGCGGCCGCGCATGATGGCTATATCTCTGATGCGAGCAGCAGCGTCGTTTGTAGCCTTGTCACGTAGGGTCTCGTCCACCTCCTCTCCCCCTATAGGAACTGGGGAGGCAGCACCTATGCTGGTGCCAGGGGCCATGGCCGCTATGTGGGCAGCCATGGCGATGAACGTCCCAGCTGAGGCGGCCCTACCTCCTGGAGGCCAGACGTAGACTACCACGGGCACGTTGGCCCCTATGATACGCTTTACTATCTCGTCCATGGACGAGGAGAGGCCGCCAGGGGTATCCAGAAGGATGACAGCGGCAACAGCCCGGGAGGCCTCGGCCCGGTCCATGACCCTATCGATATAGCGGTGCATCACTGGTCCTATCTGGCCTTTAGCTTCAATGACATGGACTGCCCCTGGTGGCGCTGTGGCGGCTTGGCAGGAAGAGAGGAGGACGGCCGCAAACAGGAGGATGAAAAACGCCTTCCCTAGATGCCGCCCCTGGGAGAGGCCAAATCTAATACTTAGCATGGGCCCTCGGCCCCATTATATACGATGGCGATCGCCCCTTTTGCCTTTCCTCATAACCTAGGGTAGAATCGCAATTGCATCCCTCTGCTGTTGAAGTCATGGAAGGCGCTTGGCGCTGTCCGGGCATGCGTGATCTCCTCCCTGAGGAGATGGAGCGTTTTCGCTGGGTGGAGAATATCTTTCGCGACGTGTGCTTGGCCTGGGGTTACCAGGAGGTGCGCACCCCTACCGTCGAGCACCTCTTCCTTTTCACTGCCGCTGGCACTCTTTCCCCCCAGCTCCTGGGCCGGGTCTACTCTTTTCTAGACTGGGATGGCTGGAGCGGGGAACGGGTGGTTCTGCGGCCCGATAACACTATCCCCACCGCCCGCCTCTATGTAGAGAACTTTCCAGAGGGGTCGTTAGCCAAGCTCTTTTACGTTCAAAGCGTCTTCCGATTCGGGGAGGGGGACAGGGAGGAATGGCAATGCGGTGTAGAGATACTGGGCGATACGCAGCCCTTAGGCGACTTGGAAGTCATCCTTCTTGGTAGAGAGATATTGACTCGGTTAGGCGTAGAAGGGAAGGTCTACCTGGCCCACTCTGGCCTGATCAGGGCCGTATTGGGGCGGACTGGTCTGGCCCCCGTTGAGCAGATGCGCCTCTACGATTCCCTCCTGGAAGGGCAAGGCGATGGGTTGGCCCAGCTAGCCAAACTGTTGCCCCAGCTAGGCCCCTCCGTGGCATCCCTCTTGCAGGAGGAGGGAGAGGGGGCAGCCTTTGTGCGCAACCTAAGGAGCGTCCTTGCGCCCACCCTCCCCGAGGTCGAGGCCCCGCTGCGGGAACTGGAGGCCTTGGCCACCACTTTAGAATATATAGGCATGATCCCCCTTGTTAAAGGGATCATGGCCCGCAATTTCGAATACTATACGGGCCCCATGGTGGAATTCTGGGCCGAAGGGGGGTTGGTGGGTGCTGGTGGGCGTTACGATTCCCTAGTTCAGCTGCTATGCGGTCGGCAGGTCCCTGCGTGTGGTTTCGCGTTCTATTTGGGCAGGCTCCTTTCCCTGGCGAGACCGCCAACCTACGCCCATGGCCAGC